>CAZXDN010000007.1:8002-68171 GCA_964639235.1 uncultured Methanotrichaceae archaeon | reverse complement strand
AGAGCTACCTGTTTTTGAGTTAGCTGCTCATCTGTTGCACGCTTGATTAGGCCTGGCCTACCTGTTTCTGGGTTAGCACTAACAACCGAGTGTCCTCAAGGCCGGACGGCCCCCTGACCCTGCCTCCGGCGGGGACATTTGAGGATTGCTTTGATGTGCCGAGCACTTTCGGTTGACCGCTATCAACTGGATCGAGCTGGGCGCCAGTTTTTTTAGAAAGGATAAGGCCGATGGGTAGAGTCGGTCGCCCTGGCGCTTGGCTTCAAAGAGGTTCCAGCAGGGCGATCTTTTTAGTTTAGTGTTGATTCACAGGTAGGTTAAGATTAAATTACTTCACATTCGCCAGCGTCTTCGCCAATTCCAGCGCTATGCACGCCTCTTCTCGACCGACATTCCCACCAATCTTCTTCTCCACGATTTCCAGGGTCTGGCGCAAGCTTAAGTCGAGGAGCGCTGCAGCCTCACGAATGGTCAGGTCCCCACGCCTGTAAAGCTCAACCACGTAGTCCTTGAGCCCGAGGTCGATGATCATACTCATGGCCTCATCTTCATTGAGACACTCACCACGGATTTGTTCATGCGCTCATCTTTAACTCGATCTCACCAGCTGCGAGCGGTCTAACCAGCAGCTTTCCCGCTCGGAACTCTTTCATTACTTCATCGATCTTCTCAGATACCTCTGGAGTCACATAGGCTTCACCACAGCAGCTGCATACAAGAGCGGGAACTTTTTTGATGACAACTACTTCATTTCCGACCTTCATCACCAGTTCGGTAAATCCCTCACGCAGCTTTCCTCCACACAGGGCGCACGTATCTGAGCTTATCATGGTCTCCTCGTTCTACAGTCTATCCAGCATTCATCATCAGGCCAATAGACTGTGATTATGCTTAACCGATCTCCGCATATGGCCACTACCACATGACAGGGCCTGCCTGAAATGAACCCAAGCATTAGAGCTGCTGGACATGGCCTGCGATTCGGGTATTCTTCTACTATCTCTCCGTTGGATATTAAACTTATCAGATCCTTTGCAGTTACATCCCGATCTGACATCCTTATTATTGCATGGGTTGTTATGATATACTTCCGATCATCAACAAGAATTTTAATGCGTTTAAGCATATCAGATTGCTTCATCCAATTCATTTCTGGTGGCTACGGCTTTATCCGGTTTTCCCTTTTCGAGGGGCTGAGGTCCCCTACCATCTATATCTATGATCCCTGGTTTGGCTTAGCCGCTCATCCAACGGCTGTATGTTGTATTTTGCCTGTTCCACTCGTTGCATAATTGCAGGGAACAGTTGGAGAATCATAACACTCCCAATTACCTTCTAAGACCTCATTTGGAGTCTCTTCGTAATTTAGATTCGCAGTTTTAAGAATAAAATACCTTCCTGGCTGATCAAAATGTTCTCTAATTCCTGTCTCCGTAAAGGATAGAACTCCATTGGAAAACGATCCAGTAAGGTCCATTATAGCATAATATTGCCCAAATGATATCTTAGATATACCTCTCACATCAGATCCTGTTTGCGTTAGGTCAAGAGAATATGAGAATATTTTGCTCAATTGGTATAGCTCACCATCCCAATGCCCAGATACATCGGCCTGAGAGGATACCTTCGCAATCGCAGCCTCCTTTACCACCACCTCAACAGGCTCAAATTCACTCGGCTGGTAATTGGTATTTGTGTTCTTCTCATCGTTCCAGTTGCCAGCATTATCGACCACATGGATGCCATACCAGTATTTGCCTGGAGCAGATGGCGAATCTGTGAATGAGTCAGAAGTGGGGCCGTTTTCTCCCGCCAAGGTGTTTCTATCGATCTCCTGCCAATCGCTCTGCTCGTCTTTGCGCCATAGCTCCACTTGCTTCAGACCTGAGCCACTATTATCTGATACGGTATAGTCGATAGTAAATGGTTCGCCAGAGGTTAAGCTGAGAGGTGAAACCTGAAAAGCTTGAGTTATCGGTGGCGCGTTATCTCCCGAACTGGGCTTCACGATTATTAACCTAGTAACTGCAGGATATCCAATGGTTTTTTCAAAGAGCTTGTCGTAGGATACCCAATAAGTCCCCACCCCTATTGCGGCCGTAGCTGGATCATGAATTTTTACTACGGGAGGATAATCGAGAAGATTAGTGAAGAAAGTGAGCGGCCCAACAGTGAGGAAATTATTCATTTCTTCTTTCAACGAATACCCTACGATCACGGAAGCATGGCCTCCATTTGGCCAACTACTTTCCGGGGAAAATTCTATCCAGGACAATTCCGGAAGATCAGTTGCATCATACAGCCAAGGCCCTCCGGATACAAGGATTACTGGGTATCCGCGGTCTATCGCCTCAAATATTTTGTACAACACCTCATCTTTGTTCTGTGTGGTTACTTCTTCAATATCGAGATTATTATCACTCAAAGATCTTATTGCATCTCCATAAAACCTATAATATCTCCATGGCAGGCCATCTTTATCGTTACCACCCCATGTTTGATCAGCAAGTTTAAAAGTCTCAACTGCAACTGCTTGAGGTGATACAGTATAGCCATAATAACTTAGAACCATTTGAGCGCTTACCCATGCGCACCATTCAGTGCTCTCCTGAGAATAGCTCGGAATATTTTCTAAAACCTTCTCTTGTCCATCCGAAGCAGTCTGTTCTTCGGCAGATGCTCCCTGCAACATCAAGGCGAGCACTACACAGACAAAAACTAATCGATGCATTGCAGATTCCTGGCTTAATCCCTCAGCCAGTTCAGCGATATCAGCGGAATTATTTGTATCTGTTGAATGATTCTAAAGAAATTAAATCACAAGATTCAGCCATCTTTTACGAGAACAGCGAAAGATTCCACCCAACTTTCTACGATAAGCAGCCACTTGTCTGGTGTACTAACAGGGCTGCATAATTGTGCTTTTCACTCGCCCTCAATCCCTTTCTTCATCTCCCCCGCCTCCTTAGCCACATCAGCCTTGCCGAGCACCCTCGCAATGGCCTCGATGGCCTCCAGATATCTCACCATCTGGTCCAGGTAGTTTATCAGATCCCCTTGGTAAGCATACATCCCGTACCTGTCGCTGAACTCATCGATTATCTCCCCAGGGCTTTTGCCTTCAGCCCTGAGTTCGAGAATTCTCAGTGAAGATTTCTTCTGAGGACAGCCGCAGTATGGCGAGTCCATGCACTTGCAGCGCATGAAATCCTTGGCGAAGCTAAGGCACTCCTTCTGTATGCTCCTCTCAAGACTTCGAAGCTCCGGGCTGCTCAGGAGGTCTAGATAAGATCCGTGGAAGGCCCTCTGGGATATCCGCATTTTCAGGACCGTGGAAATCCTCTCTGCCTGCTTTAGGTAAATATCCTCGAAGCACTCCAAAGCTACAGCAATCTCCAGGGCAGGTTTTCCCTGCGCCATCTCAGCCTGGACCAATTTAACCATCTCTGGAGAGAAGAAGTGGGCTGCTGCTGCTGCTCCAAGCTTCGTGGGCTCAGCTCCCCTGACTAAGCCAGATTCAGCCAGCGATTTCAAAGAATAGTCCAGGTTGTCCAGGCCTAAAGTCAGCTCATGGAGCTTCTCAAGGTCCTGCCTTGACCTGGATGCAACCACGTTTGCCAGCACCTCTTCGAGCTGCTGCTCTTCACCGTACTCAGGCGCCACCTCCTCCATCTCTCCGTGCAGGAGCTTCAGGGCCATCTCGTCTTCTGACTCGCCCCTGGATGAGGAGAACTTTCGCCCTGGCTCTGCCAGAATGTAGACCTTGCCGAGGTCGTGGTACCCAGGGCGACCGGCGCGCCCGGTCATCTGGTTGAATTCATGTACCGAGAGCCACTCTATGCCCATAGCAAGAGACTCAAAAACCACCTGGGATGCAGGGAAGTCTACGCCTGCTGCCAAGGCAGCCGTGGTGACCACAGTGTGGATCTTTCCCTGTCCAAAGAGGTCCTCTATCTTCTTTCTCTCGTGGTACTGGAGGCCTGCGTGGTAAGCTGCAGCTCCTGGTATCGACTGGGCGATGGAGTAGCAGTTCTTCCTTGAGTTGGTGAAGATTATGGTCTGGCCCTTGTATCCGGTAGTTGACGTGTGCGCCTGTGCCTCCTTAGATAGATCCCTCATGAGCCTGCGCTTCTCAGGCCCTGAGCTGAAGATCAGGTGGCGTTCGATGGGAACAGGCCTCACCTGGTGCTCTACTAAAGTTGCGCCAAGGGCCTTCGCCAGGGCTGCAGGATTGCCAACTGTCGCTGACAGGAATATGAACTGGGCATTTGGCGCCACGAGCTTTAGCCTTGCTATCATTCCTGCAAGCCTGTGGCCGCGCTCTTTGTCCTCGAGCATGTGGACCTCGTCTATGACTATGGTCCCAATTTTGCCGAGGCCCCGCCTGGACCTTATCACCTGGTCGATTCCCTCGTATGTGCCAGTGATTATGTCGGCATTGAGATCCTGGCGCATCTTCCTGCCGTGGCCGAGCTTGATCCGGCTGACGCCCACGCGTATCGACGTCGAAAAACCAAGCCCGGAGTAAGCTGAGAGCTGGTCGTACTTCTGGTTGGCTAAAGCCACCAGTGGCACCAAAAAGAGGAGCTTGCCTTTGTTCTCTATCAAGTTCTTGATCCCAGCCATCTCTCCAATCAGGCTCTTTCCTGTGGCTGTGGCCGAGACCACCAGCTGGTTTTCTCCCTCAAGGAGGCCGGCTTCGACAGACTTTGACTGGACTGGGAGGAGCTTTGTGAGCCTGCGCTTCAGCATCTGCTTGAGAGACTCAGGAAGCTCTACGGACTCAAGATCCAGTGTGGGCTCGACCTTGCTAGCAGGGATGGTGTCGAACTTGGTGAGCTCCGGATCAAGCCTCTGTAAAGACAGGAGTCCCAGAACCTCGTCCAGGTTCTTCCTCCTCCGAAGCATCCTGACGAGGTGGGCCTTTGCAGGGCGGCTGAGGCCACGGAAGTCGGCCTCCCTGAGCAGTTCAGCAGCAGCACAGCTCTCGCAGATCCTGGCGCCCTTGTAGACGATGGCATCCTTGCCAATTGCAGTGAACTTGCGCTCTCCAAGGCAGTGATTGCAGACCAGGATGCGCCTGCACGGCAGCTGATACGCATCCAGGAACTCTAGAAATTTCTTCTCAAGATCCTGGTCGCCCCTTGCCACGTATATGGCTCCAGCCTTCCTAAGAAGAGTCAGGACGTCTTCTGGAGGAAGGTACTTCTCAGCCTCCTTTTTAACCAAAAACTTGTAGGCTCTGGGCCCCTGGGGCATATCTTTTAGCCTGAGGTAAGACTCGAAGAGCGCCTTCCCATCTCTTATGGGCAGAAGAAGTATCCTCGACCTGTCAGCCTGAGCCAGAACCTGAAAAGTCATTTGAGGCTTAGGTCCAGAAGCTCGTATTTGAGCCCTTCTGATTCAAGCCGGTTTAGAAGCTCCGGCACCTGTTCGTCCACAGAGACTATGACTGAGCTCACCCCGTGGTAGGCAGACTCAACAGCAGACTCTTTTGCCCCGAAGACGACATCAGGCGTGCGGCCGACCTTGCGAAGGGCAACCAGCGCTTCAATCCCAAGGGCGCCTACCATCTGGGCACCGCCGGATATCGCAGCCTTGAGCATCTCCAGATTGGCCTTCCTGGAGCCGCCCAGCTGGGCTCTTGGCACCTTGCAAACAGTGATCTTTCCCTCATCCAGGCTTATGAGCCCTGTGAGGTCAGAGACCCCGACGTCTTCTCCAGCCTTGGCCTCTGATATGGTCACGCCGCCGGCGTCTATGCCTTCTTTTTTGTTGGCGTAAAGAAGGCCATGTCTCATCTCAAGGCTGACGTGCTCTCCTTCTCCTAAGTCTATGTCAGCTATGGCCGCCCAGACTGAGACGTGGCTGATCACATCTTCCATCACTACGCGGGCGTAGCGCTTGAGCTCAGTTGCGCCCTCGAGAAGCCACTCGACTCCCTCTTTGGTGATGCTGTACCTCATCCTGCCGTCTGTTGTGACCAGGCCGTCTGCCACGAGCTCCTTGATGTACTCAGATATAGCCTGAGGGGTCACGCCAAGGCGCTCAGCGACCTCCTTTTGCCTGAGGTTCGGCTGGTGCGCTGCTATCTCCACGAGGATCTGAAAACGTGAGCTGTCACGCTTGCTCTGAAGTATGTTTGCCACTAACGTTCCTCTTCGAAAAGCTCTACTCTCTGTCCACGAACAGTGAGGCCTTCAGCTCTCTTAGCCACGCCGCGAATGAACACCTGGGACAAACTCAGCTCTCTTGAGAGGTTGGAGAGAGAGGTATTTCCCGAAGTCACCTGGCCTCTTATTTTATCTGTAACGTTTCGCAGCTCCTCCTCAGACATGAACGTGAGGCGAATGAGCTCGCTTAAGTCCTCCATTGGAGCGCCAAAGCTCGCCTGAATCCTGGAGTAGGTTGAGTGGAACTCCTTCTCAGGGCTGGCTCCGGCTTCAGGCATCCTCCACTTGGTCTCCACAAGGCCGCTCTTCCTCAAGAGCTCGACTGACCTGTGCACGGCCTCCCGGTCGTGTATGAGCTCAGACAGCTCCCGCTCTGTACGCCAGCCCTTGGACAGCTCATCGAAGACCTTCTTGTGAGCCTCAGATCCAAAGGCCTGCAGGAGAGGGACCAGGTCAGAGGGGTCGTTTATGATCCTAGTTCTCTTTCCAGTCAAGATGAACCCTCAGTTTTGGATTTAGCTCTCGGATTTGATAAAGCTTTTGAAGAGGACTGGCTTTGAACGAGAGCGGATCGAACTGATTCAAATCGCATTGCAGATTGTCCTTATCTCTTTTTTATCGAGAAATTCGAGATAATATCATCCATCTGAACGTCGGGGAAGCATAAAAGCGCTTCCCCATCGGATCAGCCGCTCATCAGATCAGCCTGACAGTCTCCAGGTTCATAGGAGCCATAGTCGGTATCCTGTATCTCTTATAGAGAGAGCTTGCCAGGTCCAGGCAGTTGGCCTCGTCCCCGTGATTGGTGAGCACCCTTCCGGGCTTGGGGTAGATGCGCCTGACATACTCCATGAGCTGCTGGCGGTCGGAGTGTCCTGAGAAACCATCGACTGTGACGACATCGAGGTTGATCTTCACAGTCTGGGTCTTGCCCTCAGACGAGAGAGGCACCTCCTTCCAGCCCTTCTGTATCCTTCGGCCAAGAGTTCCTTCAGCCTGGTAGCCCACTATGATCAGGGTGTTCTTCTCATCAGGCCCAAGCCTCTTCAGGTACTCCATTATCGGGCCGCCATTTAGCATTCCGCTTGTGGCCAGGATGATGGCAGGTGGGCCGTCGATTATGTCGGCCCTCTGGCTTGCGGACTCAACCTGCACGAAGCACTCTGCCAGGAACGGGTTTATGCCCCTGTGGAAGATCAAATCCCTGAGGTCGTTGTTCAGGTACTCAGGATAGGTGGTGTGGATGGCTGTGGCCTCGTAGATCATGCCGTCGAGGTAGACCGGCACCTCATCTATGGCCTTCTTTCTTATGGCCTCCTCCAGCACAACCATCACCTCCTGGCTCCTTCCTACAGCAAACGCAGGGATTATGACCTTTCCTCCACGAGCTATTGTCTCCTTCGCGACGTTTATCAGGTGTGTCTCGGCTTCCTTTCTGGAAGGCTGGAGGCTGTTGGCCCCGCCATATGTGGCCTCTGTGACCAGGGTCTCAAGCCGCGGGAAGCTGTTCACAGCCGGGTCGAAGAGCCTTGTCCTCTCGTACTTGAAGTCGCCAGTAAAGGCCACGTTGTATAATCCATCTCCAATGTGGAAGTGAGCAATCGAGGACCCAAGGATGTGGCCTGCGTTGTGCATCGTCAGCTTGGTGTCAGGAGCAATATCTGTCACATCGCCGTAGTTCAGTGTGATGGTGTGCTTCAGAGCCTGCCTGATCATGCTTGAGTCATATGGAAGCCTCTTACCCTCTCGGCCTGCGACCTCTATGTAGTCCAGCTGGAGGAGCACGAACAGATCTCTCGTGGGAGGAGTGCAGTATATCGGACCCTCATAGCCGTACTTGTAGAGCATGGGCACGAGCCCTGCGTGGTCCAGGTGGGCGTGCGTCAGTACCACTGCATCTATCTGGTTTAGGGGATAGACCTCTGGCACGTATAAGAACGGGGTCGCAGAATCGTCAGAGCCCACGTTTATGCCGCAGTCTATGATGATCCTGGATTCAGGCGTGGACAAAAGCATGCAGGACCGTCCTACCTCTCTGCAGCCTCCGAGCGTGGAAATCCTGACCCACTGATCCTTCGAGGCTATGTCCCTGTGGATCTTCCTTCCGATAGTTCGAAGAATGTTCTTCCTCTCAGTCTGCACAGACCTCAGGTAGTCCTTTATGTTGGCGATAGTTGAAGACCTGACTGGAGGAGTTCTGACAACCTTCGGGGTCCAGCCTATGAGCTTTGTGATCTCCCTTAGAGTCGCGCCGTGGCGCCCTATGACCAGGCCCGGCTTCTCTGCCTCAATGACCACCTCTCCTGTCTCGCCATCGAAGTAGTAGTCGGTAAGGACTGCCTCTTTTGGCACTACCTCCTGGATCTTCTTGATTGCAGTCTCAGGCTCAGCCAGGACCTTCAGGTCCGGCCTCACCACTACTCTCTTCCGAAGGTCCTTTGCCAACGATCGAATTATCTCCCCGTCGTCTGCGAGACGCTTGGGATCGTCGGTATAAATCACCAGCTCCGGCCCTTCAAACTCCAGACCTGTCACATTTATGTCTGGAGGCAGTTTGCTTTGCACCTTGCGCTTAAGCTCGAAAAGTACTTCCTCTACTGACAAAAAACACACATCCAAAAAAAGGGTTAAACGAGCCGCATTATCTCCTCTAACTGGAGCTCGCCTACCTCCTCGTATTTATCAGGGGTGATCCTGACGAGTTCTATCTTGTCGCCAGAAGCAGAGTCCCTCTTCATAGCGTTCCTTATGGCCCTGGCTGCAAGAACTGTGCCGTCTTCAACGCTTATGCCCGGCTGGTAGATGGCCTCGAGAACGCCGTAGGCTATTGGAGAGCCAGATCCAGTGGAGACTATCTTTCTCTCCTCGATCTGACCGCCAACTGCGTCTAGAGAGTAGAGCTTGGGGCCGTATCTGTCCACGCCGCCCACTATCAGCTGTACCATCAGAGGATAATATCTCCTGGCAGCCAGAACGTTAGACATGAGTGTAGTAATCGCTTTAACCGAGAGTGGCTCGCCTCTCTGCATCTTGTGCAGCCTGGCCTCGACCTGGACCATCCTGACTAAAGACTGCGCATCTCCCACTACTCCTGCGGTGGTGAGCCCTGTGAGGTCATCGATCTGATAGATCTTCTTAGCTGTGCTGCTCGCAATAAAATGTCCCATGGTAGCGCGGCTCTCAGAGGCGAGGACTACACCCCCGTCGCAGAGAACTCCTACCGTAGTTGTACCTTTGAACACCTCGACCATCTAGATACCTCAACTAAAATCAGAAAACAAACAAAAGCACATCTCCTTCGACAATATATATACTTTCCGCCGCAGAGAAACTCCGAACGCCTGAAATACCAGTAGGCGACATAGTCAGGCTGTGTGAGCACAGAGCTATTCTCCCAAGTCCAGGGCTGGGTATATGAGTACTACATCAACCCGATAATATACGACACGGGCTACAACCCTGTGAACACCGCCACCTGGGCGATCATCCTGGGCGCGATGATCCTGGGACTGATAAAGCTCTTCAAGAGGTATGACCTGTTGGTAGACTCCAGGTTCATAATCTGCACAGTTCCCTATATCCTGGCAGGGTCGAGCCTGAGGGTTATAGAGGACGCCAACCTGGTCCAGGCGCCAGAAAGGTACCTTCTCATAACCCCGCTCATCTACTTCCTCATGTTCGCAGGCACATCTGCAGCCCTCATCCTGGCCAAGAAAGCCTTTGGCAGGGACTTCTACATGGCCTATGGAGCAGTGGGCATGATCTGGGCTGGAGCTGAGATCGCCGTTTTGTCAAGGATAGGGGTCTCTCATCCACTGGTCCCTGCAGCCATCTTAGTTTTGGGCACTGCAGTTGCCGGATCGATCTATCTCCTTAGGCTGAAGATCCCCTGGCTCAGGTTTCTGGACAACAGGTGCAACCTCCTCGTCTTGTACTCCCACATGCTCGATGCAAGCTCCACGTTCGTAGGAGTGGACTTCTTCGGGTACCAGGAGAAGCATGTAGTTCCCACATTCCTGATAGAGGCAGCAGGCACCGCAGCCGTAATGTATCCTCTAAAGCTCCTTGTGATCCTGCCGGTTTTAAGCGTGATAGACCAGACCCTCGACGACCCATCCTTGAGGAACCTGACCAAGCTGGCGCTCGTGGTATTGGGCCTGGCTCCTGCTGTCAGAAACACGCTGCGCCTGACTCTGGGGATATGAAGCCTGAGCTTCAATAATGTGCGAAAAATTCATTGAAGACCTGAGCTTTAAAATCTCTGGAAAAATTTTGAGAAGGGCTTTGATCCCTGCTGCAGATTCAACCAGCTTTTGCAGGTTTTGGCCCTTCTCAAGATCCCAATTAGCCCTGGCCTGCAGGCCTCAATCCTGCTTCGACTTGCAGACCTCGATCTGGTCTCCCCTCTTCATCCTCTTGAGTATGCTCTTGGCCATCTCAGAGGACTTGGCCATCTTTATGTCGCCTTTTCTGCCCACAGTGGCAGTGAAGGCAGCATCTCCTCCTATGCAGACGTCCACAGACTGGCCTGCAAGCTCGGAGAGCCAGAGTATCAGGTGCCTTGATGTCTCCTCGATCCTGGGGGTCTGGGGGATGGACTCATCCCTGGTACGCACATCTATGTGCATCCCAAGGCTCTTCTCGATCTGCTCTATGTTCCTTCCAGACTTGCCTATGACTCTGGCAGCCTCGTCATGAGGGACTCGAATCACTGCGCTTGAGTCTGTGAGCATCTCAACGTCTACTGGGCCCCGGACGTGGTGGGAGAGCTCCTTTCTGATCTCTCTAGAGGCCAGCTTCCAGACTGGCTTCTTGGCAGCCTTGGAGACTGGCATGACCACGATTTCATCGCCATAAGTGTACATCTCGTGCTCCACAGTTCCAGTCTCAAAGTCCTTGACTGTGATCACAGGCCTTGCCAGGTCAGACTCGGTCATTCCTGCCGGGACTTTCACGACGAACTCTATGTCCAGGACCTTGGTGACCTCGCCTTTCTCTATGAACACGACCGTGTCCACCACCTGAGGAATCATTCCAAGCTCTACCCTGCCAAGAAGCCTCTGGAGGGCATCTATGGCCTTGTTGGCGTGGATGACGCCTATCATCCCAACGCCTGCGAGGCGCATGTCTGCAAAGACCTTGAAGTCGTTAGTCTTCCTGACCTCGTCGTAGATGGTGTAGTCTGGCCGGACCAATAGGAGTATGTCTGCAGACGACTCCATAGACCCCTCCAGTGGGCCGTACTGGGTGATCTCAGGCGGGACCTGCAGGTCTCGCGGGGACTCCAGGGTCTTCACAACATAGTTGCACTTGAGGAGGTACTCTGCGACACCTGCTGCAAAAGTGGACTTTCCAGACCCAGGCGGGCCTGCGATCAGTATCCCCCTCTGACCCTCCTTGAGCCGGTCCTTAAGCTCAGAGCTGTGCCTGTAGGAGTCCAGGTCCACCTTGGCCACAGGCCTGACAGCTGTTATCTCCAGGCCATCGGAGAAGGGAGGCTTGGTTATGGCGATCCTCATGGGGCCCAGCTGTATCACTGTGGCTCCAATCTTCTCAAGCTCTATTCTGCCATCTGGATCTACCTTGACCCTCTCGAAGATCTCCCTGGACATATCCCTGAGCTCTTTGTCGCTCAATATTCTCTCGCTTAGCCGGATCAGGTTGAAGGCGCCGACCTTGCCGCGCTTGGCCATGGGCATTGCGCCCTCTTTCAAATGGACAGAGAGGGTGTCTTCTGAGAAGTACTTCTCAAGGGTGATGGGCTTGATGGAGTCCCTCTGAGGCCTCACATACTCCACGTCTATGCCCATAGCCTCTGCCACTCTGTACTGGACCTGATCGCTCGTGACGAAGGCAGCTCCAAGCTCCAGAGCCACATCCCTTATCATGGCATCTATCTCGCCGCCTCCTGCGAGCTTTATCTGGTCCAGGTCGGGCCTGACTCCCACGTACTCAAGCTCGATCTTTCCCGCCTTGGCCATCTCAGAGAGCCTTCTGAGCTCCTCCAGGCCCTTGATGCCAATATCTCTGCCGTGATTTGCCTGAGCTTCTAGCTCTGCCACCACGGCTTCGGGTATCACAATTCTCCTTCCAAGAAGCTCTCCAGATTTGACCCTGGCTGAGATCCTGCCATCTATGACAACGCTCGTGTCTGGCACTAAATATTGCGCCATCGTTCAAAACATCCTGTGAATTATCAATTTGCAAGCTCACTGTTGAATAAAGTTAAAGATATACTATATCCATCTTTCGCTTTTCAGCTATCCACTCCAGGACGTAATCCACATCCAGGAGCCTCCTTATCTGCTGGCTGGCCTTCACTACAATAACTAGCCTGTCCTTCTTCATCGCCTCTGCAATCCTGGCGCAGTCTGGCCCAAATCCAGGATCGAGCCTTCTGAGGACATAAAGCCGAAGTTCGCTTCCTATGAACTCCTCTCCCGACTTATGGCCGAACTCCACGCAGACCTTTCCAGCATCCTGGGTCAGCCTGAAAGCCACATTGCAGCTGGTGAAGCGGTTTCTGTCGTAAAGCTTCCTTTCGGCAAACGCAGGCACGAGGTCCTCGTCCAAGAGCGACTGGACCTGCCTTAAAAGCTCCTCAGAACAGTCTTTCTTGTAACTGGAGCACTCTGCTATCTTGAAGAGGCTCAAATGAGAGATGGGAAGGCTCTTGGCGTGGCAGTACTCGTGATTGTCAACGACGTTAAAATCGCCTGGAAGGGGAAAAGAGGCCTTGGCATAGTTATCGCAGCTGCTGCACTTCATCTTCACAAGGGCCTGCCTGTCCAAGAAAGGAGCTAATCCCTCCAGAACATCGAGCATGTCAGCTGCACGATAGCTCGTGCCGTCCTCCAGATCGCGCCTGGCATCTTTCACAGCCAGGAGAAGGTCATCTTTGCCGTCCATATGGGTTCGTTCCTCTGCCTAAGTCAGCAAGTTGCCTAAACTAGTTCTAGCAACATGAATCCAATCCTTTAACGTCATTTGGCATAAAAATCTGGTGGGAGGTTCCCCTCAAAATTGTCCGAAAAGGCTATATCTTCTCATCGCTTCAGGGCCGGGAATAGGAAGGAGGTCTGCTGCTTGAAAGAGATAAGAATACACGGCAGAGGAGGTCAGGGGTCTGTTACTGCAGCTGAACTCATTGCAGTGGCAGCATTTATCGACAAGAGATATTCCCAGGCGTTCCCTGCTTTCGGGGTCGAACGACGTGGGGCCCCAGTTATGGCTTTCACCCGAATAGCTGACAAGCCTATAAGGGTGAGGAGCCAGGTCTACGAGCCTGATTACGTCATAGTCCAGGACGTCACCCTTCTGGACGTGGTGAATGTGGCCTCTGGACTGAAGCCCAGCGGCAAGATAATCATCAACACTGACAGGGCAAAGGAGAGCCTGAAGCTGGACACAAAGGCCGAAGTGATCACAATTGATGCAACCAAGATCGCAATGGAGACGCTGAAGAGGCCCATAGTCAACACGACGATGCTTGGAGCCTTCTGCGGAGCCACAAAGGAGGTGAGCCTCGAGAGCATCAACGAGGCCATACTTGAGAGGTTCTCAGGAGACCTGGGGAAGAAGAACTTGCTTGCGATCAAGACCGCTTATGAGAGGGTTGCCTGATGCCAAACATCAGAACTGAAGGATCGAGCGTCGAGCCGTGCAGCACCCGGATAACCAAGACGGGAGCCTGGCGCACTTTCGTGCCTGTGATCGAGCACGAGAAGTGCATCAAGTGCAGTCTCTGCGAGATCTACTGTCCAGAAGGCTGCGTGCACCTGGTTGAGGGCAAGTTCACCCCCGACCTGGAGTACTGCAAGGGCTGTGGCATATGTGCTCACGAGTGCCCTAGGAAAGCTATAGAGATGGTCCTGGAGGAGAAGTAATGATCAAAGTGGTGGAAGGTTCCTACGCTGTGGCTCACGCAGTCATGTGCTGCTCGCCCGACGTCGTCTCAGCATACCCCATAACGCCACAGACCCACATAGTCGAGAACCTGTCGCAGCTTGTGGCAAATGGAGACCTCAATGCAGAGTTCATGACCGTTGACTCCGAGTTCTCGGCCATGTCAGCGCTCGTAGGCGCCTGCGCAATGGGAGCCAGGTGCTACTCGTCTACTACGAGCCAGGGACTGGCCCTGATGTACGAGGTGCTCTACAACGTCTCAGGCCTCAGAATGCCGCTCGTCATGACGGTTGCCAACAGGGCGCTTGGCGCTCCCTTAAACATCTGGAACGACCAGCAGGACTCGATTGGCGCGAGGGACGTGGGCTGGATCCAGATATATGCAGAGAACGTCCAGGAGGCTGTGGACATGACCCCGCAGGCCTACAAGATAGCAGAAGACCACGACATCTACACCCCGATCATGGTGTGCATGGACGGATTTGTCCTAACGCACGTGTACGAGCCAGTGGACCTCCTGGATAAAGATATGGTTAAAAAGTTCTTGCCGGATTTCAAGCCCAAGGTTGTGCTGGACCCCAAGAACCCAGTGACCATAGGAGCATTTGCAGATCCCAGCACCTACACTGAGTTTCGATACCTCCAGTTCGAGGCCATGCAGCGCTCCTTAAAGAAGATAGAGGACGTGGCAAACGAGTTCAAGCAGGCCTTCGGCAGATACTACGGAGGCCTCATAGATACCTACCAGGCAGACGATGCAGAGGTCCTGATAGTCACTTTGGGATCAGTAGTTGGCACCGTAAAGGATGCCATAGACGAGATGAGGGCTGAAGGCATCAAAGCTGGCCTGGTCAAGGTCAGGTGCTACAGGCCGTTCCCAGCCGAGGCCCTGAGAAACGCACTCAAGGACTGCGACGTCATCGCCGTGCTGGAAAAAGACGTCGCAATCGGACAGGAAGCAGGACTCGTCTCAGACCTCAAGGCTGCATTTTACAACAGCAATATCAGAACACCCATAGTCGGGTTTACAGCAGGACTTGGAGGCCGCGACATAACCATAGGCGACATAAAGAAGATTGTAGAGAAGGCAAAGAGCGCCAAAGGCGGGATCGAGTCACAGTTCGAGTTCCTGGGCCTGAGAAAGGAGATAATTTAGGAGGATTAGAGATGCAGAACTTATTTGCACCCGGCCACAGGGCCTGCGCTGGATGCGCCATGCCCACCACGATCAGGCTCGTGCTCGACGCTGCAGGACCAAACACCATAGTGGTCTCGCCAACCGGCTGCCTGGAGGTTACCACCACACCATATCCAGAAAGCTCCTGGTGCGTGCCCTGGCTTCACTCCCTCTTCGAGAACGCTGCATCCGTGGCGTCAGGAATAGAGGTGGTCTTGAAACGCCAGTGCAAGACCGACACCAACGTCCTGGTGATAGGCGGAGATGGGAGCACATTCGACATAGGAATTGGCTCAATCTCAGGGATGTTCGACCGCGGCCACAACATCAAGTACATCTGCTACGACAACGAGGCCTACATGAACACAGGAGTGCAGAGGTCAGGGTCAACGCCATTTTGCGCCACCACCACCACCACTCCAACAGGCGAGCTGTCAATGGGCAACCCAAGGCCCAAGAAGGACATGCCCGCGATAGCCATAGGCCACCACGTCCCCTACGTGGCCACAGCCTCAGTGGCATATCCAGTCGACCTCAGAAAGAAGGTGAAGAAGGCCATAGAGACCCCCGGCCCAGCATACATCCAGGTCAACGCTCCATGCATCACAGGATGGTCCTTTGAGGCTGGAAGCACAGTGGAGATAGCGCGCCTGGCTGTAGAGACAGGCCTCTGGCCATTATACGAGATGGTTGATGGCAAACTGACAGAGGTCAAGAAGATCCGTGCAAGAAAGCCAATAGATGCATACCTCAAGGCTCAGGGCAGATACAAGCACCTCTTCAAGATGCCTGGTGGAGCAGACATAGTCCAGCTGCTGAAAGAGCTGGCTGAGTCGAACATAGAGAAGTACGGGCTAGTGGACTAGATGTACGTCGGCAGGATAGTGGCAATAGGCAGCACGGGAGGAAAGGCCTGGGCAGGATACAGGGTCTCCTCCCGCTCCTTCCCCAACCGCCGTTCCGAGGTCAGGGGCATGGACGTGGCAATATCACCCATAGACCCAATGGACCTGGCAAAGAACCCCTACATAGCCTACTCCTGTATTCGTACTCTTGGCGATGTTGCAGTTGTGGCCAACGGCACCCAGGCAGACACAGTCCTAGAGAAGATATCAGACGGCATGAGGCCGCTTGAGGCTATTGGCCTCACCCTTCTGGCATACGGCTACGAGAGAGACGAACTCGACACACCAAGGCTTGCAGGTGCGGTTAAGGGCCGATACGGCTGGCTGGGAACTGTCCAGAGAGGCGAGCTGATGGTCAAGGAATACCTGCTCAAAGACGGCGACGCCTTCATGGTCGCAACCTATGAGAAGACCGGCCCTGAAAGAATCGAGCTTTCTGGAAAGGACGCAGGCGAAGTCGCCCAGGGAATGTTCGACCTCGCCTTTGAGAGGCCCGTATGTTCAGCTGCCGCTTTCTACTCAGGAAGAGAATATCTCCTGGCGGCATACAACCCTGTTTGAGAGTGAGATTATGAAGATCAACGGCGTAGAGATTGACGACACATTTGCAGAGGCTTTTCCAATTAAGATTTCTCGCGTACTGGTCACAGCGATCACAGAGCGCTGGGCGGTCTCTGCTGCAAGGGAAGCTACTGGATTTGGAACATCAGTCATCGGCTGCCCTTCAGAGGCCGGAATCGAGTGCGTGGTTCCCGGAAGCGAGACACCGGATGGAAGGCCAGGGGCATATATCCAGATCTGCAACATGGGCTACAAGAACCTGGAGGGCTCTCTCCTGTACAGGATAGGCCAGTGCATCCTCACAGCTCCAACAACTGCTGCCTTTAACGGTCTGCCAGAAGCAGAAAAGCAGTTCGACATAGGCAAAAAGCTCAGCTTCTTCGGCGACGGCTACCAGTCTCAGGCAGATTACCTGGGCAAAAAGTTCTGGAAGATCCCGATCATGTCAGGAGACTTCATGATAGAGGAGTCCATTGGAGCAGTAGACGGAATTGCTGGAGGAAACTTCTATATCCTGGGGCAAAACCAGGCGGCTGCCCTCACTGCAGCAGAGGCTGCAGTGGATGCCATCTCAAAGCTCAAGGGCACCATCACCCCATTTCCAGGAGGCGTAGTTGCAAGCGGCTCGAAGGTTGGGTCCAAGTACAAGTTCCTCAAGGCATCCACTAACGCAGTCTTCTGCCCATCTCTGCGTGAAGACGGAGTCTGCCTCCTTCCTGAGGACGTGACCTCCTCCTACGAGATAGTGATCAATGGACTCAACAGAGAGGCAATAGAGGAGTCCATGAGGCAGGGAATAAAGGCTGCATGCTCAGTTCCAGGAGTGCTCAAAATCACAGCCGCCAACTTCGGAGGCAAGCTGGGGCCACACCAGTTCAGCCTTCACCAGATCCTGGGCTAATTTTGCCTGGGACTCTGTCATATTTTTCTCCAGAATGCAGCTCATGTTCTGCCTAGCTGAACAAGATCGAGAGATCTCCATCTGCCTTATGAGAGAAGTGCTGATGAAGCTGGAAGCTCTGACGCCTGGCCTCTAAATGCGAGATCCAATCCAAAAGATCAACGAACTGAGGCGATGGTTGGATGATTCAAGGCTATAGACTCGGTGATCACAGGCCGAGGCTGCTGCCGGACCCCGAAAAAGAGATGATGGGAAATGAGCATCAGCTTATAAGCGGCATGCTTGCAGGGCTTCAGTACTCAATTAAAATTATCAACATACCAGCATATGGCGGAACAGCTTGCGGTGGCCCCTCTAAATAATATTTATAAAAATGTTAGCATACGCTTATTAAGTAGCGCGTTATGGCGTAACACGGCACCAGCAAGCGCAGTAATCCAGGACTCTGGAGGGAGGAGCAGATGCCACCAAAACAAGTTGAAGAGACGTGCAAGAAGATCATGACCTGGCTCTCAGAAGACGGGCTGTACAAGGACAAGGTCTATGACGAGAAGCTTTACTTCCATCTGGCTGCAGAGTACCCCAGCGGATCAGGGCGCCACATAAGCGTCATACAGCCGAACAACCGCGACGATATGGTCATAGTGGTAAGCAGGATAAGGCTCGCAGACGTCCACGAGAAGGCGCTTTTGGCCATGCCCAAGAAGGAGAGAGACAAGTTCCTGTGGGAGATGAGATATGCCCTTCTCTTCAGGGAGTCGAGCTTCCAGATGGAGCCCAAGCCCGATTCTCTTAAGAGCATCCAGTTCTCCAGGGAGATACATTACGATGGCCTTACAAAGAACAAGCTCATGGAAGTGATAAGGGAGAACTTCAAGTGCGAGCTTTATGTGGTCTGGAAGTTCAGCGAGGCCTTCGGAGAGGACCCAGGACCAAAGCACGCAGAGAACATGTACATCTAAAAAAAGGTACGCCCAGGAGGGCTACTGAGCGATCTCGTAGGTGACGCTAACCGATGCAGTCACATCCATCTGGCCTGGCAGGACGGGCGTAGGGGCAGCAGCCTCAAGTGCGTAGCTCCTGGCGCCTCCAGATGAGACGAAGCTGTAGCCTCCAGAGATCTCCAGAACCCTTCCCAACTGGACTCCTGCAGCAGATGCCAATACCTCGGCTTTTCTTCTGGCATCGGACACAGCGTCCTTAAGAGCTGCATCCATCTGGGGCTCTGGGTCCCTGATGTCGAAGCTGATTCCCTGTATGCTGTTGGAGCCAGAAGCTATCGCCGCGTCGAGCACAGCGCCTATGCCTGTGGTGTTGTTAGTCCTCGCTGTGACCTGGTTTGTGACCACGAATATGGGCCTGGTGGTGTTTACAGGCACACTGGAATACAGAGACACAGGCTGATCTGGATCAAAGGTGCTTATGGAGTACTGGGTGGTCTGTATGTCCTCCCTCTTGATGCCAGCGTCGAGAAGGGCGTTCACAGTCTGGTTCATGAGCTGTGCGTTCTCACGCGCTGCAGCAGAGGCGCTCTCGTTCCTGGTCTCTACGCCAATGGTGATGGCGACCATATCAGGAGCTGCCCTTACCGTTCCCTCGCCTTGAGAGGTGATCTTAGAGATGTTTTCGTTTGCTGCAGTCGAGAGAGGAGACGCCAGAGCCAAGAGCATAATCCCCGCAAATATTATCTTAAGATATTTCATAATCCCACACTAATCAGACACCATTGTAAATTATTAAGTATTGCGGTTGGAGAACTGCAGAAAAAGTTGCATGGAGATGCCAGGAGGAGGCCTCAGATGAGCCAATCCCCAGCCAAAAAAGCATGCAAGGATCATCCCCGAAATAAATACCCGCTAAACTACCTCGTATGTCACCATCACGTCTTCTGTGACTGTCACCTTTCCGGGAAGCAGGGCAGACCCAGGCGACCAGACCTCGCCTGTGCTCAAATCGGGATAAGTGTAGGCCTGGAGCACTTTTCCGAGCTTGAATCCCAGCATGCCAGCCATTGACTCTGCTTCCTCTTTTGCGTCCTCAAACGCCAGCTGGCGCGCTTTTTCGCGCACGGGTTCGACGTCTGAGAGCCCAAATCCGATGATTGCGACTTTATCTGCGCCAGCTGACCTGGCAGCGTCTTCTATGGACTGGAGCTTCTGCTGGTCTGTGGAGTCGACCTTAACCTGAATCATGCTGATGGTCTCGTTGACTGAGGACATGACCTGCTTCTCGCAGTAGTTGCCCTTGCAGACCTCCACATAGCCGCCGCTGCTCTGCGTCTGGCCGTAGTAGCCTATCTGCATATCCTCCTTATTCAGGCCCGACTTCTCCAGGGCCTGGACTACCTTGTCAAGGCGCCTGGAGTTTTCGGCTGCAGCCTCTGTGAAGTTGTCATCTCTGGTAGTTACGCTTATGGAAAGCATTGTCTGGTCTGGGTCCGCACTCACAGTGCCCTCGCCAGCTACGGTTAAGGAAGTAGTGTTCCCATAAGTCTCAAATGCACTCGACTGGGCAGAGGCAGGAATGGCCACTGCCAGAGCCGCCAGAATCCAGATAGATGCAATGTAAGTTGGATTCGTGATCACACCCCAGAGGAGATAATCTCAGGATATCTTAAAGAAGACGGTTGATCTCCAAAAAAGGGCAAATAGATGAGAACGAGTTCATGGAAAGAGCAGAAGCCTGGCGCCCACTAGAGTGGAGAGCTGCAATGGCTGAATTGAACTTCCTGCGTGGTGCTATTTCCACAAAATGCCTTGGGATAGATGCTCCTAGAAGCGATGTGGGAACGAACACCATCACTCCCATCAAAAGCTGGGGCAAAATCACGGCCTGAAGTCGCCTTCATGCCTGCCTGAGCTGGGCCAGAGATGGTTTCTACCACCATCTTTAATTTAACCTCCTGCATGCTCTTCGACCATGAGCAAGATAGGAAAGGCGATCAGGATGGAGCGCATCCTCGATCGAAAGACTAGGAGAGCGGTGATAGTTCCGATGGATCACGGCATATCAGTAGGCCCAATACCTGGGATCATAGACATGCCGGCGACAGTGAACAAGGTGGCAGAAGGAGGAGCAAACGCAGTCCTGGGACACATGGGCCTTCCTATGCACGGACACAGGGGCTATGGAAGAGACATAGGCCTGATAATTCACCTCTCGGCGAGCACCAGCCTTGGGCCAGATCCCAACCACAAGGTCCTGGTCACAGAAGTAGAAGACGCCATAAGAATTGGGGCAGATGCTGTCAGCATCCACGTGAACATAGGAGCTGAAGACGAGGCAGAGATGCTCAAGGATCTTGGCAGAGTTGCAAGGACATGTGACCTCTGGGGCATGCCGCTGATTGCTATGATGTATCCAAGAGGCCCAAAGGTCAAGTCAGAGCACGGCGTCGAGTACGTCAAGATGGCCACGAGAGTTGGAGCTGAGCTTGGAGCAGACATCGTCAAGACAAACTACACTGGGTCTCCCGACAGCTTCAAGGAGGTCGTCATGGGATGCAAGGTGCCAGTGGTGATTGCTGGAGGCCCGAAGATGGACACAGAGCACGACTTGCTGCAGATGGTCTACGACGCAATAAGCGTTGGAGCAAGCGGAGTCGCTATCGGAAGAAACATATTCCAGGCGCAGGACCCGACTCTCCTGGTCAAAAAACTCTGCTCCATAGTGCACAGAGGACACACTGTAGAGGAAGCTGAGAAGATTGGGCTTTAGCTCCATATCTGGCCTCAATCTAAACGATGCTGCCTGCCTCTGAGGCTTGAGGGTCCAATTCTCGGACCAACTTTAAAAAAACGCGCTGTAAATGGGTCGCGCCTCTTGAGTCGCCCCCGCAACGCATGCAAGCCTCAGAGGACCTCAGGCTCAGCACATAATTCAACATGCATCAACTCGCCTATTACTTAGATATAATTCAAGTAGTGCTATTTTACAGAGATGCCGGGAGAAGATGGCATTTATCAGATAGAGAAGAGAGGTTCGGACGCGACGGAGAATTGGCCATCATACCGAAAGATATATCCACTTCCTAAAATAAGTATTAATGCATGAGACAAAGAACGCTGTTAATCCTGGCGTTTATCATGGCCCTATCTATGCCTGTACTGGGACAAAATCCAGTATCAGACTGGATGGCCAAGGCGACACAGAGCTATAACAACGGATCGAACGACCAGGCGCTCGGCGAGGTAGATAACGCCATAGAATCCGATCCCAACTCGGCTATGGCCTGGAACATGAAAGGTGGAATACTGAGCAGCATGGGAAAGTACGATGAGGCCATAGGCTGCTTTGAGAAGGCGATAGAGCTCAACTCCACCAGCGCAGATGCCTGGTACAACAAAGGGGTGACGCTGGCAGGAGGACTTGGCAGATACAACGAGTCAATAGACGCGCTCGAAAGGGCGACTGAGATCAACCCAGAGTACACAAATGCCTGGTACAGCAAAGGCGTCGTCCTGGCAACCATTGGCAGATACAACGATTCCTTGGAAGCCTTTGAGAGGGCGACGAGAATTCAGCCATCGTTTGCAGAGGCCTGGTTCAACAAGGGCATAGCTCAAGAGCATCTCGGAGACTTCCAGGATGCTGTAGAATCCTTCGATGAGGCAATCAAGGCAAATCCATCGTACACGGATGCTGTGAAGGAGAAGGGAATTGCCCTCTACGAGATCAAGAAGTATGATGAGGCACTGGACTGCTTCGATCAGGTCATAAAGCAGAGGCCAAACGACGCAGAAGCCTGGAAGAGCAAGGGGTTCACATTGGAGAAGCTGGACCGCAGCACAGAGGCAGAGGTCTGTTTTGCCAGGGCAAAAGGCCTGGGGCTGGCTTAGGCCAGCTCAGGCTCTCTTCATCGAATTTATTCAGCGTCATCAGATCAGGACCGAAACTGTTATCTCATCAAAACAGTATAAATTAATTTATGAAGGTCTTCCTCTTAGCCTTGCTCTTCCTGTCAATGGCATTCGTCATTCAGGGAGGAGGCCTGGAGCCAATAGAGGAGAACTCTTCAGGCGTTTATGAAGATGTGGGTTTTGCAGAAAAGGTCTCAGCGGTGCCCCAAACCGAATCAGCCGTCATGGATTCAGTCAGAGCATATGAAGAAGCTGCAGAATGCTACAAGATGGCAGTCGAGATAGATCCAGGCAATGCCCAAGCATGGATGAACAGGGGAATAGTGCTCATGAACCTGGACAACTACAGCTGTGCACTTGAGTGCTTCAACAGATCGCTCGACATAGATCCAGAAAACGCTCAGTCCTGGTCAGGCAAAGGATCGGCTCACTACTCTCTTGGGCACATAACAGAGGCAAGCGACTGCTTCGATCGCGCACTTAGCCTGGACCCAAGATGCAAAGGCGCCTGGATCAACAAAGGGCTCTGCCTGGCCTGCAAGATGAAGCACAACGAGGCCATAGAGTGCTACGATAAAGCCATAGAGATCGATTCCAGCGACAATCATGCCTGGAAACATAAGGCAGAAGCACTGGACAGCCTGAACCGGGAAGCCGATGCCGACGAGGCGAGAAGCCACATATCTTGATCCCATCGAGAATATCCGGGCGATAAAATAGATACAGAGAAATGCCGGGCAGCTCAGGGTCTCTTAGCAAAAAACCCAGGCCGCCACACGCTCGTTTTTATACTTTGCATTCAGGAAGGCAGACCAGCATCAGGAGCATCAAGAAGGCGGAGGCCAGCAAGACCAGAATGTGATATGCCACATCGCTGTAAGGCCACAGGCCTTCGTGTCCCTGAACTGCTGCCTGAACCCCAGATACCTGAACCAAAGGACCATTATTGGCAGACTTGCTGCCAGAGCCTTCGGAGGAGACCTTCGACCAGCAATCGTTCAAGCTCTCACCCCTTTCCACTGCTGTGCCTTCCAGAGCCGTGCCAGAAAGAAACTGGCCAAAAGACGAAGGCCAGGAGGTGAGTTCTCTGGATGAAGCACTTCAGCATAATATAAAGAGTTCATCACTTATAAACGTTATAGATGTTTCAGAAGAACTTCTGGTCCAGGAGAATGCAAATGAACAGGAAGGGGAATTAGGACGTCAGCCGATGTCGGATGACAGTGCATATATGAAAATTAGATCGAACGCAGGGGGTCATGCGCGAAGCTTCGGCCTGAATACGCCAGCACGAAGAGGCATGGCATGCTTGAATAGAAGAGATCCAGATAGTGAGTGAGCTTCAGGCGAGCCGAACGCCGAAGTACACAGCGCCCTTCTCAGGAGCCACCGCCGTAGCGGCTGCCTCGAACCTCGCCTGCTGCCAGCCACTCAGAGCCTGGCGAAGCAGCACTGGAATTTGACACAGCGCCCTTTTAACGGGGACCCTACACCGTCATAGTGAGGAGCCTGCAATCGCCTAGCTCTCGCTGCCAAGCTGCACACCAGAGCTGAGCGAGGTAGCCATTCCTCTCGCCTTCGCCGAAGACCTGCGAGAGATCGCGGCGCACCAGGAGACATACGAACCCGGATGCTTAATCGGCTACAGCCCATCCGCACAACCTTACAGCAACATACTTTATAATCGTTATGGATATTTATGGTTTTCGGCCGAAAGAATACCTGAAAGAGAATTAAAATGGCTTTTTGGAGGGACTCAGTTAAAGCCGCAGAAAACCTAAAGCCGCAGAAAACCTAAAGCCGCTCGACAGACGACAAAGATATCTGTCGATTGTTGTTTCTGCTATTTGAAAAAGAAAAAGTTTATCATATTGGCCAAATCTACCGGCAGACATGGAGCCCCTAAATCAGAAAGCTCACCAGCAGCGCTGGATAGCACTGCTATTCCTGTGCCTTTCTCTGCTAGTTTTAAGCATCAACAACAACGTAGTGAACGTCGCGCTGCCATCCATAGCCAGAGACCTGCACGCCAGCTCAAGCGAGCTGGAATGGGTGGTAGATGCCTACGTCCTCATCTTCGCCGCCCTATTGTTGACAATGGGCTCAGTTGGAGATCGCTATGGTCGCAAGCCATTCCTCTTGATAGGACTTGGGCTATTTGCTCTGGGGTCAGCCCTGGCCTGCCTCACAGAGTCGATTGGGGTATTGATCCTGTCTCGCGGCTTCCTTGGAATAGCAGGCGCAATCATAATGCCCACCACTCTTTCCATCCTCTCGTCCACATTTGAGGACACCAAAGAGCGCTCTCAGGCAATAGCCCTCTGGGCGGCAACTTTTGGCCTTGGAGTTGGCGGAGGGCCGCTGCTCGGAGGATGGCTCCTGGAGCACTACAGCTGGAACTCCGTCTTCTTCGCAAACATACCGCTTATTGCCATCACGCTCGCTGGCAGCTATATCTACATCTCCAACTCCAGAGATGAGAGGGCGCATCCAATCGATCTGCCGGGAGTTGCCCTGTCCATCCTCGGCTTGGCGCTCCTCGTCTACGGAATCATCCAGGCAGGGACAGCGGGTTGGGACGACCGCAATATCCTGATCTCACTGGCTCTGGCAGCGGTGCTGCTCTTGGCCTTCGTCCTCTGGGAGAGCAGGTACGAGAACGCCATGCTGCCGCTCTACCTGTTCAGGAACAGGTCGTTTTCAGGCGCCAACCTGGCGCTCACCATGGACATGTTCACTCTGTTTGGCGCCAGCTTCTTCTTCAGCCAGTACTTCCAGACGGTCCTCGGCTATTCAGCCCTGCAATCCGGCCTGGCAATGCTCCCACTGGCTGCAGTCCTCGTGGCGACTTCGGCGCTCTCGGCCAGATTCTCAGAGAGGTGGGGGATCAAGAAGGTAGTTTCTGGCTCTTTGCTGGCATGCGGCCTCGGACTCATATTCATGACTGCAGTAGCTAGCACAGATGCGTCATATCCAGCGCTCCTGGCAGGCATGCTGATCATAGGCTTTGGCACTGGAACCCTCACAGGGCCTGCAACCGACTCTATAATGGGCGCAGTTCCAGTCTCCAAGGCGGGCATAGGGTCTGCCATGAACGACACCACAAGAGAGCTTGGCGGGGCTCTTGGAGTCGCAGTCCTCGGGACCATATTGAACAGCGTCTTCATCTCAAGGGTAAAGGACCTGACCATCCTCCAGGTTCTGCCTGAAGATGTCTACGAGACCATAAAGAGCGGGATCGTCGGGGCACACCAGTTTGCCACCTACATCCCATACCCGCATGTCCAGGAGCAGTACGTGCTCTACATGAATCAGGCGTTCGTTGCGGGCATGAAGGACGCAATGCTGGCAGGGGCGGCTCTGATGATCTTGACTGCTATAGTCACATACATAGTCTTGCCAGATGAGATACAGAGGGCTCAGGATGCTTAAAATTGTTAAATTATTTAAATTGGCACAGCGCAAAAAGATAATGGAGCATGATTGCCAGGAACATAGATAGATTTATTTCAAAAATCCGACAAGGTGAAGTTATGCTGAACCACAGAGAAGCTGCCAAAAGCGACCTGCTATTCTACCTGAACAAGGTAATTCCAGAACTGAAGCTGACAGGAGATCAGAGGACGAAGATCGATGGAATAATCGACAACATCATCGCGGCCGCGGTAATCGAGGCCAGGAAGAGCCTCAAGGACGACGTCAAAGCCGCAATGGTCGAGGCCCTGGCTGAAGAGGGCCACAGAAGAGAAGCGCTAAACATGCTCCACACCAACATAGAGGCAAGGAGGGCAGAGAGACGTGAGCCCAGGGGCGGAAGCTGAAAGGCTTTGCTCAGACGAGTTTAGGAAGGTTGTGAACGATCTATTGAAAAAGAGGTAAATGGTTCCCCATAAGGGGATTTGCTCTTTTGTTTTCCAGGCACATAAGCTGGCTGAGTATGTATTTAGATCATCATCGACATCAACAAACAGTTTTCATGATGTCAAGGCGATATCATAACCAAAGGCATATATCTGGGCCAGAGAGATGCCTCAAATTCTATCTTCTGGATCCCCCAAAGCATCGGTTACCATTATATAAGAGAGGCATATAATCGAATTCCAGAGGTTGATATTAGG
Source organism: uncultured Methanotrichaceae archaeon (assembly GCA_964639235.1). GTDB lineage: Archaea > Halobacteriota > Methanosarcinia > Methanotrichales > Methanotrichaceae > CAZXDN01. The sequence continues at coordinate 41,572 of CAZXDN010000007.1, read as the reverse complement.
GATGGCAAAGCCAGTCAGGCTAGGCCTAGTTCTTCATGGCGAGGCTGCAAAGGAGTTCTGGAAGAACGAGGAGAGCACTATATTTACACCAAAACAGCTAGCCATGTTTAAAGAAGCAAAGCGGGTTTACAGAGCCAGCCGCAGTAGATTTTAATGGCCATAGAGAAAATTCCGCCTGAAGAAATCAGCATCGAACCTCTAAGTGCCAGGTTTAACTTATCTCCATTCGACTCTGGCAACGAAGATTTAAATGAGTTTTTGAGAGATAACGCGCTGGGTGAGCAGCAGGTTCTGTTGAACAAGACTCATTTGTGTTTCTGCAGAGATCGCGTAGCAGGCTACATTGCGCTGGTTGCAGATTCCGTTCGTGTAGATCGCCTAGACGATGGAGAATGCCTCGGAGACTGCAGATATCCGATCTATCCATGCCTTCTGATTGCCCGGCTTGCTGTAGATAGGAGACTTCATGGGCGTGGACTTGGAACGCAACTGCTTCTCTTCGCCATAGGCGCGGCACTTGATGGTCCAATTGGATGCAGATACTTGGTGGTTGATCCAAAAGAGGATGCTGTAAAGTTCTACGAGGATTTTGGGTTCAAATACCTGAAGAAGAGCAAGAGGATGTTCCTGAACGTACATGAGGCGGCCAGACAGCTGATGCCCCTGGAATCTCTGGACCCTTGGATGGATGAATCGGATTAGGAAGAAACCACTAAAAGAAAAGCTGCTCTGAGTAGAATCCCCATTTATCTTTAAGCTACTCTAAAAGTACCTAAAACCATATCGATATTCAAGAAAGCCATCACACTGACAGTATTGATACCATCTCAGACGAGCTGTGTGAAAAGCCCATTGAAAAGATTTCAGTAAATAATGCCCAAACCCGGACTCGAACCGGGGACATTCAGATCTTCAGTCTGACGCTCTCCCAACTGAGCTACTTGGGCTAATTGAAGTGGGCTCGACGCGATTCGAACGCATGATCTCCGCCATGTCAAGGCGACGTCATAACCAGCTAGACCACGAGCCCGCGACACCTCTCCTGCTCGTTTCTCACAGATAAAGGCTTCGGTTGGGAAGCAGGCCGGAAAAATGTGCCTCCGGCCAGAAACCAACCTCAGACGACCTCCCTGTGGTACTCGCTCAGGTCCTTTATCGTAATTCTGTCCTTCTTTGCCATCTCTATTGCGCCTGCTGCAGCCTGCGCAGCCTGGACTGTGGTGATGTAGGGGACGTGGTAGTCCACTGCGCTTCTCCTTATCTGGTAGCCGTCCTTCACAGACTGCTTTGTGGTGGGCGTGTTTATGATGAGCTTCACCTCGCCGCGTTTCATGTAGTCGAGGACGTTGGGGCTTCCGTTGAAGATCTTCTTGACCTGGGTCACAGGTATCCCTGACCTTGAGAGGTAGGCTGCTGTGTTGTCCGTGGCGATGATTTTTAGCCCTGAATCAGAGAGCTTCTTGGCTGCAACCCCCACAGCCATCTTGTCCTCGTCCTTGACTGAGATGAAGACGATTCCCTCAAGAGGCAGGTTGTTGTAGGCTGACAGCTCAGCCTTGAAGAAGGCCAGGCCCAGGTTGTAGTCTATGCCCATGACCTCTCCTGTGGACCTCATCTCAGGTCCCAGGAGCACGTCTGCACCAGGAAGCTTGTCAAAGGGCAGTAGAACCTCCTTGACTGAGACGTATGGGGTCTTTGGCTCCTCAGTGTATCCCTGTTCTTTGAGCGTGTGGCCAACCATCGCAGCTGCCGCGATCTTGGCCAGGGGCAGTCCCACTGCCTTTGACACGAATGGAATTGTCCTGCTCGACCTGGGATTTGCCTCCAGTACATAAACGGTCCCGTCCTTGTAGGCCATCTGGAGGTTGACTATTCCCCTGACTTTCAGGCCCAGAGCAATCCTCCTGACGTAATCCCTGACGACTTCTAAGACCACTCCTGGCAGGGTCTGAGGCGGAATCATGCAGGCGCTGTCTCCTGAGTGGATCCCGGCCTCCTCTATGTGCTCCATTATAGCGCCTATGAGCACGTCTTCTCCATCAGAGACTGCGTCAACATCGATCTCGACTGCATCCTGCAGAAAATCGTCTATGAGAACGGGATGCTCATGAGAGACCCTCACAGCCTCGCGCATGTACAGGTCAAGGCCCGCCTCGTCGTAGACTATCTCCATGGCTCTTCCGCCGAGCACGTAGCTTGGCCTGACCAGGACCGGGTAGCCTATGCGCTTTGCCACAACCTTGGCCTCTTCAGGCGAGAAAGCGATCCCTGCGTTTGGCTGTGGGATGTTGAGCTCACTCATGAGGGCGTTGAACCTCTCCCTGTCCTCTGCCATGTCCATGCTGTCTGGAGAGGTTCCCAGGATCTTGGTCTTTAAACCGCGCCTGGCGATCTCCTTCTCAAGAGGTATGGCCAGGTTGACTGCAGTCTGGCCCCCGAACTGGACCATGACGCCATAAGGCTTCTCCTTCTCGATGATGTTCATCACATCTTCGAGAGTGACCGGCTCGAAGAAGAGCCTGTCAGAAGTGTCATAGTCAGTGGACACTGTCTCAGGGTTGTTGTTGATTATGTGGGTCTCGATGCCGCGCTCGCGAAGCGCCATGACTGCGTGAACTGTGCAGTAGTCGAACTCTATCCCCTGTCCGATCCTTATTGGCCCGGACCCGATTATCAGGACCTTCTTGTTGTTTGTGGGCTTAAGCTCGCACTCGGTGTCATAGGAAGAGTAATAGTAAGGCGTCTTGGCCTCGAACTCCGCAGCACAGGTGTCCACCATCTTATATGTGGGAATTATCCCCAGAGCAGTCCTGTAATCTGTCACGTCCTCTCTGGTCTTGCCCACCAGGGCTGCAATCCTCTCATCAGTGAACCCCATCCTCTTGGCAAGCCTCAGTGTCTCAGGGTTGAATTCTCTCTTGATCTGGTCTTCGACTTTGATGATGTTTTCTATCCTGCGTATGAAGTATGGGTCTATGGCAGTGATCTTGGAGATCTCTTCAACTGATACACCCCTTCTCAAGGCCTGGTATATTGCAAACAGCCTCTCATCTGTAGGCGTCTTGAGCAGACCCATCATCTCATCGTCAGTCCAGGTGGAGTATTTCCCTGCGTACCCGAAGTCCTGGTCTATGTCCAGAGACCTGACTGCCTTCATCAGCGCCTCCTCATAAGACCTGCCTATGGCCATGACCTCGCCTGTCGACTTCATGGATGTAGTTAAAGTCTTGTCGGCCTTGACAAATTTGTCGAACGGCCACCTTGGGATCTTGATCACGACGTAGTCGACTGTGGGCTCGAAGGACGCTGGAGTTTCTTTTGTGACGTCATTTCTGATCTCATCTAAAGTCATGCCTATGGCGATCTTGGCAGTCACCCTGGCTATTGGATAGCCAGTTGCCTTCGAGGCCAGAGCTGAGGATCTGGAAACCCTGGGGTTGACCTCTATTACCCTGTACTCTCCATCCTTGACTGCGAACTGGATGTTGCACCCGCCTTCTATCCCAAGTGCCCTGATGATGTTTATGGCAGCGGACCGTAGCTTCTGGATGTCTTCGTCTGAGAGCGTCTGGATTGGTGTGGCAACTATCGACTCGCCTGTGTGGATGCCCATCGGGTCCATGTTCTCCATGTTGCAGATGGTGATGCAGGTGTTGTTCGAGTCCCTCATGACCTCGTACTCCACCTCAGTCCATCCCCCGACGCTCTGCTCAAGGAGCACCTGGCTTATGCGCGACCTCTTCAGGCCCAGCTCGCAGATCCTGAGGAGATCTTCTTCTGTTTGGGCGATGCCTCCACCAGAGCCGCCCAAAGTGTACGCAGGCCTGACGACCAGTGGAAGGCCTATCTCCTTGATGGCTGCCTTTGCTTCCTCTAAAGTGTTTACTGCAACGCTCTTTGGAACAGGCTCGCAGACTCTTTCCATTGCCTTCTTGAAGAGGTCCCTGTCTTCTGCCTCCTGGATAGACTTAACTGAAGTGCCCAGAACCTCGACGTTGTACTTCTCAAGAACTCCCATCTCTGAAAGCTCGCTTGTGATGTTGAGCCCTGTCTGGCCGCCGATGCCCGCTATTATCCCGTCAGGCCTCTCCTTTTCTATGATCTTGGCCACTATCTCAGGGACAAGGGGCTCGATGTAGACCTTCTCTGCCATGTCTGGATCGGTCATGATGGTCGCAGGGTTCGAGTTGACGAGGACCACCTCGATTCCCTCCTCCCTCAGCGACTTGCAGGCCTGGGACCCTGAGAAGTCGAACTCGGCTGCCTGTCCTATCTGGATGGGGCCTGATCCTATCAACAGGACCTTGTGAATGTCAGATCTCTTTGGCATCTAAAATCGCCTCCTGCCTGTTGAAACCTTGCCAGGAGCCTTGGCTGAAACCTTGCGCTCTTCCATGATCTTCATCACAGAGCCGAAGAATGGATCTTCAGTGCAAAGCGGTCCTGGGTGGGCCTCAGGGTGGTATTGGACCGCAAGCATGTCTAGGTAGTCGCTCTTCACTCCCTCGACTGTGTTATCGTTTGCGTTAGTCTGAGTGATCTTGATCTCGGTATCCTCAACTGAATCCGGGACCACTGCGAAGTTGTGGTTCTGGGAGGTGATGTAGACGATTCCTGTCTCCAGGTCCTTGGAGGGCTGGTTTCCCCCATGGTGCCCGAACTTGAGCTTGAAGGTCTCTGCGCCCAGAGCCAGGGAGATGATCTGGTGGCCGAGGCATATGCCGAAGATTGGCATCTCTCCTGCAAAGTGCTTGACTGCGTCTATGGCCTCGTAAGCTCTCTCAGGGTCTCCAGGTCCGTTTGATACGAAGAGGGCATCGGGCTCTACAGCCTGGATCTCGGAGACAGTCGAGTGCGCAGGAAGAACATATATGTCGAAGTCTCTGGCCGCCAGGCTTTTGAGTATATTTCTCTTTATCCCAAGGTCAAGCATCGCCACTTTGGGCCCAGACCCTTTTATCCTGTAGGCCTCCTTGCAGGTGACGTCTCCAAGCAAGTCCTGCGCAGATATATCCGGCTGGGAGCGCGCCATTCCCACAACATCCAAATCTGCAACGTCCTTTCTTTCGCCCACAGCAAGAGCCGCCTTCATGCACCCGAGCTTCCTGACCTTGATCGTCAGCATTCTTGTATCTAAACCATATATGCCTGGCTTTCCCTGATCCTCAAGGAACCTGGACAGAGTCCTCACAGAGCGGTGATGCGTGGGCCTCTCCCAGACCTCTCTGCAGACCATGGCTTTGGGCCACATGTGGTCTGACTGGAAATCGTCGCCGCTTACGCCGTAATTTCCCTTCAGAGGATAGGTGAACATCAGGAGCTGACCGTGATACGACGGGTCGGTCAGGGCCTCCTCATATCCTGACATCACAGTCGTAAACACCAGCTCTCCAGACACAGTCCCAGGCGATCCAAAACCGCAGCCTTCCAGCCTAGTGCCGTCTTCTAACCCTAAGACCCCAATCATAGTATCGCCAACACAAGCAGTGAGGTGATCTAAATACGTTTCGATGCCCAGGGCGAAGATCACCACCTATTTCAACCTTGAGATCGAACTCCAGAGGCATGGAAGTTTCAGTCGAGATTACCAGGAGCCCCGATTTTCGCCAGATCTACGCCATAGGCGCAATTGGCGGCCACAGCCCTTACGACTTCAGAATCGCATTTTACAACGACTCTCCAAAGGCGCTGATAGAAGGCGGAAAGAAGATGACAGTGATGGAGAGGAAGATCGAGTCAGAGATCATACTCTCGCCTCTGGCTGCCAAAGAGCTTGCAAACTGGCTGAACAATCATATAAAGGAGTACGAGGGCCTCTTCGGAGAGATCAAAGAGGTTCACAAGCAGCCGGGCAAGCAAGACGAGGCCAAAGCCGTTCTCGCCAGGGACTCTCAGGCCACGAACATCCAGGGGTACATGTGATTGGCATGAACGCCAAAGAGAAGATCCTGATAAACAAGGGAATAGACAGCTTCAGGAGAGGCAACTTCGAGGACGCACTCAGACACTACGACCGCGTCATAGAGCTGGACCCGAATAATGTAATTGCCTGGAACAACAAGGGCGTCATCTTCTTCAAGATGGGAAGGGTCGAGGACGCTCTGGAAGCCTACGATAATGCATTAAAAATCGACCCTGCGAACCTGGACGCCATAAGGAACAAGGGTTTTATTTTCAGGACCCAGGGAAAGTTCGAGGAGTCGATAGACCAGTATGGCTTAGCGCTCTCTCTTGGCGGAGATGCAGGCGACATGGAGGGCATGGCTACAGCCCTAGTTGGAATGGGAAAGCTCGAAGAGGCTTTAAACGTCATGATCGAGGCTGCCAATGCCAGGCCCATGAACAGGCTTATAGAAGAGATCGAGGCGCTCAGGGAGGCCGTGCGACGAAAGTCCGAGTGCCAGCAGGAGGCCAAGGGCGAAGAGACCTCTGATGAGACGAAAGGCGAATAGAAGTCAGAGTAAAAAAAGCTGCAGAAAAGATGATATCCGCATAGAGCAAATCAGCTGTGAGGCGGTTCTCATTGAAGGGATTCATCATGATCAACATCGAGCCGGGCGCCGAGAAGCCAGTCTACGATGCCCTCACGGCCATCAAAGGAGTGAGAGAGGTGGTCCCGGTCTACGGCGAGAGAGACTTCATAGCCATAGCAGACGTCGAGTCCATTTCAGACCTGAATAGAGCAGTCCTGGACATAAGAGAGATTAACGGCGTGACCTACACGCAGACCATACTTGGAATGGAGCTCAAGTTCTGAAGCCACCGATGCGAGCTTCAAAGAGTTCAGGGCAGCTTCTGCCCCTCTACATCTCGATATTTGTCACAGTCCTGGGATTCTCTCTCGTGGCCCCGATCTTTCCCAAGTACGCCACTGACCTTGGGGCGTCTTACACCCTTCTGGGAGTGATCATCTCCGCCTACGGCGGCATCCAGCTCATAACTCAGGTCCCAATAGGCAGGCTTTCAGACCGTCTTGGAAGAAAGCCGTTTCTGCTCATGGGCCTAATGACATTTGCCCTGATGCCGCCGCTCTATATCTACGCCACAAATGCATACTTTCTGATACCCATAAGGCTGATAGGAGGAGCTGGCGCGTCAGCAGTCTGGCCAATTGCCATGGCCCTGATAATAGAGCAGGTAGAGCCCTCGTCCAGGGGAAAGGCAATGGGCTGGTACAATGCAGCATTTTACTCAGCCCTTGCCATAGGACCTGCGATGGGCGGCGCTCTCTACGATCTCTTCGGGCTGGCAGGACCATTTTACTTCTGGGCGGGGCTTGGAGTCATCTCGCTGATCCTGGTCTTCGTCCTGGTAAAAGAGCCTGAGAAGAAAGAGGCCGTGCCTGACGCTGAGATAGAGCTTCCAAAAGAGAACCTTGTGCTGCCCAGATACGGCATAACCTTCATCGCCTGCTGTGGAGTGGTCATGTGGACTGGAGTCGTTGGAGGCTTCAACATCACAATGCTTCCCACGTATGCGTCAGAGATCGGACTTACCACAGCCCAGATCGGGCTCCTCTACCTGGCCTACGCAGGGTGCATGGCCACAGCGAACATCTACTTCGGAAGGCAGGCAGACAGGGGAAGGAGAAAGGCCATGATCATCGCAGGCTGCGCCTTTGGTGCGATATCTTTTGCCCTCCTGCCAGAGGCCTCAGGGCTATACTCTGCGATGGCCATTCTGGCAATTTTAGGGTCCGGAGCCGGCATGAGCAACCCTTCTGCGGCGGCTTTAATTGCGGACACCACCTGCACCAGCAGGAGAGGAGAGACATTTGGCATCTTCAACACTTCGAGGATGATGGGTGTGGTCATTGGTCCGCTGATAGCAGGGCTGACAGCTGACATGTACGGCATAAACGGCACCATAGAGTCGTTCGTGGCCGTTGCCCTGACCATAACCCTGGCCACTGTCCTGATAAGGGAACCTGCGGCAAGCCCTGCGTGCACCGAAAACGATAAGATCAAATGAGCCAGACCAGTGATATTATGACCAGGATGTCTCCGCTCATGGAGCAGTACTACACGACCAAGAAGCAGTGCGATGGAGCTGTGCTCCTCTTTCGGGTCGGAGACTTCTACGAGACTTTTGGGGATGACGCAGTCCTAGTCGCAAGAGAGCTGAACATCACCCTCACCTCCAGGCAAAGAGACGACCAGGGAAACAAAATCCCACTGGCAGGGGTCCCCTACCATGCTCTGGATGCCTACCTTGCAAAGCTTGTAAAAGCCGGGTACAAGGTCGCGATCTGCGACCAGGCCGAGGACCCGAAGCTCGCCAGGGGCCTTGTAAAAAGAGAGGTCACGAGAATAATCACTCCAGGAACTGTAATTGAGCCCTCGATGCTCGAAGAGGGCTCCAACAACTTTTTAGCCGCAGTCTGTGCAGAGGGCGACCGCGCAGGGCTGGCCCTGGTCGACGTCTCAACAGGCGAGTTCCTGGCAACGGAAATACCCCTGGAGAGGCTCTCGTCTGAGATCGCCAGGTTCAGGCCCTCTGAGTGCTTAGTCCAGGGATCTTTTGCCCTGATGGGAGTCAGGGTCCAGGCGCTGGAAGACTGCTGCTTTGCACCTGATGCTGCAGAGAAGGCGCTGGAAGGCCAGTTCGGGAAAGGGTGCCTTGCCAGGTTTGGCATGGAGGAGAAAGCTCTGTGCATCAGAGCCTGCGGCGCCATCCTGGCATATCTGGGCAAGGCCCACTTCAGCGCCCTGGAGCACATAACCGAGATCAGGCCTTTTTCCACATCTGACTTCATGGTCCTGGACGAAGTGACACTGAGGAATCTAGAACTCTTAAGAAACATCCGCGACAGGTCCAAGCGCGGCACTCTCCTGGAGTTCCTGGACAGGACACAGACGCCAATGGGCTCCAGGTCTCTTGCCAGGTGGATCCAGATGCCAGTTCTCTCAAAAGAAGAGATAGAGCGCAGGCTCGATGCCGTCGAGGAGCTGAAGGAGTCCCCTGTGCTGCAAGAGTATCTGGTTCAGGCATTTTCAGGCACATCGGACCTTGAGCGCTTAATTGGCAGAATCTCCTGCGGGGCTTCAAGCGCCAAAGACCTGGTCACATTGAAGGCATCTCTGTCAAAGCTTCCCCAGATCTGCAGCGCCCTGGAGGAAGCAAGATCGAGCTGCCTGTCTTTCCTCAGAAGCAAGCTGGAACTGGGCACATTAAAGGATTCAGTCGAGCTGATAGATAGGGCGATAGTTGAAGATCCTCCTGCATCAGTCCTCGATGGTGGGATGATCCAGGAGGGCTACGACCCAGAGCTCGACGAGATAAGGACTGCAGTGAGGGACGGCAAGAGCTGGATTTCAAAGCTTGAGGCCTCAGAGAAGAAGAACTCAGGGATCAAGTCCCTCAAAGTAGGATACAACAACGTCTTTGGATACTACATAGAGGTCTCAAGGCCCAACCTGAAGCTTGTGCCGCCAGAATACATAAGAAAGCAGACTTTAGCCAACGCAGAGAGGTTCATAACACCTGAGCTCAAAGAGATAGAGTCCAAGGTGATCTCAGCCCAGGAGAGGTCAACTGCTATGGAGCACGAGATCTTCTCGAAGGTCAGGTCAGAGGTCGCCTCTAAGGCCGGAGAGGTGAAGAAGAGGGCAGCGGCCTTAGGCGAACTCGACCTTCTGTGTACCTTAGCACTGATAGCTGTCGAGAACTCCTTTGTCAGGCCTGAGTTCAACTCCAATGGCACAATTTCTCTCAGGGGCTCGAAGCATCCAGTCCTCGACAGAGCCCTGAAAGGCGGTTTCGTGCCAAACGACGTCTTCCTGGACAACGACAGGAACAGGCTGATAATTCTGACAGGCCCCAACATGGCCGGAAAGTCGACATTCATGAGGCAGATTGCCCTGGCATCGATAATGGCACAGATGGGGTCCTTCGTGCCTGCATCCTTCGCCTCTTTATCCCTGGTGGACAGGATATTCACCAGAGTTGGAGCCTATGACGACCTGGCTGCAGGCCAGTCAACCTTCATGGTGGAGATGACTGAGCTCGCCAACATCCTGAAATCCGCCACCAGAAACAGCCTGGTCCTGCTAGACGAGATCGGCAGGGGCACGAGCACCTTCGACGGACTGGCCATAGCCTGGGCGGTGTCCGAGTACCTGCACACGAACGTCAAAGCCAAGACGGTCTTCGCAACCCACTACCACCAGTTAACGCAGCTGGAGGAAGTCCTTCCAGGGATCAAGAACTACAACATGGCTGTAAAAGAGGAGAGGGGATCGATCACATTTCTGAGGACTGTGGTCCCAGGAGCAACAGACAAAAGCTATGGAGTCCAGGTGGCAAAGCTTGCAGGCGTTCCAGACGCTGTTGTTAAGAGGGCAAGTGAAGTGCTGCAAGAGATAGAAAAAGAGGCAGTAGTCGACCCTCTTGGAGACGACTGCAAGAAGAGAGACTCCAAGAAGAGGAAGTATACGCAACTCATATTCTTTGACATGCAAAGAGATGAGAGGCCACAGGCCCAAAAAAATCCATTGATAGAAGAAATACTGTGCATGGACCTGGATGACCTGACACCAAGAGATGCGCTAAACAAGCTTGCAGAATACCAGAAGAGGCTGAGAGAGACAAATGCCCAAGATCAGACTGCTAGATGAAGACACTGTAAACAAAATAGCAGCAGGAGAGGTGATAGAGCGCCCTGCCTCAGTAGTCAAGGAGTTGGCAGAAAACTCCATAGATGCAGGGGCTACAAGAGTGCTGGTAGAGATAGCTGATGGCGGGAAGAGCCTGATCAGAGTAACAGACGACGGATGCGGGATGAGCCCTGAAGACCTGTCTTTGGCATTCCAGAAGCACGCCACATCCAAGATCTCAGGAGCAGAAGACCTAGGGAGGATCACCACTCTGGGGTTCAGGGGCGAAGCCCTCTCAAGCATCTCAAGCGTAGCCAGGTCTGTTGAGGTCTCTACAAAGACAAAGTCAGCACTCACTGGAACTTACATGCGCGTTGAATCTGGAAACGCAGTCGAGATAAAGGAGATCGGCTGCCCAAAAGGCACCAGCATCTCTGTGAAAGGCCTCTTCCAGAACGTGCCTGCAAGGCTCAAGTACCTCAAGGCTCCAAGCTCTGAGCTGGCGAGGATCGTAGACGTGGTCACCGAGATGGCGGTCATCAATTACTCAGTCTCGTTTGAGCTCTTCAGCGGGAGGAGGACGCTCTTCAGGTCCAACAGATCGCAGTCCTGGGATGGATGCCTTCTGAGGATCATGGGCCTGGAGACAGTCAGAAGCCTGGTGCCCATCGAATCCCAGGAGAAGGACTTTAGCATTAAAGGATCTATCGCCAGCCAGCTCCACACCAGGTCGAGCCCTGACTGGATCTTCGCATACGTAAACGGAAGGCCGGTCTCGTCTAAAATGATCTCCAACTCTTTAAAAGAAGCCTACAGAGGGCTCATACCTTCAGGCAGATCTCCCATAGGAGTGATAGCTATGGAGATAGACCCCAGGATGATAGACGTCAATGTCCATCCTACCAAGAGGGAGATCAGGTTTCTGAGGGAAGAAGAGGCCTCACAGGCTCTGATCAGATGCGCCTCAGAAGCGCTCAGGTCAAGGTCCCCGGAGGCCAGGCAGGTGAAGGAGGAGGTCAGGCCTCTGCCGCTTTGCGCAAGAAAGATCACAAGTGCAGACGCTCAGAGGACTCTGCCCCTGGCCGCTGAGGCCACTGTCACATTGCCAAGAGAGAATCTCGACCAAGTACAGGCCGAAGCGATGCTCGCATCGCCAGAAGACGCTCCAAAGCCCCAGCCTAGGCTGAACATTCTGGGCCAGGTCCTCAACCTCTACATAGTGGCTGAAGGAGAAGAGGGCCTGATGATCATAGACCAGCATGCAGCTGCTGAGAGGATCAGGTACGAGCGCCTCCAGGAGAGGTTCATGGCCAAAAAAATATCCCAGGAGCTTGTGGACCCTGTGAACATAGAGCTCTCGCCAAAAGAGGTGCTCCTTCTGGACTCATGGTCTGAGATCCTTGAGGAGATGGGCTTTGAGATCTCCCACTTCGGCGGAGCCACATACAACGTCAGGGCCCTGCCTGCCCTCGGCCACAAAATCGAGAGCCCTGAGGCCATACACGACATCTTGAGAGACCTGTTTGCCCTGGGGAAAGTGAGTCCCGACTCGGTCATCAAAGACGACGTCTTGAAACTCCTAGCATGCAGGGGGTCGATTAAATCAGGGCACAAGATGTCGATGCCTGAGATGAAGGCCCTGGTAAAAGAGCTCTACTCCTGCCAGAACCCCAACACCTGCCCTCATGGAAGGCCGGTCTCAGCATTGATAGACATGGCGAAGCTCGACAAGATATTTGGCAGATAACTGGAGCATATCGTATTTTATAGTTCGATGCAAGATGCGGGCCCATGGATCTTGAAGGGTTTGCAAAGAGGGGTCTCAAGAGAGACGACCCGGAGATCAGGCCAAAGCTGGTCTCGCTCATAAGAGAGGTCAAGGACATATCCCAGGACCAGGCAGACATTTTGGCAGGAGCGGTGCTCGAAGAGGCCAGGGCCACTCTGAACCCCAGGGGAGAGGTATTCAAACTGGAAGATTCTGGAGTTACAATGGGCGACTTTGGGGTGGGATCGCGCGGACTAGGAGACTTTTATGCCCACACCAAGATCGCAGAGGTCATCGGCAGGACAGGGGCTGTGGTGGACTCTTCTGAGCTTGACGACTCAGGAGTTGTGAGAGCTGGAGAAGAGTACATCGTGGTCACAGTTGACGGAATGCATTCCCGGCTCAGCGATTACCCGTTTCTAGCAGGTTTTCACGTCACAAGAGCTGCCTTAAGAGATGTTTACGTCATGGGGGCAAAGCCTGTTGCCCTTCTCTCAGACATCCACCTGGCAGACGATGGAGATGTGTCAAAGCTCTTCGACCACATAGCTGGAATATCCTGCGTCTCAGAGCTAATTGACGTGCCGCTGATAACTGGAAGCACTCTTCGCATCGGCGGCGACATGGTCATTGGAGACAGGCTCACAGGATGCGTGGGAGCTGTGGGAGTCTCAAAGAGCCTCACTCCAAGGAAGAGCGCAAGCCCCGGAGACGTCATAATGATGACCGAAGGAGCTGGAGGGGGCACAGTATGCGCAGCAGCTCTCTACTACGACATGCACGAGGTTGTGGACGAGACGCTGAACATAAAGTTCCTCGAGGCAAGCGAGGCACTGCTCAAAGAAGACCTGAAGATACACGCCATGACAGACGTCACCAATGGCGGAATCAGGGGCGACGCCAAGGAGATCTCGCATACCGCCGGGGTCAAGCTCGTCTTCGAGGAGGAGAAGATGCGCGCTTTGGTCAATCCCAGAGTCCAGAAGATGCTGGAAAATCTCAAGATAGACTACCTTGGGGTCTCAATTGACGCGCTCCTCATAATTGCGCCTGAGTCTGAGTCAGCCAAGATATCAAGGACAATAGAGGGCGCTGGAGTGAAGATAGACATAATAGGCAGGGTGGAAACGGGATCGGGAGCCGAGCTTCACATCGAAGGCAAAGTGACTGACTTCTCGCCCAGGTTCAGGGAAGCAGCCTACACTCCCATCAAGAAGGCTGTGGGCCAGGACGCAAAGAGAGACTTCCAGGAGATGAGAGTGCATGTGGACGCCGCAGCCTCCAGAGCTGTTGAAAAGAAAGAGAATATTGCCAGGAGGATAAGAAAAGAAAGATAATCATTTTATCAAAGTGATTCATATTTGGGAGGGTAAATTCGAGTAGTAATGATAGTAGAGATTTATTTAACATAAATAAACTATTTATAGCATAAAGTACTTCTTCTGATCAAAGGGATCAATTAGGGAGTAGATATAAGATGAAGGAGTCTTTTGTGCTGAGGTTTGACGACAAAGACCTGGAGGTCGTGGAGACATTGAGGAGCCTTGGGGTTCCAAGAAAGGTCTCTAACATGCTCGCCTACCTGGCAAACGTTGACGAGGCCACCTCCAGAGAGATCGAGAGGGGATCAGACTTAAGGCAGCCAGAGGTAAGCATAGCTTTGCGCACACTACGCAAGAACAAGTGGGTTGAGGAGAGGATCGCCAGGAGCGACGGCACTGGCAGGCCTATGAAGGTTTACCGTCTGAGCACGCCCATTGAAGAGATACTCAAGCACTATGAAGAAGAGAAGATGGGAGAGGCCACTAAAGCTATGCAGTCAATACAGAAGTTGAAGAGCCTGCTCTCAGAGGCGGGCTCTCTATAGCTCCCCCAACTTTTCTCATTTTTTAATAGATATTTATTAAGCATCAAAGGTAAGTAATTATAGCAGGTACTGACTATATAGTCGGCTTATAACTGAGGGCACCGAACTTTCAAGAGCGGCGCGACTCTTTTAATTTTTTCTTCACGATGAAGATATATAGAAGAAGTCAGTTATATAGACTGCGTCGATCTGGAGCGCAGGCATTATGCTGATCATCTGTCCATAGAGCAGTAACAGAAGACAGCGTTTCTCTAAAAATGCCATTAGAAGTGGTGCTATAGTTGACCACTCAGAGATCGAGACGACAAATGATATTGGGATTAAAGAGAAGGTGATCTCTTGGCATTAGTTGAAGAACCCATCCACAGGGCATACCTGAACAAGCTGGTAGGAGATGAAGGTGTGCGAATAGTAGAGAACATACCAAGCGAGGAGATCACTGATGAACACCTCGCTGAGATCACGGGCATAAGCCTCAACACTGTGCGCAGGACACTATACCTCCTGTACGAGCACAGGCTGGCAGTCTACAGGAGGAAACGCGATCCTGACTCAGGATGGCTCACCTACCTCTGGCAGCTGTGCCCTGAGAACTTCGACAAAGCACTGGAGTCCGAGGCAAAGAGGCTTTTGAGAAAGCTCGATGAGAGGCTCTCTTACGAGAAGAACAACATCTTCTACGCATGTACAGAAGGCTGCGCAAGGTTCGTCTTCGACGAGGCGTCAGAGACAAACTTCATATGCCCGTTTTGCCAGGGAAACCTGGAGTATATGGAGAACAGCAAAGTGGTAGAAGCTATTGAAAAGCAGGTAAAAGAGCTGAACGCCTGCCTGTAACACTATTTTAGTTCTAAGATAAGTTTGCAGCTGCCAAGGCCCTTTTAGAGATTGTCGGGATCGTTGGAGAGAACTGCAGTCCACCACCAGCGAGCCATGTCAACAAGGTCTTTTGAGAACATCCCAGAGAGCCTGTACTCACCGCCTTTGTTGGTTATGAGGCCTGCTCCCAGAAGCTTGTTTCTCATGGCATAAAAAGCAGATCTGCTGACCTCCAGCTCCTCAGTTAGCCTCTTCCAATCAGAGGTCTTGAGGGGAAGTCCCTGCTTTTGCCCGTCCTCGACCATTGCAAGAAAACGCCGTCCCCTGGCTGCAGAAGCCTCGTCCTGAAAGAGCCTGAGCATAAGCTCCTGATATGGGTCCCTGGAGTGACTTATGGAGTGCTCTGACTTGGAGCGAACCTTGATGGTGGTCGCAGTCCTGGGGGCATCCTTTACAGCGACCATCTAGGTCATGAAGGCCTGGCGGACAGCACAGATCTGGCTATATCGGCATACTCCTCTCGCAAGCTGTAGGTCTTGGGCGACCGGTACGACTCCTTAGTCACCCTCAAAATCCCCAATCTGGAGCATATGTAACCTATCATCGACGCCACAACCCTCTGAGAGACCTCGAACTTCTCGTTGACCATCGCGTAGAGAGTGATCACAGTTACCTCATGAGCCTCTACTATCGACTGGAGGACGAACCTCCTCAGCCCGTCAGTGTCCATTGCAAGGAACCTGATCAGGCGACTACATATCTCCGATCGCTCTGGTTTCATGCCAAGCCACCCCCAAAACATGCCCTCGACAAATGCGCATTGTTTAGTAAGATGTATAATTTATACCTTACTATTGATGCCCTGCTATTGCCGGAACTCTCGCGCACACACTGCCTCACTTGACCGTTATGAGTATAAGCTCAGTCCAGAATAAACCTTCAGAATAAAGCCCTTGCGCTCGGCGCGGGAAGTGATGATGACAGCTGAAGATAAGTCCGCACCAGATCAGGATGCGAGAATAGAGGCAGACGACCTATTCAAGAAAGGCATCGCCTTGAGGAAGCTCGGGCGCCATGAGGAGGCCCTCCAATGCCTGGACAGGTCGCTTGAGCTGGACGCGTCCAGGGCAGAGGTCTGGAGGAACAGGTGCATTGTGCTCAACAGCCTCGGAAGGCACGAAGAGGCGCTCAAGTCGTGCGACCACGCCATTACACTGGACTTGGGAAACGCAAGGACCTGGATCGCAAGGGGATTTGCCCAGCACAGCCTGGGGAGGTACGAGGAGGCAGTCTCCAGCTATGCCAGGGCCATAGAGCTGAATCCACTTGGCGCCGATGGAAGAAGGGCCTGGAATAACAGGGGTGCAGCTCTGGACAACCTCTCCAGGCACGAAGAGGCCATAGAGAGCTATGAGGAGGCGATCATGATAGATCCCTTCGACATCTACGCCTGGAACAACAAGGGCGTGGCTTTAGGAGCCCTGGGCAGGCATGAGGAGGCCCTCCTGTGCTTCGAGAAGGCCATAGAGATAGACCCGCAGTACTCAACTGCCTGGAAGAACAGGGCCATCAGTCTCAAGGCTTTGAACCGTGACATGGAGTCAGAAGAGTCATCTGCTGCAGCAAGAGACTTAGGACTTGAGTAATTAACGTTCTAGAATTGACCAAAAAGTATATTCGGCCCAGACTATAACCAAGAAAGCATGAAGTCCTGGGCTTTGATGATATCTGCACTCCTGGCCTGTTCTGCAATTGCCATCTGGCCACCCGATGCTTGCGCTTCCGACCAATCCAATGCCAGCTGGAACTCATCTTGGGAATTGGAGGGCGCCTCCTGGCCTTTTGAGCCTGGCAGCCCAGAAGCTCTGGCCAAAAGAGGAGATGTCCTGGTGGCAGCAGGAGGTCGCACAGATTTCCTGGATTATTTCGTGCCTGCAGAGGCAAAAAGTAAGCAAAACTCAAAGGCAGGAGAGCATGCTGAAAGGAGCCTGAACTCCGGGGATGCCTACATATCCAGCTTTGTAGGTGCCGAGCGCCTGGATCTCAGAGGATACCAAGATTCAGCGCTCAGCTGGAATGCGGCAGCGACCTTGAACCTCGCATCAGCCTGGAAGGAGAAGGCATCTGATCTCGACTACCTGGGAAGGTACGAAGAAGCAATAGGCTGCTACGACAGGGCCCTTAGAGCTGATGATAGAGACGAAACCGCCTGGCAGAACAAAGGAAGAGCATTCAATGCCCTTGGCATGTACGATCAGGCAATAAAGTGCTATGAGAGGGCAATTGACCTGAACCCCGAAAATGCCAGGGCCAAAAATGAGAAAGGCTTTGCCCTAAACCAGCTCGGAGCATATGAAGAGGCATTGACCTGCTTTGAGGCTGCAATAGAGATAGACAAAAGCTATAAAGAGGCATGGAACAACAAGGGATTGGCACTATACCGCACCAGCAAGTACGCCTTGGCAGTAGAAGCTTATGACGAGGCCATAGAGATAGACCAGGGATATGCGGATGCCTGGTACAACAAAGGCCAAGCTCTGAGAGTTCAAGGAGATGATGCAGGGGCCAATGCTGCATTTGCCAGGGCAGACGAGCTGGAGCAGGCGTGAAGTAAATAAAATTATCGAGATGATAAGAGAAGGGAGGCCCTTTGGTGGTAACATTCAGATTATGGGCCTCCCGCATAGTGCGCCCAGCAGGGCATAGGTAACTGATTGCCTGAGACATATCAATTTTGTTGAGAGCAATTAAGACTGGTTCATACGAAGTGGTATTAGTTATGCAAAAGCGGCCATGAGGGCCCAACCAACCTGTATCTCATCACCCAGGGAGATAGCCAAGTGAGATCGTCGTCATCACCTCTGTGAAAAGTCACAACCCTTATGTGCGTTGGAGACCATAATTAATAGCACTTGCAGCTTTTGAAAAGGAGGAATATCTTGTGCGCTACGAGAACATAAGCGAGCTGCCCAAAAGCGTTCGCAACCTTCCAAGACAGGCAAAGACAGTCTACATGAAGGCATTCAACAGCGCCTGGGAGGAGGGCGCCGGCGAAGAAGATGCGTCCTGCGAGAAGGCTGCACACGAGGCTGCCTGGGATGCAGTGAAGCTGGAGTATGAGAAAGACGAGGAGACTGGAGAGTGGGAGAGGATTGGAGAGCACCCAGAGTCAAGATCGTCCCAATATATGCACCGTCAACGCATACGGAAAAATACCTGATAAGATGGGCATATCTTCAGCCAACTCCATACATTTTTGAGATCCCCTGTAAGCGCCCAAAGAGCTTCTGGGATCAGGCTTAGAAGAGCTGCGAGATTAAGGGACATGCGATCTCCAAAGTCTCCAATAGGGCCATCGCTGTGTACAACCCCTGTGCAGTATCCCTGGGAAAGCTTTATCAATATCGAATTACACTGTTAGAAGGTTACCGATACTCACAAGGAGGTGTATTTCGGTGCATTACGAGAACATAAGCGAGCTGCCCAAAAGCGTTCGCAACCTTCCAAGACAGGCAAAGACAGTCTACATGAAGGCATTCAACAGCGCCTGGGAGGAGGGCGCCGGCGAAGAAGATGCGTCCTGCGAGAAGGCTGCACACGAGGCTGCCTGGGATGCAGTGAAGCTGGAGTATGAGAAGGACGAGGAGACTGGAGAATGGGTCAAGATTGGAGAAACATCGGGTTCCAAACGCTCCCGCCACATCATTAGGCATCGCCACAAGAAGGGCGACCAGGTGGGCATATCGGCTTCACATAAAGAGAGCGCACACGCATGAGGTCTGCTCAGCGGCAGCCCGGCTGAGGCGGAAGAGAAGGCCAAGGAAGGCTTTGAAATCCCCTCAGCAACCCGCGGCCGCTTTATGATGTGCTGTTTTACAATTCACAAAAGAGCTTTTGCAGAAGAGCTATCTTCACAAGCCTGTAAGTACGCCCAACAGACGAGAATAATCAAATAGAAATAATCTTTGCGATATACAGAACAGTCCATGCTATTCTCGATTACGTCAGTCCAATCAACTACGATAACAAAACTTAAATAGTTATCCTGTGTTATAATTTATGAGGCACTTCAGAAAAAATCTCTTAAAGTATTGGGGGAAGAGATGATAGAGCAAAGGGAGATAGAGAGCAAGTTCGAGAACATAATGGCTCAGGCAAAGGACGCTATGGGAATGGACCTCAGGGGCATATCCGACCAGGAAGAGCGCGAGATGGCCTTGAAGATCCTGATGTCGAAGCTCTCAGGCATAGGCTGTGAGGTTCTGATTGCAAAGAGCATGATAAAGGAAGAGCTAACCGAGCTTCATGAGGATGATGCGCTCAGCAGCGAGTACGCCATCACAGCCTGACAGGGCCAGAAGGTCTAAATTAAAGATGCCTGCCCTGGCGCTTCTCCAGAGGGCAGAAATTAGACACCTCTTGAAGAGCCGGGGCAAGCAAGAGCAGGCAGCCAGAAGATCCAGCTTTGTCTATTGCAAAAATTAGGAGGCCAGCCCTGGCAGCTTTCTTCAGGCGAAGGAGGATGCGCCTTCCAGAGAGACCCAGGGCAGATGCTGAATTAAACTATTGGGAAGCTCTCTTAATGGTGGATGGACATGGAGCTTCCCTTCCAAGATGCCTGCCCGCTTTGGGCAGATATCAAGTGGATTATTCAGGCTATAAATTTGTTTGAGATTAGTTAGCAGTAGATCATAAAAGTTAATATTCCGCGTGCCTGAGGAGGACATAATTCCCAAACCGGGCATAGAAAAATAATGAGATCGATGTAGCATCAAGGGGTACACCTCAAATAAGATATCTATTGAATGGGCATACCCTTTATAAAAGCTAACTTATTTTAGAGTTAAGGCCAAAGCACTATTATATTATACCATGAGAATCTTTATCGATTGCTAAATTCCCGGCGGATAGGCCGTCCCTTCCACGAGATTTGATGTCGAACGAAGGAGGATCGGGAATATCAGCAGATATGGCCCAGCAGTGAATTTATCGCTAACTGGTATAAATAATCCAGCGAGGTGCTGATGGATGCCCCCCAGAGCTGAAAGCAGGAGCATAAATGAGATAAGGCGAAGGGAAATCGAAGCCCTGGCTGAGGCCCTGGGCCCAGTGGATGCAGTGAGATTCCTGCAGAGCTTTGATACAGGCAAAGGAGATTACACAGAGGAGCGCGGCAAGTGGCTTGATCAAAGCCTTGAAGATATTATTTCGGATATTAAGTGAAAAAGGGCCAGCTTTGAAATCTAAAAGCTGCGGGACCTCCGTTAAAAGTAAGAGTGGCCTCGCTTACGCGAGCTGCAACCCAGCCACTTCCATCTTTCCCCTCTTCGACCTCTCTTTCATGGCCTCAACAAACGCCAGGAATGGAGGCGAAGGTCTCCCAGGCCTTGACTTCATCTCAGGATGGAACTGCGATCCGAAGAAGAAAGGATGCTCTGATATCTCTATGATCTCCATCAGGTCCCCATTTGTGCCGGAGAAGATCATGCCCTTGTCCTGGATCTGCATTATGTATGCGGGATTGACCTCGTACCTGTGCCTGTGCCGCTCGACTATGTCTGAAGTGCCGTAAATCTTCTGGGCTATGCTTCCATCCCTCAGGTGAGCAGGATAGTCTCCCAGCCTCATTGTGGCGCCCATGTTCCTTATCTTCTCCTGCTCAGGCAGAAGCGTTATCACAGGGTGGGGCGTGGGCCCGAACTCTGAGCTTGAAGCTCCCTCAAGTCCGCAGACGCTTCTCGCAAACTCAATTACTGCAAGCTGCATCCCAAAGCAGATTCCAAGGAAAGGAACCTTCCTCTCTCTTGCGTACTGTATGGCCTTGATCTTGCCCTCAGTGCCCCTGGAGCCAAACCCTCCTGGGACCAAAATTCCATCCACGTCTCGCAGCATTATGTCAGGAGACCCGACCTCAAGCTCTTCAGAATCCACCCAGACGATCTCAGGCTTGACACCTGCCTCCACGCCCGCATGCTTCAGAGACTCGCGTATGGAGAGATAGGCGTCCTCCATTGGGTCTGCGCACTGGGAGCCGACAGTGTATTTTCCAACTATGGCCAGGCGCACCCTGCCCTTAGCCTGGTCGGCCTTGTCTATGTACTCGTCCCACTGCTGCCTCTCCTCCAGCGGAAAGAGCCTCATCTCCTTCATCAGGTACTTCGTCAGGCCCTCGGCATCGAGCTGCAGTGGGACCTTGTAGATGTCTTCAGCATTGTGGCAGCTGATGACTGCCTCCACAGGCACGTCGCAGAAGTGGGCGATCTTGACCTTGGTCTCATCAAGGAGTGGCTTCTCGCACCTGACAGCTATCATGTCAGGCCGCAGGCCCAGCTCCCTCATCTCTTTTACGCTGTGCTGGGTGGGCTTGGTCTTCTGCTCCCCATCCATAGTGGAGGGAGCCAGGGTCACGTGCACGAAGAATATATTTCCGGACTCCTCGTGCCTGAGCTGGCGCATGGCCTCGAGGAACGGCATGGACTCTATGTCTCCCACAGTCCCGCCGACCTCGATCAGGCATATCTCGCATCCTCCATCTCTGGACACCTGGCGGATGCGCTTCTTTATCTCGTCAGTTATGTGGGGAATTATCTGGACGGTCTTTCCCAGGTACTCGCCTCTCCTCTCCTTCTCAATCACAGTGCTGTAGACCTTGCCTGTGGTGATGTTGTGGTCACGGGTCAGCTCGACGTCGAGGAAGCGCTCGTAGTTGCCCAGGTCCAGGTCAACCTCGCCCCCGTCTTTGAGCACGAAGACCTCCCCGTGCTGGAATGGGCTCATGAGCCCTGCGTCTATGTTGATGTAGGGATCGATCTTAATTGCAGTTACCCGGTACCCCCTGTTCATGAGCAGACGGCCTATGGAAGCAGCAGTTATGCCCTTGCCAAGCCCGCTCATGACCCCGCCGGTGACGACGATATATCTCAAGGAAATCAAGCCTCACGCCTTCAGGAGCGTAGCCGCTCCATATATGATAAGGGTGACGATCAGTATCGAGGAGGTCAGAGCCCCCGGAAATTCTGGGATTACGCCCAGAAGGAAAGTCAAAACCAGCGCAGCCACAAGCATGATCATCATTGCCAGAGGGACTAAAGGAAGTCCCAGGCCTCCGGACCCCTCATCGGAGGAGAGATCCTCTTCTGATACAGCATCATCTGGCTGCTCATATCCAGATTGCCCATATGAAGACTGTTCGTATGACGATTGCTCATATTCTGGCCGATCATATGATGATTGCTCATCTCCAGGCTGATCATATGACGACTGCTCATATGTGGAAGAATCCTGCGGGGATTGACTGTATGATGAAGACCCGTATGCACGAGAGCCCTGATAGGGTCCCCCTCTCCTGCGGCTGCGTGCAGGCGAGGGCTCATGCTGCTCAGGTTCGAGATGCGAAGAGTCTGCTAGGTCCAGATCCGAGCCAGAATCTCCGTCGCTGCGATCTCCGTAGTAAACGTCCGCATAGCTCGTAGGCCCTGCTCTCCTGACCCTATAGCTGGGCTTGGGAGCCGGTATTGGAGGAGAGCGCGGCTTTAAGACCGGCTGGCTTACCCTGGTGATCCGGTATCGAGGCTCGGAAGTACCAGGGCTGCTGTCATCATCCTCATCATCTTCGTAGCTCCTGCCCCGGCCAAAAGACTCCTCATCTTCAGAGTCTTCAGAGCCTTCATCCTCAGAATATTCTTCGTCTAGGTCCTCGTCATCCGGACGGTCCTGATAGTCATCGTCCTGAGAACTCTCCTCGCCCTCATCTGCATCAGAATCGCTGACCAAAGTCAGGGGTATGCGGCTGATGCTCTCGTCGCTGTCCACCAGTATCTCGCCGGAAAGCCTGCTGGCGCCTCTTGGCATCTTCACAAGAATTGGCACCAGCTCCTCCTGGACCACGAAGTAGCTGGCCTTCTTGAGACGAACGGCCTTCTTGATGGAGCCGCTGGCCTCCACGAAGACGTTTGAGGGCTGGCCCTGGTTGACCAGGGTGATCTCCAATATATCTTCAGCTCCAGGAAGCAGCCGAAGAGCTATGGGTGGAATGTCCTCCACACCGTCGTTTATCTGGACAACGTGGCTCGTCCCTCATACCCCCTCAAGAGATCTGTCCATTTAGCTATAACATGTTATAAATATTTCGCCCCCAGGAAATCAATCCCGAAGATCAGGGGGAAGCATATTGGGTATGCCGTCCTCAATGGGGTAGGTCTCCTTGCAGGCCGAGCAGCAGAGCTTGCCTGTGACTATCTCGCGGTCGTTCTCCTCGAAGATCTCTATGGTCAAATCGCCCTTGCATAAGGGGCATGCCAGTATGTCCAGAAGATCGCGCTTCATGGACTTGCAGATGTCCATCGAAAGTATAAGCCTTTGGTTTGAGCTTAAGTAAACACTCCAGATGAGATCTCCAATAAGGACAAAGCTTAAACTGATTAAGAAAGTACATTTCTATGGAATAGAACTCGAGGTTACATGCCCACACCAGAAGAGAGCAAGGAGATACTGGAAGAGAGGCTCCAGGAGCTGGAGAAAAGCCATAAGGCAGCCGATGGCAGGATCATATCGAATATGGAGCACGAGCTCAAGATCTCAGAGGAGAAGATAAGGATTCTTGAGAACAAGGTGAAGGAACTGGAGCGCAAGCTGAAGTGATATTCGCTCTTGGATATGAAAAGTCATAAATTTTTATGAATTGACCATATTTTTCCACTGATAAGGCAGACACTCATGGTCAAAGAAAAGTGCGTTGGAGCCTTGAAACCCGGCAACCCATTCAGGGACTGGCTAGTGCACAAGCTGGAAGATGTGATAGAGGATGATAGATGCACTGTCAGAGTCTACAGGCTTCCCCAAGCCTCACACAACGTTTGCAGGTATAAGTTCGATGGCCAAAAATACAGCGTTGTGTCCAAGTTCTACGCCGAACCCACAGGTTGGAAGAAGAACTACAACTACGCACGCGCCATGGAGAAAGAGTACTCTGTCTTGAAAAAGGTCTCTAGGGTGATAGACACTCCCAGGCCAATTGCTGCCAGCAGGAAGTTCAGCTGTGCACTTGTAACTGAATACATCGGTGGCAGGTCACTTAGTAGATGCCTGAGATCAGATGATGGAATCTACGACAACCTTACGCTCGTAGCAAGAACGCTTAGAAAGCTCCACGATGAGACTGGAACAGAGTACCGCAAAGACAGTGAATTCTCCAGGTTCCACAAAGTTCTCGATAATGCGAAGCTCGACCATGCATCCCGCAAAAATTTCAACAATCTGCTTGGAAGGTGGTGGTACAGCAGCTGGCTTGACGCCGACCATGGATGTCGCATCCACAACGACTCGAACCTGGCCAACTACATCTTTCGCCAGGACAAGGTATACGCACTTGACTTCGAGAGCTCCTGGAAGCACGCCCACCCCGTCCACGACTTAGGGATAATGGCAGCAGAGCTGAAGTACCACTTTTACAGGAAGAAAAGGGACGGACGAAAGGCAGAGCCTTATATAGGCCACCTTCTCTGGCACTACAGCTCAAGCGAGGCCGAGTTCAAGAGCAACACCCAGGCGCTGCCGCTCTTCATGGCCATGGGGCTGATGAGGATGGCACGCTTAAACCTGGGAGGCAGACACAGAGACTACATCATCAGAGAGGCTCTGGCCTGCCTCAAGGCCAACAATAACGGCGGCCGTAAATAACGCAGCCATAAATGAAGACTCATGCAAGCACAAATGGCAAGAGATTCAGGCGCCTTTACAGCAGCCAGCGCCTAAATCAGTCGATATGCATCAGATGCCTCTCAAGGCGAGCCTTTCAGGCAACATATCAGGCAAAAGCAGTCTATATAGATTTGCTGCAATAATACCATGTATGTACAAAAAATGGGTTAGATATATATTCTCCTCCTGAAAAGAAGTAGATGCCGGAATGAGATTTCCATATCATCTTCAGCACATTCATCCATAAGCACCTTTGGAGGATTTAAAATTACAAATTGCAGAGAGCTTGAAGGCGTAAGAGGTGTCCTGTTCGATTGCTACAAGACGCTCATTGACATCAAGACAGACGAGAAGAGCCTGAAGACCTATGAGCCCATAAGTCGATGGCTCATGTACCAGGGAGTCAGGCTCTCTCCAGAGCAGCTCATGAACGAGTACAAAGCCAGGTGCAAAGAGGAGATAGAGCGAGGCCTCGGCATCCACTCTGAGATCAAGGTCGAGGAGATCTTCGCAGGGATATGCAAGAGCCATGCCTCCTGGGGAATAGACGACATGGCAGTTGGAATTGAGGCTGCCAGGCTGTTCAGGTCGGCATCAATAAGGCGTTTGCAGGCGTTTCCACAGAGCCTGAGGCTTCTGGAAGCGATTAAAGCATATCCTCTGGGCATAGTCTCCAACGGCCAGAGGGTCTTCTCAGAGATAGAGCTGAGGTACTTCGGCCTCGATAGATTCTTTAAGTTCGTGATCTTCTCGTCCGATTTAAGGACAAAGAAGCCAAATCACAGGATATTTCTCGCAGGCGCAAATAGCCTGGGCTTGAGGCCTGAAGAGATACTGTTCATAGGCGATTCCCAGGAGAACGACATAACGCCATCCAGGCAGCTGGGGATGAAGGCAATGCACATAGAAGAGGCCTGGAGACACTTCAAAGTGGCCTAAGCCTCCGCAGCCAGAGTCATTTTACAATGCCTAGCTCAGAGAGCCTCTCAGGAAGGTAGGTTCTCGTGACGAAGTCGAGGCCTTTCCCAGCAAAGGCCTGCTGCTCTGCCTTTCTCTTCAGGTCCATCTGGAGAGAGATCTGCTTCTTCCAGTAGTCAGTATTGAACCTGGGGTCTGTAAGCTCGCTCCTCAGGGCATGTAAGTCCTTATCAGTGAGCTTGTCTGTTGACAGATCATAGTCCACTATATCGCTTGGCTGGACGCCCAGGAACTTGGCTGAAGGCGTCACTAAATGCTCTGAGAGGTGAGCGCTCTTTATGGCGCCGTAGGCTATGCTTGCGTAGATCCTATAAGACCAGGGGTCGCCATCCGTGAAGACCACGACTGGAAGATCCAGCTCTGAGTTTAGCTTTCTTATGATCCTGCGCGTGGACCTCGCAGGCTGGCCCTTTAAATGGACCAAGATGGAGTTGAACTCGTCGTCGAAGCCGTTTTCAATGAGCCTGGCGTACATTCCGCCGGTCTCTATGGCCATTACCATCTTTGCATCGTGGTCCAGGAGCTCGACGTTCTCCACGTTGAAGGGGATCTGGTAGCCGGCTTCACCAACGTCCTCCTGGCAGTGCATCTCCCTCTCGCCGCGGCGAGTGCGCTCTTTGATCCTAAGGGGCCCGAAGATCGCAGCCCCGTCTTCCTCAGGCCTGACATGAAAGTCCTCCCTCTGGAGGCCGGTGACGATCTCCAGGTCTTCGATGAGACGATCGCTCTCGGCCTGCTCGTGGAACTTGGCTATGTCCCAGTTCTCTGAGATGTAATATATCTCTCTTAGCGTAGAGCCCCGGTTGTTCTGGAGGTGCTCTTTAATCAGAAGCTCGGCCAGGTATACGGCTTTGAGCATGCTTTTTGCCCCTCGGACGGTCTTGACAGACCTCATGGTCTCCTGGTCGCCGTAGACCCAGACGTCGTCCTTGGAGCTGTACTCTATGTTGTTCTTGGTCCTTGAGGGAAGGGCTATGTAGGGGACAATTCCCTGCTGGAACTGGGTGTAGAGGGACCTCGCCAGGTCCATGAGCTTTCCCTGGGCCAGATCGACCTTGTTTGCCTTTTCAATCTTCTCCAATCAGATCACCCTGGCCCCTGTCACTACCTCTGGCTCCAGGCCCTCGATTACTGGCTCTGAGAGAGAAAAACCCTCTGAGCTCATCTGATACTCCAGGGCCACAGACTCCCCTGGTCCCAGAGAGAGCTTCCAGTGATAATCGTACCCATCGCCAACTGGAATTGCCCTTGCAGGAGGCTCGACAGACGAAGCCTTTGAGGACAAAAGCTCGTGCAGCTTGAAGCACCTCACAAGGTCCGTGTGGTTCTCCACGAGGATCTTGACCTGAGACTGGCCGTTGTCCCTGGTTGAGAGCCTCTTGACGAGGAGATTTCCCATGATCTTGGCAACCACAGGCCCGATGTCTGGCTCCTCCTGGCCCAGAATGTCTGAGAGCTTCTTTGCGATCCTCGGAAGGATCTTTCTTATGATCTCCTCCTTCTCCTTTCGCTCAGAAAGGACGCTCTGCCTGGCAAGGTATTTCCGAAGCTTCCTTGCCACGTCTTTCATCCCAAGCTCGACTTCGGCCATGATCTCAGGAACGTCGGCTATTGCGTCTTTCGACTCAGAGGTGAAAGGTATGTTGGTCGAGGCCACGTGCACCAGAAGGACTGCTGGCCCCACAGGTACGCCTCCCCCAACTGGCTGCGAGAGTGAGTAGCTCTTCCAGGCGACTGCCTCGACTGCATGGGTTATGGCGCATGCTCCCTGCTGATAGACGAGAGGCACGCGATTGGCAAACCTCAGGATCTCAACCCTGCCCTCTTTCTCAAGCTCTCCTCCGTAGCCCAGGCCAACTTCTACCAGAAATGGATTTCCTGAGTAGACGCCAACAGGCCTCGTGGAAGTGGCTATGAAGTCCAGGCTGTACTCCTTCTCCAATCCAGCCTTGATCAGAGGCTCGCCTATAGGAGACAGACAGTCTACTGGAGGAGACTTGACCTTGATCTGCTTGAACGCTGCCAGGAGGCGCTTGGTCTCCTCGTGTGTGATCTCAGACGGCGCCCTGTCCGGGTCCAGGCCCGATATGCTGCAAATTTCCTGGGCGGTGATCGCTCCTATGCTTGAGAAGGTCTCTTTAAGAAAGCTTCCCAGCTTCTTTCTCTCAGAGTACCGAAGCCTCTTCATCAGCTCGCCAAGCTCAATCCCATTTGGGTGGGGCTGGATCTCATAAGCTGGCTTTGGCAGGCTCTCAGTTGCCCTCTCGAAGACCTCTACGTTTCCATCGGGCTCGACAAGAGTGATCCTTGCATGAGGATTGACTATGGCCACGTTCTTAAGCGACCCGTAGACCGACTGCCTGCGGCTCCTGACGTAAGCTCCCTCCATCTCCAGCTCGACTCTTGTGCCGCGAGGCCTCTCCCAGTCGACCTCACAGCTCTTGAGGATCTCAGGCTCGTTCTTGGAGGTGTTGATCATCAGCTCGCAGCAGTGTGCAGGCTTTCCAGGGCCGATCTTCGATGTCACCTTAGTCGGCCTGCCGCTCGTCAGCTGAGAATAAAGAACTGCAGCGCTGATGCCTATCCCCTGCTGGCCACGGCTCTGTCTTAAGGCGTGAAACCTTGAGCCATAAAGAAGCTTGGCAAACACCCTTGGTATCTCATCTGTGACAATGCCAGGGCCGTTGTCCTCGATTATGACAGAGAAGCACTCGCCAGAGCGCTTTATCTGGACGAATATGTCCGGAAGAATGCCAGCCTCCTCACAGGCGTCCAGGGAGTTATCGACCGCTTCTTTAACGCATGTAATAAGAGCTCTGGGAGCAGAGTCGAACCCCAGGATCTGGCGATTCTTCTCAAAAAATTCGGCGACAGAGATGGCCTTCTGGCGCCTGGCCATCTCCTCTGCGATCTCCATAAAAGCGAGGGCTAAAGCTCAGCCCCGACCACGGTTTGGGTAGCTGTGACGTTGTCTATTTCACGTATGACGTCTACGAGCCGGTTGAGCATGCTCAAGCCCTCGACCTCGATGATGACCACGAAGTCGAACTCGCCGAAGACATGGTAGACGTCTTTGATGCCATCGATCTCCTGAAGGGCGTTGTACACAGACTTCTCCTGACCGGGCACTACTTTTACCATTGTTACGCCGATTACCATTGCCAGTTCACCACCTGTTATAATCCCAGCACATTATATAAAGGTTTCAGGCCTTCTTTGGGAAGACCCGAATCACCTCTACATCCTCTTTATCCAGAAGCGCTGTCTGGGAGGCATCTTTTCCCTGTGCGAATTTGGACTTGGCCTTCTTCAAAGCCTCTGGCTTCTGCTTTAGGGCATCGGGATTTGCACTTTCAGGCATCTCGTCCCTAGAGTCAGCCAAATCGGGAGCTGAGCCGCCTGTTTCAGAAGCTGTGGCGCCCGAACTTTCAGTGCCGAAACGCTCGCCTGACAGATCTGCGCCGGAGACTTCAACATCAGTTGCCTTCTGCGGCGAAGCGCTGCCAGATGCAAGAGGCATCTCAGATCGCAGAGAGTTCAGCGCCTTTATGACCATTCGTCTGTAGTAGCCTGGATCTGCATTGTAGTGCATCCTGGCCTTCTCTATGTCCACAGAGGCCAATTTTGGCGCGTCTGCAGCGCTTGTGAATCCCTGATCAGGAAGGTGACATGCACTTTCCATTGCCTCCACCCTCTCAAGCGTTCTCCTGGCTGCGTCCAGTATCCACCTGTCCCTCGTGGGCTCGTCGACCTTCTGGATCGACTCAGCGCGTATGGACAGGAGGATGTTTCCATCCTCAGTCTCATAGAGGCTTGGCTTTCCCACCACCGCAACGAAAGCAGGAGGCTCGATGCTCGACAGAACCTGGGCCGCCTCTGGCTGGTACTGGCCTGCGTAGATCAGGATGCTTCCTGTTGGGTCGACTATCCTTCCTCTCCAGTACTCAGTGTCTCCGCCGATGTCGTCTCGCTCTGTAAGAGCGCCCACAATGAAGACGCGGTTGCATTTAGCGCCTGTAGGCGTCAGCAAATACTGGGGAGCATACTGGTGCGACTCTTCTCCGTCCCTGAAAGAGAGGTTTGAGCCTTTGAGCTCTCCTGCAAAGATCCTCCTTGAGACCTCTCTTGAAAATCCAGCCATCTCAGACCGCCTCCGCCTGCATTATCAGGTCGTCGACCTCGTCCTCAGACACAGGAGGCGCCTCTGAGATCGACTCCACAAGGATGTATCGGTCCACCCTGGGGCCTGTGACGCTGTAGTACCTGCCAACCAGGCGCTCCTCTATCAGGCTTCTGACGACCTCGTGATCCAGAGCCTCCATAGCCATGCTCTTCGCCTCGTCCAGAGTCAATCCCACGAGCTTCTCAGTGGTCTCCCGGTTGAGCAGTATGTCCTGGACTCTTCTGCCGTCGTCAAGCACAGCTTTGATCCTGAGGTCGTAAGCGCCCTCGACCTTGCCGTGCTCTCCGCAGATGCCCTTAGCCAGAGACCGCCTGCATATCGGGCAGCGCTTGATCAGCCCCGATCCCTTCTGGATGTCAACCATAGCTCCTGTGAACTCCGTTGACTGTGAGCCCACCTCCACATCCTCATCCAGAGGAGAGAGCTGGCTGGTGCGGTTGAACTTGACGCTGAACCTTCCCTGGAATTCATCTGTGACCAGGTTCTGGAAGTGGTAGCTCTTTCCCTCCTCCAGGTCAGGAAGCCCGGCTTTGGACCACTTGACGAACTTTATCGTCCCTGTCTCGTCTCCTATCAGGCCGGACTGAGAGATGGAATCGCTGGTTGACTCCCAGAGCTGAACGACTTTGGCCTTTAAATCGATCCAGCGCCCTGACTCGTTTATATCCACAACCTTGACAGGCTGTGCAGGAGCGGAAGCGGCCCTCGTCTCTACATCTTCTTCCAGAGGAGAGATCTTGCTGTTCTTGGTCAGCTTGATGCTAAATCTTCCCTGGAACTCGTCCGTGACTGCGCTCTCGATCAAGTAGCTCTTGCCCTCTTCGAGCATAGGCAGGTTGTCCCTGGACCACTTGGTGAACTTTATCTTCCCGGACTCATCTGCTATCAGGCCTGTCTGGGAGATGGCGTCTGTTGTGGGCTGCCAGAGCTGAACGATTTTGGCCTTTAAATCGATCCAGCGCCCTGACTCCTTTATGTCTGCGATCTTGACAGGCTCTGCAGGAGCGGAAGCCGCCTGTGCCTCGATTTCCACATCGAGCGCCGAGATCTTGCTGTTCTTGGTCAGCTTGATGCCAAACCTTCCCTGGAACTCGTCCGTGACTGCGCTCTTGATCGAGTAGCTCTTGCCTTCTTCGAGCATAGGCAGGTTGTCCCTGGACCACTTGGTGAACTTTATCTTCCCGGACTCATCTGCTATCAGGCCTGTCTGGGAGATGGCGTCTGTTGTGGGCTGCCAGAGCTGCAGAACCTTGACATTCAGGTCCACCCACCGTCCAGACTCGTTTATCTCGCCGACCTTGACGCGCGCCCCTTCCCTTGAGAAGGTTTTGGAGGGAGTTATGCCGTGCTCCTTGAGGAAATAGTTCATAACGCTTCTTCTGGCCTCGCCCTCAGGCACCTTGAAGTTTTCAACCAGCATCTTCAGCCGGGGCTCTACCTCTGACGCAGGGACTTCCACGCCCTGCTCCTTGAGGCGAGCTAAAACCTGATCTACCAAATCCTTCGTACAAATCAACCCCTATTTTTTTATTGAGAGGCGATTCTAGTTAGGCCTGCCGGATATATAAAGGAGATCTGAGCGGGGCGAAAGTGATCTATCTGATAGTCCCAAACTCGATCACAGAGACGAGCAGGAAGATAGCGCTGAGAAGATAAAGACTGTATGGAGAAGATGAAGAGAGTTGGGTGATGACATGGAGATAAGAGCTTGGTTTGGAGACGTCTGCCAGGGAGAATTCCTGCCTGCAAAAAGCCTTGAGGAGATGATCTCCCGCATAGGTGAGCCCTTCCAGGCAGAGGTCCAGCCCGACTTGAGGTCTCTGGCCATAAGATGCGGAGCATTCAAGGGAGAAGAGGAGTACAACCAAGCTCTGAGGTCTGCAGCCATAGCCCTGGTCAGGAGGAGGTTGAAGGCAGCAGCTAACGCCGAAGAGGACATGCTCCAGATGGTCGAGGCCTTAGACGACATGAACAGCGCAGTCAACCTGCTCGACGAGAGGCTCTACGAGTGGTCGCGCCTGTACAAAGAAGAGGTTGTCCACGGAAAAGGCCTGGCGGAGTCTCTTTCTGGCCAGAAAGGCATTGGAGAGCTCGCAGAGACGCTGCTCTACCTGCGCGACTCCAGGAGGCGCCTGGAAGAGGAGATAGGCACAGCAGCCGCAAAAATTGCACCAAACCTCTCAGATATCGCAGGGCCAGTGCTCGCAGCGAGGCTCATCTCCAGGGCTGGAAGCCTGAAGCGGCTCTCTGAGATGCCCTCATCCACAATCCAGATCATGGGCGCGGAGAAGTCCCTCTTCAAGCACCTGAAGGGAAAGGCTCCGTCTCCAAAGCACGGCATAATCTACAGGCACCCTGCAGTCATAGGCGCCCCAAGGCGACTCAGGGGAAGGGCTGCGCGCGCCCTCTCAGGAAAGCTGGCCCTGGCCTCAAGGCTCGACTACCACAGGGGAGAGCTGGTGCCGGAGCTTAAAGACTCATTAGAAAAACGCCTTGCAGAGGTCAGGCGCCTTGGAAGCAGGGCAGGGAAAAAAGGCGAAAAGCCCTGAAGCGGATCTATTTTATACTCGATGCCGCATATATGAAGAAGGTGTTGGGAATGAAGAGGACTTTAATAATCGTGCTTCTCGTGACTGCAGCTGCCTTTTTGGCGGCTCAAACGGCATTTGCCAGCTCCATACAAAACGTCACAGAGCACAACACGATATACTTCCAGGGATACATGCAGGACTCCAGGGTCTACCAGACGGACTACGGCTACAGCGGCCAGAAGCTGGTGGTGGGAACGAGCGGGTCAGGCACTGTCTCCAGGACCCAGCACTCAGAAGTTTACGGCGGAACAGAGTACGACGAGATCTCCTTTAACGAGTGGGGAGTCTTCGACTACAAGCCCTACACCCCGCCTGCGACACAAAGCGACCTTAAAAACGCACTTTGTGCTAAAAACTACGCTGTGGGCTCAGTGATCTCAGAGAGCTACTCTGGCATCCAGAACCTGGTGAAGGACACCAAGATAGCCCAGGACGACCAGGTCTCGGTCTACCAGATCTCATCCCAGATGATAGGGGGAACTGCCAAGATCGGGGCACGGGCTCAGAAAGATGCAGGCACCTACACAGTCCCAACATACGTAATGGGCGGCACATATGTCGGAAACCTCAACATGGACATGAGCCTTGAGGTTGGAAACTCATCGATACTGACGCTTCCATGCCCGTGATTCGGGCTTAAGTCTCCTTTTTTGCTCATTCAATCTTCCATAGATACAACCTCAGAGGCCATCAATGATACAGAAGCTTTTAATTGCCTTGGGATAGAATTAATGGAAGGAATACACCATGAAAGTCATCGATTGCATATACGAAAACGGGGTATTCAAGCCTCTTGAAAAGGTCGATCTTAAGGAAGGAGATAGAGCTAAAGTAATACTCAAGGAGGAAAGGAAGAAGGCTTTAGACAAATATGTGGGCATAATAAAGCTGGATAAGCCCCTCACTCTGGAAGAGATCCTCGATATGGGGGAAGAGTCCTGGCAGTGCTGATAGACACCAATATAATAGTCTCAATTCTTGTAAGCTCCGAGAATACAAATCAGGCCAGGGATATATAGGATTGGTAAAGCCTCCCAACGATTTAGCATCCATCTTGGAGATGGTGGAAT
>CAZXDN010000007.1:0-7902 GCA_964639235.1 uncultured Methanotrichaceae archaeon | reverse complement strand
TGTGCTCAATCGCCGCACGGGCTGCCCCTAACCCCTCTTCGGGGGAAAATCTCCTGATTTTTGCTATCAGGTTAATCTGGTAAGTTAGAACCAGCAGGGAGGAGATGAGCGGTCCCTGCCGGTTATGCTCAGAAAAATCTTCCTGGATTCTATCTATGATGCTCCTTTTCGCTGGCCTCGGCCTTGTCTTTGTGGATCGTGCCTGGAGGGTGATTCGCTGGCGAGTAGATTGTGTATAGCTTCAAAGGTTGCGACCCAGAGCCGTTGACGATGTCGTGCTCCGTCCCCGCAGGGATGACGACAGCTGAGCCATCCTCCAGGGGGTACTCCTTGCCGTTCAGGATGGCCCTTCCAGTCCCGGCCTCGATCCTAATGAACTGGTCGACATCATCGTGTGTCTCCATGCCTATGTCTTCGCCTGGTGCTATAGACATCACTACCAGCTGGCTGTGAGGCCCTGTGAAAAGTACCTCACGGAAGTAATCGTTCTCCAGAGACTTCTTTTCTATGTTGGTTACATATCCTGCCATGTCGATCCTCCTGAATAGACTTCGTCTTTTCCAAGATATAATGTATGTCTGGCAAGATAAAGGCGTTAGTCATCAAATTCCGAAGATAAATAGGCATTGAAAATAGGCATTGAAAGAAGAGGATGCGGCCGGACGAAGCTGGTGCCTCCGATATAACCGACAGAATCCCTTCAAATATTCCAAGACCTAAACCAGAGGCCTTGGCTGCTTGTGCTCAGGAAGAGTGGGAAGCGGCATCGTGTTTATCAGCAGGGGCTGCTCGACCTCCTTTGCCCGCTCGATAAGCAGATCCTTCCCCCACTTCGTCAGCCCGAACAGCGGGACTGCTGTTCCCACCTGGACGAGCGGCTTTGCCAGCTCCCGGATGTGCTTTGAGGCGCAGCTCGTCACCACATCTGCCACAGCCAAAAGTCGCCGAGCATCTTCCTCAGATATGCCAGTCAGATGCACGCCGATAATCAGAATCCTGACTTTTGCCTCCATCTCCAGAGCCCTCAGCCTCTCTGCCGTGCCCGCATCGGCCACAGTTACTGCGAACTTCGAGTAATGCTTCGAGGCCCACAAAGCCCCAGCATATTGATCGATCATGGCCGTCTCTGGAGAAAGAACGTGCCCGCCCCTGGCCTCTATCCCTGAGATCACCTCTGGTATCGGGTCTGTCTCCACCACGCCTGAGATGTAGCCGCCTATGGCCTGGATGAGAGAAGGATTGTCTGAGACGACAGTGCCAGCACCATCGCATACTGTGACTGCTGCATCTATTATGCCTTTATCAACTCCAGTCATCATAGACTCAGAGGCCCCGAAGCCCACGAAGACGCCCATCTCCAGCTTTCTCTCAGGAGAGAACATCCCATGAGTTTTCATCCGAAACTCCATGTTCTCTGCAGCAGCTTCGGGAGTTAACTCCTTAATTCCCCTGATCTTGGCAAAGAGAGGGCAGTACTCAACCACAGGCTCTCCTGACTCGACCACCTCTCCGTCCTTGACCACCACCCTGCACTTTCCGAGAAGCTCCATTATATGCAAAAACTCACCCCACAAGCTCGAAGTAGACCCTGCGGTTTGACTTGCCCTTGTTCTCAGCCTTGGCCATCCTGATCTCGCCCACTTCCCCGGTCGACCGCACGTGCGTTCCCCCGCAGGCCTGTATGTCCACTCCATCTATCTCCACAACCCGGATCATATCTCTGTCGGGCACGTCCATAGCAAGCCTCACCAGGTCGGGTATCTCCAGTGCCTTGGACCTGGGAAGGATGCAGGTCTTGACTTCTCTATTCTGGCGCATGATCTGGTTTGCCTGGTCTACGTAGCCTGACATCTGAGATTTATCGAACTTGTCGAGGCTGAAGTCCACCCTTGACCTGGAGAGGTCTATCTGGTTTCCTGTGATCTTGGCACCAGTCTCCTTGAAGATGACTGCGCTGAGCACGTGACAGGCTGTGTGGCCACGCATGAGCCTGTAGCGCCTCTCCCAGTCCACAGACCCGCAAACCTCATCGCCGACCTTCAGGCCCTCTCTGTCCAGACAGTGAACTATGCCCTCGTCTGAGGGCAGGACGCCAGTTAGAGTGAAGGCCTCCCCGGACCTGGTCAGCACACCCAGATCAGAGGGCTGGCCGCCGGACTGAGGATAAAATGCAGTCCTGTCGAGGACCACACAATTGCCGTTAACTGACTCAACGCTGGCACTAAAATCGCGCAGATAGCAATCTTCGAGATACATCGCCTTCATAAAGTCCCTGGTCTCCAGAAAAGATGATCAATCTGACGGCAGTGTTTTAGTATATCTTGAATAAAAAATAATTTAACAGATCAGGTTGCAGTCCCCCAAAGGGCAATTATTTTCGACGAAACTTATATATATGTCACAAAGTGACCTTGGTGGCGTGGTGACCGCTGTGAGAAAGATACCTGTTCCCACGCTCAATGTAGAGCGCGAGGAATTCGCGTCCATACTTATGAAGATAGGCCTGAAGAGAAATGTGGCCAAGGTGCTCACCTATCTAGCAGGCGTGGAGGAGGCTACATCCAGGGAGATAGAGATGGGATCAGACCTCAGACAGCCAGAGGTCAGCATCGCCATGCGCGAGATACGCAAGCTCGACTGGATCACTGAGAGGGATGAGAAGAACCCAGGAAAGGGGAGGCCTTACAGGATATACAGGCTCAACAGAAGCCTTCCTGAGATAATTCAATACCTAGAGGGCGAGAAGACAAGGGAGTCAGAGCAGATAATGAGGCAGATCGAGAGGCTCAAAGCCCTCAAGTCATGATTCAGATCAGACAAAAACTCGTCTCCCAATTGCAGCAGCATCTGAGCTTCATCTGAAGCACACTTTTTAGATTTTCCAAAAATACTTATTCAGTTTGGCATAGCTGCCAGGACAATACATCTTCAAATCTGGCATGATGAGGGCAGATGTTCTTCAAGAACCATGTAGATTAGTTAATTCTGTCAAGATATTTCTCCATGAAAAAACTATATACTAATAGAATACTAGAATCCCGGAAAAGAAATTCCAGGGGGATGGACTTGAAGTACATCATTGACGAGGCGCTGAGCAGGGCTGAGATCGAGGGCAAGATCGGTCCCAAGAGCATAATCCAGAGCGACGAAGAGCTTGTCTCAGTGCTTGAGGAGCTGACCACAGTCGTTAGGGTGATAGGCTGTGGAGGAGGAGGGTCCAACACCATCGACCGACTCTCAGAGTGCGGCATCCAGGGAGCTGAGCTCTACGCAGTGAACACCGACGCCCAGCACCTTCTGCACATAAATGCAGACCGCAGGTTCCTGATAGGCAGGAGGACGACGAGAGGCCTCGGAGCTGGAAGCCTTCCCAACATAGGAGAAGAGGCTGCAAGAGAGAACATAGACGAGATCACTGCAGCAGTAGAGGGAGCTGACATGGTCTTCGTCACCTGCGGCCTTGGAGGTGGGACTGGAACAGGAGCCTCGCCCGTGGTGGCTGAAGCTGCAAGAGAGGCTGGAGCGCTCACCATTGCCATAGTCACTCTGCCGTTTACTGCTGAAGGAGCCATCAGGAGGTCAAACGCAGAGCTGGGCTTAAAAAAGCTCAGAGACGTATCAGACACGGTCATAGTTGTTCCAAACGACAGGCTCCTCGACGTCGTCCCGAACCTGCCATTGCAGGCAGCGTTCAAGGTGGCAGACGAGGTCTTGATGCGCTCTGTCAAGGGCATAACTGAGCTCATCACAAGGCCTGGCCTCATCAACCTGGACTTTGCAGACGTCAGAACCATCCTCTCCAACGGTGGAGTGGCAATGATCGGCCTTGGAGAAGCCGAGGGCGAGGAGAGGGCAAGAGACTCAGTCCTGAAAGCCCTCAAAAGCCCGCTCCTGGACGTGGACGTATCAGGAGCCATGTCTGCTCTGGTAAACGTCGTGGGAGGCCCAGACATGACCATATCAGATGCAGAGACGGTGGTCGAAGAGGTCTACGGCAAGATCAACCCCGACGCGAGGATCATCTGGGGAGCCCAGATAGATCCGAGCCTGGATCAGACTCTGAGGACCATGCTTGTAGTGACTGGAGTCTCCTCTCCGCAAATACTTGGCAAGGACAAGGATGAGGGCAAGCAGGTGGTCTCCAAGCACGGCATAGACTTCCTTCGAAGGAGGAGCAGGCCGTAGACATGCCTGCAGGCCCGGAGGATCTACGGCCTGCAGCTGGTCACCTGATCAACTCCTTCTGAAGAGCCAATCAAGCGCCAAATCCCTCTGCACTCTTTTTGGCATTGATCTCAGACGGCCTCTGAGCTGCCCTGCAGCGCGCTTCGTCTGTAATTCACCCTCAAACACGTGCTAGCATGCGCCATGACAATCGATGCAGTTATAAGGCCAGGGCCCAATACCAGCCCGACTCTGGATGTGAAAACATGCTGACTGAAAAGGTCGGAGCTGAGCTGGAGATGCTGGGGAGGCACCTCACTGTGCTTCAATGCGTCGTGGAGAACGAGCCAATAGGCATACTGAAGCTTGCAGAGGAGACCAAGATACCCAGCCACAAGGTCAGGTACTCCTTAAGGGTGCTGGAGCACGAAGGCCTGATCGCCGCATCTGCCCCAGGAGCGGTGACCACAGAGAAGACCAGGCCCTTCATGGAAGAGATAGACACCATGATAGAGAGGCTCGTGGAGATGGCTGCGGACCTGAAGAAGGCAAGGGCCAAAAGCTAAATGGACTACTCCAGGATTGCCACTGCCTTAGAAGAGATCTGCTCTGCAGACAGGTCGAAGAAGGCAGAGGTCACAGCTTGTATTTTATCCTCCCTGGATGAGAAGCACATCTGTCCTTCAGTCAGGCTCTTAATGGGAGAGCTCTGGCCGGTATGGAAGCTCAAAGAGATGAGAGCGGGCCCTCAGATGATAATCTCTGCACTGGAAGGCATCTCATCTCTGGATGCTAAACTGCTGATGGAGGACCTGTGCGAGATAGGATCCGCAGTTGAAAGAGCCCTGGAGAGAAAGACTCAAAGGCCACTGTCTTCTGATCCTCTGAGCTTAGAAGAGGTCTACTGCGGCCTCTTGAAGGCGTCAGATCAAAGCGGCGAATTCTCGGAGACGAGGAAGAGATCTATTCTGAGAGGGCTTTTTTTGAGATCTTCTCCATTAGAAGCCAAGTACATCTCCAGGGCAGTGATGAGGAAGATGCTCACAGGCCTCGGTCCTCAGACCATGATCTTGGCTATAGCAGAGGCTTTCGGCGCAGACCTATGCCAGGCGAGAGCTGCATACTCTCTAAATCCGGACATCGGATATCTGGCGCTTGCTGCCTTCAGAGGAAGGCTGGGCGAGATCAGGACCATGCCCTCGATACCAGTGAGGCCCATGGTCATCAGATCTGGCCTTGGCATAGGCCAAATCATCTCTCAGAGATCTCTTCCTGGAGCATTCCTCTTCAGGCACCCGGGCCTGAGGGTGCAGGTCCACAGCCTTGAAGAAGAGGCCTTCGTGTACACATCCAGGCTGAGAAACATCACGCCCTCGCTGGCATGCCTATCAGATGCGATACTGGAGACAAAGCACGATTTCATAGCTGAGGCCAACCTCGTGGGATTCCAGAAGGGCTCGATGATCACACAAGAGGAGCTGATCAGGTATGTGAACCGCAGGCACTGCTCAAGGAAGGTCAGCATCGCGCCTGCACTGCTAGCCACAGACCTGCTGATGCTCGATGGAAATGACCTGACAAAGCGTGCGTACTCCAAGAGAAGAGAGGCCCTGGAAAACATGCTGATCAACCGCCAGCCGGGATCTGGCTTCGCCATATCAGAGGCCAGATCGATCTCAGACCCCAGGGCCCTAGAAGAACTGTACAGGCAGTCGCTCTCGCAGGGATTCGGAGGCCTGATATGCCGCGATCTGGAGGAGCCCTACTTTCCAGGCGCCTGGTCTAAGCGCGACTTCATCATCAAGGAAGAGGAGGAGGTCTTGAATGCAGCCATCACCGCAGTGCAGTTCGGCTCCGGGAGCAGGCCCCGGATACAAGCCAAGTACAAAGTAGCCTTAAGAGATGATGAAGGACTCACAGAAGTAGGCTGGGTCTCATCTGGACTGTCCGAGAGAGATGCAGAAGCCTTGGCGAAAGAAGTCTTGAAGATCTCTTCTCCTGGGCCAGATGGAAGAGCAAGCGTAGAGCCCAAGCTAATACTGAGGGTAAAGGTAGCTGGAGCCAGGTGCAACTGCGGCTACAGTCTCATCAGGCCCAGAATTCAGGAATGGGCAAGAGATACCGGCATAGAGGAAGTAAGCGGCATAGAAAGGCTGGAGGAGATCTGCAGTCCTTGATCCTCAAGCCCTTCGACCCCTGGAATAACAGGCTATGCACTTGTCCCAAAAAGCTCAGCCTCAATCCATATACCGGCTGCAGCCACGGGTGCCTCTACTGCTACGCCTCATCCTACATCCCCAGGTTCTGGGACTGCAGGCCCAAATCTGATCTGATTCAAAGGCTCAAACGCGACGCATCTAGGGTGAGGCAGGGCACACTGGTCTCTGCATCCAACAGCTCAGATCCCTATCCGCCTGCCGAAAAGGAGCTTTGTCTCACCAGGGGCTGCATAGAGATACTTAAAGAAAGAGGCCTCAGGCTTCAGATAGTGACCAAGTCCGATATTGTGGCAAGGGATGTGGACCTGCTCTGCGAGATGAGGTCTATGGTTGCCATCACCCTGACCACCCTCGAAGACGATCTGGCAGCAGTGCTTGAGCCTGGAGCGCCAAGACCCAGCAAACGCCTGGAGGCGATGAGGCTTCTAGCTGAAAATGGAATACCGGTATCTGCCAGGGTGGACCCCATTATTCCAGGAATAAACTCAGGCGAGATCGAGGATCTTGCCTCTGCCGCTGCAAGAGCTGGCGCTCGCCACATAACTGCATCGACCTACAAGGCCAGAAGCGATAACCTCAAGAGGCTCTGCAAGTCGTTTCCAGAGGAGACGAGAGTGCTCTCAAAGCAGTTCAAGATGGGCGACAGAGTGGGCGGCACAAGCTACCTTCCAGAGAGCCTGAGAATCGAGATATTGAAGCTTGCAAGAGCGGCATCGATTGAAAATGAGATGACATTTTCAGCCTGCAGAGAGGGTTTTTTCCAGGAAGAGAGATCGTGCGACGGCTCTCACCTGATTGGCCAAAAATGAGGAGGGGCCTCCTGGCACGTTTGAGGACATAACGCGCAGATGCTTGAGACGGGCCTGCGTAGCGCAGCTGATGCCAGCACTGCTCCTCAGACCCTGTCCAAAGCTCACAGATCTTAATTATCATAGCGCTCAATATAATCGCTCGGCAACCTTTTTTTGGCATCACAGATGCACGAAAGTCTATTTATATGAAGAATAACTAGACTTAGACCAAGTTCTTCTCAAAAGGGAGGATGTTCAAGCTACAGTCACTGTACATCAGCAGAGAAACAGGAGGATTACATAATGAGGAAGGTTTTGGCAATTACAATAGCCCTTTTGCTTGCATCAGTTATTACCCTGCCGGCAATGGGATATTCATTCTCGTCAGATAATAACACGAAGACTTACACGATCGCACTGGGATCAAAGGTAAACTACAGCATCAGCGCAGGCTCCCCGGCTCACGAGCTGACCGCAGATCAGATGGTCAAGGCCACAAGCGCACCAGGCTACACATTCAGCTCCACCAAGGTACCATACTCTTTTGCAGCAGGCACAGCTGTGAACTACTCAATTGAGGCTGGAGCCAGCAGCCAGAGCGCAGCCACCACAGAAGCTGCAACAGAGATGACGACTGCAACTGAGGCTGCACCAGCTGAGAACACAACTGAGGCCGCACCAGTTGAGAACACAACGGAGGCTGTACCAGCTGAGAACGCAACTGAGGC
>CAZXDN010000006.1:0-72238 GCA_964639235.1 uncultured Methanotrichaceae archaeon | reverse complement strand
TGGTCCAACTCAACTCCTGGAGAGATCAGCACAGACTGGATGCCCTGCGTCTGATATTCTCACTTGATTCTGATATTCTTTCTTGATCCTGATATTCTCACTTAATCCTGATATTCTCACTTGATATGTCTCATCTAGGCTGAAATCTTTCGTTCAATTTGTCATCGAACGAGCTTTTTAGGGCCAGAGCATCCCGGTTACGAAAGTTCAGTCCAGAAGTCTCTGCCTTATCTCAGGTCCAAATATTCTAAATATTTTTCCCACGAAGATGCATATCACTGGCATCATTGGCCTCTGGCCAGAAGGTGACCGTCCATAAAATCAAAACTTGCGTTCACATTCAAACATATCTTCCTCGCCGCATCTCTGGCCGCGATCGTCAACTTGGCATTGCCATCATGCAGCGCCATGTACTTCGACCAGATGTGGTCTTCAGAGATCTGCGCCACAAACTACCAGACTGGAGCCTCTGTCACAGAGTCCTACAGAGATGCCCAGAGAATAGAGATGGATACGAACATAACATCCAATGCTGGCACCTCGACCTGCTCTGGCACGCTGGGGACTTCGAGCCTGCTCGTGGCCAGCCTGAACTCCAGCGTGATTGGAAACGCCACAGTCGGCTGGCAGTCTGCAAGCCCCCTGGTTATGGGCGCAGGGCGCCACAGGCTGATAAGCAGAAGCGTAAACGAGCTCTCAGGCATATTCACAGTATCGAACCTGATACAGCTTTACCCCAACAGCACGCTAGGAGAGACTGAGTTCGACTGGGTGCCCTGCGTCTGAGGCTTAACAGAGTACGGATGCCAACAGGTTGAATAGATGACAGGTCAGTGGGTATCCAGGAGTTCAGGAGACCGCTCAATGAACCTCTAAAAGAAGACCTGCCTGAAGAATTGCAGTCTTGGAGAAGAAAGGCATGGAAAATGAGATAGTCACACTGGCAGTCATAGCCCTGATGGCAACCTGTGCTTCAGCAGTGGCACAATCTGGCATCAATTTCACTTCGATCGAGGCTTCCACAGGCGACCAGACAGGCGCAGTCACAGTCAAGAACTACGATATAGGCGCAGTGCTGACAGAGAGCTACTCTGACCTGGAGAGCCTGGACAAGAGCACCCGGATCAAGACTGCCTCATCTGGCAAAGAGAGTCTCCCGATATCAGGCTTTCTTGAGGCTAGCATCAACTCCAACTTCGTGGGCCGCGCCCACATCTCCTGGAGGTCGGTGGACCCAAATGCAAACAGCCATGGCCGGCACGCAGAGCTGGGAAGAAGTGTGGAGGACCTGGTCGGAGTCTTCAACATAGAGAAGTTCGTGCTCCTGTGGTCCAACTCAACTCCTGGAGAGATCAGCACAGACTGGATGCCCTGCGTCTAATGGCCTTCGCATCAGGATTGCCGATATACATGCGCGAAACTTAACTAAATCCTTGCTTTTTTCCAAAAAAGTTTCCAAAAGCGATTTGAGAGGTCAGCTTGGCTTTATGGTTATCTCCACCACCACGTCGTTGTAGTCCCTATCTGTCAGGCCGTAGAGATCTTCCCACCTGAGCTGGCACTTGAGGTCTCCCAGAGGCAGCTTGAAGACGTGGTCTTTTGCATCCGAGTTAAGAGAGCTGTCTGTGTAGAAGGTGGTGCCATTGGGCGTCTTCAGCCCGAAGACGAGCCTGGTGCCAGCTGCATAGGTTCCAACATCGAAGGTCTTTCCCAGGTTCTGGTTTGAGGCTTTGAAGACTGACTTGCTCTCAGGCCGGTAGAGGATGAACTCGTTCTCGAAGGGAGTGCCCTTGCTGTAGAACTTGGCAGAGACTTTTCCGTCAACGGGCATCACCACATCGTCATCGGTAATTGGAGACACCTCAATTACCACAACAACGTCGTTGTAGTCCTTGTCCCCAAGCTCGTATCCGTCCTCCCAGCGAAGCTCCCATTTGTTGGTCCCTGTCTGCACCTTCTTGAGGTGAGCGTAAGAATCCGGATTTAGCACGTTATCAGTATAGTAGGTGTAGCCCTGTGACGTCTTGAGCGCAAAAGTCAGCGAGGTGCCTGCCTTGAACGTTCCCAGATCAAAAGTCTTGCCTAAGTTGGCGTCAGTGGCCTTGAAGATAAGCTTCTCAGATGGCTTGTAGAGGCCAAACTCGTCGTCAAAGGCCGTTCCCTTGCTCTTGAAAGTGGCTATGACCCTCCCGTCCTTGGGCACAGATATGTCGTTGTTCACCCTGTCTATTATCTCGACTTCCATCACGACATCGTTGTAGTCCTGCTCGCCCAAGCCGTAGAGGTCCTCCCAGCGAAGCTCCCACTTGTTCGTCCCCAGCTGGACCTTCTTCACGTGGTCGCAGGCATCGCCATTGAGAGACGCATCTGTGTAGTAGGTGTGGCCGTCAGGAGTCTTCAATGCAAATGCGAGCCTCGTTCCAGTCGAGAAGCTTCCCAGGTCGAAGACCTTGCCCAGGTTCTTGCTTGTGGCCACGAAGATGGACTGGTCCTTTGGGCTGTAGAGCCTCACCTCGTCGTCAAAGGCAGTCTCCTTGCCCTTGAACCTGGCCCTGGCCCAGCCGCTCTTGGAGACCAGTATGTCGTCGCTTGCAGAGAAAGAGACCGCATAGAAGTAGAAGTTCTGGCCAACTCCGCTCTGGCCATAAGCTATCCTGAACCAGCCGTTCTCTCCCCAGCCAGCACCCCAGCTGTTCTTGCAAATCCAGCACTTGTCGTTGTTGTTGTATCCCACGATCACTATGGCGTGGTCCCCTATGTGGGCGCCAGCAGCGACCTTGTAAATGCCTCCGCGATAGTAGAAGAAGTCCTCGTAGACGTTCATCCCAGAGATGAGAGGGCCTCTGGTGCTGA
The DNA here is from genome assembly GCA_964639235.1 of uncultured Methanotrichaceae archaeon. GTDB lineage: Archaea > Halobacteriota > Methanosarcinia > Methanotrichales > Methanotrichaceae > CAZXDN01. The sequence continues at coordinate 69,385 of CAZXDN010000006.1, read as the reverse complement.
TCCACTCCTTTGCCTGCGACTCTGTGGAGACGGTCTTCCAGTCCTCTATCTTGATGAGCCTCTTATCTCTATCAGGACAGGCACCGGAAGTAGAATCCCAGGGATAGCAGGCTTCATCCGGTATGCCGTTATTCTTGGCGTACCTCAGAGCCGGCGTGAAGTCCCAGCCATTATCACAGCACTGGCCGCAGCCTTGGAAGAAGAGGTCTGCCTCAGAGAGGTCGGGACTCAGATAGGAATCCCTCTTGAATATCTCCAGGTTGGACTCTATGGCGCCCACAGTTGCAAACGCAACGCACGCGCCGCAGTCTCCCTGGTTCTTGATGCTCGTCGTCCAGTCCTTGCCAGAGACGTTTCTCCAGTCCCAGGCAGAAGGATAGATGGAGGCCCTGGCCTGGCTCTGGCTCGCAATCCTGGCGCCCTCATCTGCCATCTCCTTCTGAATTAGCTTCATCTTCTCTTCTTTTATGAACAGGCCCAGCCTCTTTTTCTTCTGGTCTAAAGAGAGCTTGGAGACGGACGTGACTCCAGAAGACCACGAGAGCCCCTTCTCCTGAATAGCCGACCTGATAGACTTGATCTCATCAGATTCCATTGTACTCCCCTTCTTAGGTTGCCTCTGAATAGATAAATAACTTACGTTCTTTTTATATACTGACATGGATGAAGAAATAAAAGTTCTCCAGACCCCGTCTGTCGACAATTTCATAAAATCGCCCAACAAGTTCAAAAATGGGTCCGACAATCACCGATACGAGGATGATAGCTCGATGAAGATGGAGCTGATTGCTTTGATAACCGCCTCTGTGGCCATGATAGGCTGTGCATCCGCTGTGATGCCAGTTGGCTTTTACGGCGGGGTTGCAGACCAGAAGTGGGAGTCAAAGCTCTGCGTCCAGAACTACGACACAGGCGAGTCTTTCACAGAGGTCTACTCAGATGCGGAGCACCTCGAGATGAGCACAAAGGTCAGGACCAGCAATTCTGAAGAAGGCGGCGGAATCGAGGCTTCCATCAACTCCAATGTCATTGGACGCGCCCACATCTCCTGGAGGTCGGTGGACCCCCAGGCAGACAGTCACGGCCGCCACGCAGAGTGGGGAAGAAGTGTGGAGGACCTGGTAGGAGTCTTCAACATAGAGAAGTTCGTCCTCCTCTGGTCTAACTCCACATGCGGTGAGATAAGCACTGATTGGATGCCTTGCGTCTGATTTGCGGCATCTAATCGAAACTAATTCATACCATGCCGCCCCAATAGGTGATGGGGATGGAGATATGAACGTAATCGTCAAGAAGTCCGCCCGCAGAAGAAAGACCATCCAGGCCAGAGTGGTTAACGGTTCGATGGAGGTTCTGGCACCTGCTTCTATATCAGATGTAGCACTTCAGGATCACATATCCAAGCTCAGGTCCAGGCTTGAGAAGAAGATGCCCCAAAGGGATGACTTTTACCTGGACGCGAGGGCCAGGCTCTTGAACGAGAGATACTTCGACGGAAGGCTCTCCTGGAAGAGCATCAAGTACTCCAGCCGCCAGGAGAAGAGACGCGGCTCTTGCACAGTCTCAGACAAGACCATAAGGATCAGCACAAGGCTTGCGGGAATGCCTCAATGGGTAGAGGACTATGTGATAGTGCACGAGCTGGCACACCTGATCCAGCCCAACCACGGAAGGCAGTTCAAAGCTTTGGTAGGAAGATATCCTCTGGCAGAAAGGGCAATAGGGTTTCTCATGGCCACTGAGATCATGGCAGCAAGATAGAGATCTAATTGCAAAAATAATATAAGATGAGGTCTCGGCCGAGTTCAGCCCGTATTTTGCATAAATTTTATGACACTGAGTAATTCAAAATGATACAGTATGGCATCTCCGTGCTATTCTTATAGATGAGAGGAGTACAGTTAAATAGTCCAGGACAAGAGATCTGAGGCCAAAAGGCGACTTGCCTGCAAGCATCGTCTGCATATCTCCAGACCTGAGGCTCCGCATTGGAGGCAGCAGGCAAGCGGTGGACAGGCCAGAGAGGCGAGACATGAAAGTGAACTTGCGCAAGAAGACTCTCATCATCATTGGAGCAGGTCTCGTCTGCCTGATTCTGGTACTGTACGCTTCATCTCAGATGGTCCTCACAAAGAGCTTGAGAGAGATCGAGAACAGGGACATGAGAGAGAACGTCGAACGTGCCCTTGATGCGATCTCGATAGATCAGATGAGGCTGTCAAACACCACAGCTTACTGGGCAGTCAGAAACGACACCTACTCGTTCGTGTCTGACCAGAACTCCGGCTATATGGAATCGAACCTGGGAGACGGGACTTTCAAAGAGCTGGAGATTAACCTCGTGGTCTTCATGAACTCTTATGGAAGGATTGTCTACGCAAAGGCCTTCGACATCCAGAGAGAAGAAGAGGTGAAGGTCCCTGAGGCTCTGAGAGAGAGGCTCTCGCTATATGGCTTTTGCCCAGGCTGCCTGGATAAGCAGAGGCACTACGCAGGGCTGATACTCCTGCCGGACGGGCCGATGCTCATAGTCTCCCACCCCATACTCAAGGGAAACAGAGAGGGGCCATCCAGGGGAAGGCTGGTCATGGGCAGGTATCTCAACTCCCATGAGATCCGCAAACTGGCCAAGGTCACGCACCTGAACCTGACTGCGCACGATCTAAACGATGAGGATGTGCCTGAGGACTTCAGCCAGGCTGAGCTGCACCTCTCTGACGCATCGCCCATATTCATAAGAGAGATCAACAACAGCTACATTGCAGGCTATGCGCTCTTAAAAGACATCTACGGCGACCCGATAGTGATGCTTCGCATCGAGAACCCGAGAGACATATACATGCAAAGCGAGAGCAGCATGCTCTACATTGTTCTCCTCTTTGCAGCTGCAGGCTTCATCTTCATAGCTCTGACACTGCTTTACCTGGACAAATCGGTGCTCTCAGGCCTGGCAGTTTTAAGCGCAAGCGTGAGGAACATCCGCACCAGAAGCGACCTTTCGACCAGGGTTCCCGTCCCAGGAGAAGACGAGCTGGCAAGCCTGGCGGGATCGATAAACGAGATGCTCTCAACCCTGGAGAGCGTCCAGGCCAATCTCTCAAGGAGCGAGGAGCGCTACAGGGCGATAGTCGAGGATCAGACAGAGCTCATCTGCCGCTATCTGCCTGACGGAACGATAACTTTCGTGAACGAGGCTTACGCACGGTACTTCGGCAGATCCAAAGAGGACCTTTTTGGCAAGAGCTTCATGCCTCTGATACCAGAGGAGGACAGGGAGATACTGGAAAAGAGCACTTCATCTTTAAGCCCTGAAAATCCGTTCGTATCTTACCAGCACCGCGTCCTTTCTCCAATGGGAGTGCGCTGGCAGCAGTGGACTGACAGGGGCATCTTCAATGGCAGCGGAGACATGATAGAGATACAGTCAGTTGGAAGGGACATCACAGAGAAGAGGCAGGCTGAAGAAGAGCTTAGGAGAGCTCACGACGAGCTTGAGACCAGGGTGCGCGAGAGGACTGCCTGGCTCCTCAGAGCTAACGAGGCGCTCCACGAAGAGATGGAAGAAAGAGAGCTTGTGGAAAGGGAGCTGAAAAAAGCAAAGGATCATGCACTGGAGGCATCCAGGGCTAAATCCGAGTTCCTGGCCAACATGAGCCACGAGATTCGGACACCCATGAACGCAGTGATCGGCATGACAGGGCTTCTCCTCGAAGAGGACATGACTCCCGATCAGAGGGAGTGTCTGGAGACCATAAGAAACAGCGGAAACGCGCTTCTTGCCATAATAAACGACATACTCGACTTATCCAAGATAGAGGGCGAGAAGATGGAGCTGGAGTGCCAGCCGTTTGATTTGCGAGCCTGCCTGGAGGACTCGCTTGACCTGGTGGCGTCTCAAGCAACAGAAAAGGACCTGAACCTGGCGTACATGATGGATGAAGGGGTGCCTGAGCAGATAGTTGGAGACCCGACTAGGCTGCGCCAGATCCTCGCAAACCTGCTCGGAAACGCTGTCAAGTTCACAAGCAGCGGAGAGGTCACTGCGAGAGTCGACTGCAATGCCTTTGAGAGAGGAGAGATACACTTTATCGTGAAGGATACAGGAATTGGCATACCTGAAGAGGCCCAGGGAAAGCTATTCCTGTCGTTTTCCCAGGTTGACACGTCCACCACCCGCAAGTACGGAGGCACAGGCCTTGGCCTGGCAATAAGCAAGAATCTGGTCGAGCTGATGGGAGGAAAGATCTGGGTCGAGTCTGAGCTGGGAAGCGGGTCTGAATTTCACTTCACCATCAAGGCACAGCCGTCTTTGGGAAAGCCCAAATCATACCTGAGCGCCGATCAGCCTATACTCAAGGGAAAAAAGCTGATGATCGCAGCAGAGAGCGAGACCACCCGCAATATCCTGTGCAGGTATGCCTCGATCTGGTCCATGTCGCCTGTGGCCGCCAGCACCGTAGAGATGGCCATAAACCTGGCCCATGCAGAGAAGTTCGACCTAGCAGTGATCGACAGGAAGCTCAAAGACTGCCATCTTCTGGCAGAGGAGATTCGCAGGTGCCAGAAAGAGCTGCCGCTCGTGCTCCTCTCGTCCAAGGCCCACCACCAGCGCTCAGACCTGTTCAGCGGCCAGATCTCAGTGCCTGTGAAGCCCTCACAGGTTCATGAGGCCTTAATTGGGATCTTCGACAGGGCCGCCCCTAAAAGCCCTGCAGAGCACAAGCCTCCTTCCAGGCCGCAAGCCCGCGCGAACATGAGGATACTCCTGGCAGAAGACAATGCCGTCAACCAGATGGTGACATTGAGGATGTTAAGGAGGCTGGGCTATCGCGCTGACGTTGCAGGAAACGGCCTGGAGGTTTTGGAATCTCTGGAGCGCCAGGACTATGACGTGATACTGATGGACGTGCAGATGCCTGAGATGGACGGCCTAGAAGCTGCAAAAGAGATACACAGGCGGTGGCCAGACAGCGACCTCAAGATAGTAGCAGTCACAGCTCACGCGCTTGAAGGCGACAAGGAGATGTGCCTTAAAGCTGGAATGGACGACTACATCTCCAAGCCAGTGCAGATGGAGGAGCTAACTGAAACGCTTCTCAAGTTCCAGCGCCGTGAAGAGGTCAGGCTGTCTGACGCAGAAGAGGCGTAGACTGCATAAGATCAAAATAAAAACTGGACAAAAGCGCTGATGGCGCCTCAGATCAGCACTCTCTTCCAAGCCTTATTCTGACAGACTCCGCGTGCGCTTTGAGGCCTTCAGCTTCTGCCAGTGACGCGATCGTCTCCCCAATCAGGTCGAGCCCGTCTTCTGTTATCATCTGGACGGTCACCTTCTTGACGAAGTGATCTACGTTTAGGCCTGAGAAGGTCCTGGCGTAGCCTGACGTCGGAAGGACGTGGTTCGTGCCGCTTGCATAGTCTCCTGCTGCAACTGGAGTAAACCCGCCTAAAAAGACGCTTCCTGCGTTTCTGATCCTGGAGAAGACCTCAAACGGGTTTGAGGTGACTATCTCCAGGTGCTCAGGAGCAAAGGCGTTTGAGAACTCAGCTGCGTCGTCGACGCCCTCTGCAAGGAGGATTGCGCCGTGCTCCAGGCTCTGCTTGACGATTTCAGCTCTGGCAGCGATCTTTGCCTGCGCCTGTATCGAGTTTGTGACCTGGTAGGCCAGGTTGGCATCCAGAGAGACCAGAACTGCAATTGAGCTTGGGTCGTGCTCTGCCTGTGAGATCATGTCAGCAGCCACGACATCCGGGTCAGCAGAGCTGTCTGCAATTATCAACACCTCGCTTGGGCCTGCAGGAAAATCGATCTCGACGCTTCCGCGAACCAGCATCTTCGCAGCTGTGACGTAGACGTTTCCAGGGCCCACGATCTTGTTGACCCTGGCAATCGTCTGGGTACCAAACGCCATTGCAGCTATGGCCTGGACGCCTCCGAGCTTGTAGATCTCGTCGGCTCCTGCGAGGTCTGCAGCCACAATGACCAGAGGATCCACTGAGCCGTCAGCCCTTGGAGGAGTGCACACAACTATCCTTGGAACGCCCGCAGCCTTGGCAGGGATCACGTTCATCAAGGCAGAGCTTGGATACGACGCCCTTCCTCCAGGAACGTAGGCGCCAACTGAGTCCAGGGGAACGATCTTCTGGCCGGCCATAACGCCTGGAGACACCTCCACCATCCAGAGGTCCTTCTCCTTCTGCGCCGTGTGAAAGGACATTATGTTATCAGCTGCAATCGAGATGGACTCAAGAAGCTTCTCGTCCACAGCCTCGTATGCCGCAGCGATCTCCTCTTGCGTCACCATGAGGCCGTCGAGCTTTGCTCCATCGAACTTCTCAGTGTAGCGGAGAAGCGCCTCATCGCCCTTAGAGGCCACGTCCATCAGTATCTCGTTTGCCTTGGGAAGAACGTCCTGGATTCCCACCTCCCTGATGAGAAGGGACTTTAGATCCTGGTCGTCCAGGTCTGCCAGCTTTTTAACTATCATAGAACTCAAACCTCCTAAAACCTTCGACTCTCCTAAAACCTTCAACCAGACGAATTTCTGCCGCGCTGCATCTTGTAGAGCCCGGTTATCCGCTCAAGGGTGTCTGCCTCCTCTGGAGATTTGTCGTCTCTCATGGTGACGAGCCTTGGGAAGCGCAGCGCGTAGCCCGAAGAGTAGTTGGGGCTCTTCTGGATCTCCTCATATGCCACCTCGAAGACCACCTTTGGCTTGATCTCGACCTCCATCCCGTCCTGGACGAGTATGAGGTTCTTGAAGAGGTCAGTAAGCTCTGAAAGAGCGTCATCTGTGAGTCCTGTGGCCACCCATCCCACGTCCAGCAGGTCTCCAGTCTCAGTGTCGAGGCAGGCGAGCCTGTAGGACCCGAGGAAGGTCGCCCTCCTTCCCTCGCCCCAGGTGGCTCCTATGACCACCAGGTCAAGTGTCTCCATTATGGGCTTAATCTTCAGCCAGTTCTTTCCGCGTTTTCCAGGAGCGTATACAGATGAGGGATTCTTGAGCATCACGCCCTCGTGCCCTGAACCAAGAGCGCTCTGATATATCTCCTCAACAATGCCCACCTGATCTGTCAGGACCTGCCTCGCCACAATCTCCTCTCCTGCCACGGACTCCAGCTTCGCCCTGCGCTCAGAGAGGGGCAGGTCTATCAGGCTCTGGCCGTCCAGGTAGACCAGGTCGAACAAGAACAGCTTGAGCGGGATCTCGACTGCTAGCTTCTCGACGTTGTACTTTCTCCTGAACCTCTTTAAAATGTCCTGAAAGGCTCTGGGCCTTCCATCCTCGCCTATGGCCACAGCCTCGCCGTCAAGTATTGCGCTCTTTGCCTGGACCTGGGAGACGACGGCTTTGACGATCTCTGGAAGCGACGCTGTTACGTTTTCTAGCCTGCGGGAGTAGATCCTGACGTTCTTCCCGTCTTTGTGAATCTGGACCCTGGCTCCATCGAACTTCCACTCAACTGCCGCCGTGCCCATCTCTTTCAGGGCCAAGGGAATGCTCTCGCCTATCTGAGAGAGCATCATCTTGATCGGGTGGTTGATTCTTATGCCCATATCCATGAGTGTGCCGTGCCTGGCGTGCTTTGCCACAAGCCCCATGTCGTTTGTCAGGTTATATCCTCTCTCCACGAGATCTGCTGGAACCTCAAAGGCCTTGGCTATGGCGTCTCTGACAGCTCCCTCGCCGATGCCTATCCTCAGGTCCTCGATGGCAAGCCTCGCTATGTACTGGGCTTCCAGGGGCGTAGCCTCTCCGAACAAGAACTGCAGATTCTTCACCTTCGAGTCCTGGCTCTTTTTGCCTGAAGCCCTGGCTATGGCCAGAAAGCGCTGGCAGACATCTGAGATGGAGATCTGGTCAGAGGCGATAAATGCAGAAAAATTCAGGGGCTTTTTCTTCTCTGCGACCATGAAGGCTACGGTCCCAGGGTCACCGGTCTTTCTTAAGAGATCGTCTATCAGCTCAGAGGAGCAGCCGCATGCCTTCGAGAGCGCCTCGTAGAGGATGCTAGGACCAATCCCCAAAACGGTCTGTGAGTCCGGGAACACTGTCCCGGAGATGAAATTGGAGACTATGGCCAGCTCCTCGTCGTCCAGCTCATTTAGGAACGCTGCAACTAGGCTCACCTTGTCCAGGGTGCCGCTTGTGCCCTCGACAGCCTTGCAGAACTCTGCGAACTTGAGGAAGCTGGTCATGGCCCTCAGGAATTGTCCTTCAATCTAACGACTTAGACCTGTAGATGCTGATTATATCGCTAAGTATTGCGCTTGCAGTCTCTATTGAGCCAGCTCCCAGGCCTGTTACGGTTATCGTGCCAGAGAGGTCTGTGTATATGGCCGCAGAGTTCAGGGTCGAGCTGACTGCAATCGGGCTTCCTATTGGGACGAGCATGGGCCGAACTGTCAGTGCAGGGACCTCGCCTATGAGCTTGATTGCATAGCCCCTCTCCCTAGCCAGAGTCAGGGCCTCAGGAGTGATGTTCTTTATGCCTGTGACTGCGACGTCGCTGTACTTGACATCCATGTTGAAGATGGCGTTTGCAAGTATGACCATCTTGGCTGCGCTGTCCACGCCCTCGACATCGTATGTGGGGTCTGCCTCAGCAATTCCCAGGTCCTGGGCCTCGCTCAGTGCATGGGAATAGGGGATCTTCTCTTCTGCCATCCTGGTCAGGATGTAGTTGCAGGTGCCGTTGAATATTCCCTTTATGCAGGAGATCTTGTTGCCCACAAGCGTCCTCTCGACCAGGCTGATCAGAGGCATTGTGCCGCCCACTGTCGCCTCGAACTTGAACTGGGCGCCATTGTCATCCGCCATCTTCTTCAGCCGCTTATAAGCCACGACGAGCGGACCTTTGTTTGACGTGACCAGATTCTTTCCGCTTGAAAGGGCTGCCTCCATGTGACCAAGTCCCGGCTGCCCGTGGACTATGTTCGTTGGAGTGACCTCGATTACCAGGTCAGAATCGATTGCGCGTATGGCCTCAGCGCCTTTCATCCCTGAGGTTGCCACGTCTTTTAGAGTCTTCTCTCCAAGGACCTTGTCTGCCGGGACGCCGTTATCGTCCTGGATGGTGCCCGTGTGGTCTGAGATGCTCACAAGCTTCAGATTCAGCCCCATCTCGCTGAGCATCTGCCTCTTCTTGTCGAGGACTTCCACTACGCCGTGGCCCACTATGCCGAAGCCCACTAAAGACACATTGACGTCCTTCATATCGCCTCAACCTCTATCGGGTCTACTACTAAAAGGTCTTTCTCTGCCCCGACCTGGCGCAGTATCGAGAGTGCCTTCTGGATCTCTGCCTTGCCAGTGGCTCTGATCTTAAGGTAAGCAGATGATGGCTCGTCTACGCCGGTCATCGTGAGGGCCAGATCCATCACCTCTGCGTATCCTGTGGTATCGATCCTGTTGACCGTGTCTCCAAGATCGCTGTTAAGTATGTGGCCAACTAAAACCACCGATATCTCCTCGATAAACCTGTCCTCGCCTGCGCGCACAACTGAGATGCCGTTTGTCTTGAGCTGGGCCTTCAGGTTCTCCAGCCTGGACCTGTCGATCTCGATCACAACTCGAACGGGTATCGTTCCACGAGGAGTCTTGCGGTCTCTGTGGTGGACCACGCTGATTATGTTGGCTTTGTTATCCTTTAATGGCTGCAGCGCCATGAGCAGCTGGCCCGGCACGTCTTGTAGCTCCAAGTCCATCGAAAGTCGCATAGCATTCCTCATAAATTGCTGGACTCTCCGAGCCCCTTAAAGGAAATAAACCTTGTGCAGAGAAGGCCAAGACTCCAGAGCCAGCCATGAGCCCATCGAGGATGCACCAAGGAGAGAGACAGAGACGATCATATTGACATTTACACAGATGATCTCTAATTGAGCTAAAAGAAAATCCAAGGCTGTAAGCACTGCCAAAGCGAAAGAGAAATCCACCTGGAGCATCCTTTAGGCCTGTCCCAGACAGCAATATGCATAGAACGATATCCAGATAACGATATTTGGCATGCCAATTGGCATCTGATCGTCTGTAATACAACTGGATATACAGTCCACTGCCGCCAATACATGCTTCCAATGCATAACTGGATTAGCTATAGCCAGGTTAGCCACAGATAGAGATATACTGGAAAATTATTTATCCAAAAAGGTCATAGCATATACCATTGGCTCAATAGGTTAGGAACGTTAAAGCCATCAACTTCAATTGCGTCGAATTAGATGAGGAACTGAGCGTTGAATGCAGCTCGCCCTTACAACGGCCATAAAACCTCTACAGTGCGCAGCTTCACACAGGGTCGAAAAATTACAGCTCCGATGAAATCCATTGCTCTTCTGCAGCCGATCCAATGACATTTCGCAAAGCCACTGAACCCAAGTTAGCTTGCAGGCATGCTCGCATCTAAGACGATAATACTCTGGAGGGCAGATTGGCATGAGCAGAGAAGTAGACGTTAGAGATTTTAGCGTTAACAGAGAAAACGCCACAAGGAGGAACGAGCTTAAGTCTCTCGCATTGGAGGCCTCCTTTGACGACCAGAACGTGAGGATAGAGAGATTTGATCCTGTCACAGGCAACCCATCTGTGATCAGGTCTGATTCAACCAGGACAGAGAGGGGGAACTACGTCCAAAGGGCACTGGACTATGCCCAGAGCACTGGAAGGGTGAGGGGCCTGTCCGAGTCCCAGCCTGCTGAGTTCATGCCAGACCCTCATGTCCAGGAGACATCCACTGGAGCTGCAGCAGTCAACCTGCAGCAGACATACAAGGGAATCAAGGTCTTCCAGGCTGCAGAGACTGTGCGCTTCTCGCCTGACGGGACTTTGACAGAGTCCGTTGGAAACACAGTATCAGTTCCAGAGGACCTGCCAGTGGCTCCTAAGCTCAGAGTCGAGGAGGCAGTCTTAAAGGCAGCAGATCACGTGGCGGTCCCAAGCGAAGACGAGCAGGGCAAAAAAGACCAGTTCGGCGAGCCCACGTACTTCACAGCAGTCGACTTAACTGGATTTGAGCCTCATGTGACTGCAATGTTCACGAACACTCCTGAACAGCCAACTGTGCTTGAGAAGGGCCCGTTTGGAGACAGCATAAAGGCCAACCTCATCTGGTTTCCCCTGGGCGACGAGCTGAGGCTCGCCTGGGAGGTGATCCTGACGATGCCCAACTACGAGGGCCAGTACAGGGTCATGGTAGATGCAGAGACCGGCGAGATACTCTACTCTCATCAGCTCATCAGCTCCATCAGGATCAAGGGAAGCGTGTTTAGAAAGGACGGCGCTGTGCCAAGAGACGTCGTTGACTTTCCTCTGGCAATGGAGAGCTATGGGATTCCAGATCCCAGAGAGCCACTTCCGTCTGGCACGCCTTCGTTTCCCGCGGATTGGGTCTTAGCAGACAGCACAGAAGGAACCAACGTTTACGCACACCTGGGAGTCAATGGTCCCACGGTAAAGGCAGTAAACTCCAGCGGAAGCCCGGTCTTTGACAACCCGGATCCGAATGGAGACTACCAGAAGGTTCTGAACATATTCTACTACTGCAACTTCATGCACGACTTCCTCTACCTCCTCGGCTTCAGGGAGAAGGACGGCAACTTCCAGCAGGAGAACTTCGGAAGAGGAGGCCTCCAGGGCGACAGGGTGGATGCCAGGGCCCACTCAGGAGCAGTCTCAGGCACTGCGAACATGGGAACGCCCGTAGACGGACACGGGCCTGTGATGAACATGGGGCTGGTCACCAGCACCAACAGGCACACTGCAATGGACTCAAGCGTGGTATTTCACGAGTACACTCACGGCCTGACGAACAGGCTTGTGGGCGGTCCCATGAACGACGCCGCCCTGGACGCTCCCCAGAGCTCAGGAATGGGCGAGGGCTGGAGCGACTACGTGGCGTGCACGATCAACAACACAGAGGTTGTGGGCGACTGGGTGGTCAACAATCCAGACGGCATAAGAGAGTTCCACTACGACTCCAACTTCCCAGACAACTTCGGAAACATAGGAACTGGGAGATATGATGAGGAGCACAACATAGGGGAGATATGGTGCGCCATTCTCATGGAGATGAACAGGAAGGTGGGAAAGGAACTCTCTTTGCAGCTGGTCGTGGACGCCCTCAAGCTGACTCCAGCAAACCCCAGCTTCATAGACGCCAGAGACGCAATCCTCAGAGCTGCAGGCGACATGCTGACATCGGTTAACAAGCCTCTAAGCCAGGAGGCCTATGACAGGGCAAATGCCGGTATCTGGGCAGCGTTTGCCAAGTTCGGGGTGGGAACTGAGGCCAGGTCCAACGGGGCGAGCCTCTCAGGCATAGTGCCGAGCTTCAAAGTGCCAGAGCAGACGACGCATCCAGGAGAGATGCTGCACTTCGAGGCAGATCCAAACCTTGCAGTGCCAGACAACCAGCCCACAGGCATAACCAGCATCATCAACGTGCCCCAGGATGGGAAGGTGGCTCAGATAGAAGTGGCAGTGAAGATAGATCACACCTACATCGGAGACCTGCAGGTAAAGCTGGTCAGCCCTGAGGGAGATGCCGTGATGCTCCACGACAGAAACCGGGCCAGGACTGTAGACCTAGACGCGACATACTCAAGCAGGGAGAACCAGGCCCTGGCAAACCTTGTGGGCTCGAAGTCCAAAGGCAACTGGACCTTAAGCGTCGTAGACCTTGCCAAGCGCGATTTGGGGACGCTTCGCCACTGGGGCCTGGACATAGAGCTGGCAGGCACCACAGGAGCTGGAACTCAAAGCCCTGTCAAAGCCGAGACTGAGCCGGGGCTCGACATTCCGGACAACGAGCCTGGAGGCGTGAACAGCACGATCTCCATAGATCAGCCTGGCACGACACAGGGAATCAAGATAGGAGTCGACATCACCCACACCTACATAGGCGACCTGAGGCTGGAACTCCTATCGCCCTCAGGAAAGAAGGCTGTCCTCCACAACAGAGAAGGCGAGGACAGGGACAACCTGATCGCCACCTACGACTCGTCCAGCCCGGCGCTCTCCGGAATGCTCGGCCAGGAGATGAAGGGCAACTGGACTCTGAAGGTCGCAGACCTGGCAGGACAGGATGTGGGCAAGTTCAACAAGTGGAGCCTGGAGCTGCTGTAGGCAAAGCCTGCTGCCGAGCCATTTAACCCTTATTTTTGGCTCTTCGCTGTTTGTTATGGGTGAAGATATGCCTGAATGCATTTGAGCAGAGCGCCTAAGACTTCACCACAGAGGCACAGAGACGCAGAGAACGAAAAGCTAAGGGTATTTGGTATTTCAGAGGATAATATAAAAATCCCTCTGTGACTCTGTGTCTCTGTGGTGAAAGTTCTCAAAACTTCACTGAAGGCACAAAGCCTTTCAGGCCTATCTTAATTTGCCCATAGCAAATAACGAGAAGCCTTATTTTTTGTCTGAGGCAGATCTACGGCATTTATGGCCCGGCGAATTCCACTTAGGCCAGACCTCATCCGCGCAGGCATCTGCAGCACAGATACCTTTTTTTACTGACGTTTTCAAGTATATTGAGTGTCAAAAATCCGCGACCTTGAACAGACTGTTTTCAGATCGATAACATCAGCTGGCGATATAGATCTGAGAAGGCTCTCAAACATCGACTGCGAGAAAGACACTGTCCTGTCGGTATACTTCAGGAGCAGAATAGATGCAGATAAGCAGTTCACAGATCAGAGGCTGAAGATCATGAAGAAGGCGCTGCCAGAAGCTCTGGCAGAGTCCCTGGATGAGACTGTGTCCCTTGCAAAGGAAGCTCTCCATTCTGAGCCATCAAAAGGCGAGAGGGGAAGGGCGATATTCGCATCGTCCCCCGACTCCATTCTGGAAGCCTACAGGCTTGGAATAGAGGTGGGACCTGCAGTCATACTGGACAGTTCGCCCTTTCTTTTGCCCATAGCAAAGCTGAGAAGAGAGTACCACGACTACTGTCTCCTTTTGATAGACTCAAGAGAGGCAGAGATATTTATCGTCAGGTCTGATTTGGTTGAGAAGAAGTCAGAGCTCTCCACAGACCTGATGAACAAGCACAAGAAAGGCGGGATGAGCCAGATGCGCTTCAACAGGCTGAGGAGAGGGGCGATCAAGTCGTTCCTGTCTGAGGTGATAGAAGACTTAAGAGAGATCGAGAAGACGCCAGGTATCAAAGGGCTTGTAGTGGCAGGGCCAGGAGAGGCAAAGGACCAGATCATGGAGATGCTGCCCCAATCTCTGAAGGCCATGATCATAGGAGAGGCGGACGTCTCCATGGGCGTTCAAGTCAAGGACCTGGCCAGAGCAGGAGACGATATTGCTGCGAGGAAGGAGACCTCCAGAGAGAAAGAGGCCTCTGAGCGCCTCAAGGATGCGATCTTAAAGGGCCTGCCCGCAGCCTACGGCCCAGAAGAGGTGAGGTCTGCCTTAAAAGAGGGAAGGGTAAACCTCCTGATGCTGTTGAGCGATTTTCCTATACCCGGCATGGTGTGCAAGAGCTGCAGGATCATTCCAGAGACGAATCACAATACATGTCCAAGCTGCGGGGGAAATGCCTCAATCGAGAACGTGGCAGAGGAGCTTTATCAGATGGCTCAGAGGACTGGGGCTGAGGTTCTCCTGGTAAAGGATGACCCTTTCCTGAAGTCCATTGGTGGAATTGGGGCCAATCTCAGGTACTGAGGCACCATCGTCAGCAAAAATATGCCAGCCCAGACGACACCTGTGCCAGGGCCCGGCAAGAAGGAGAGTAGATGCGGCGCTACAGCACATGAGCCGCTGCAGCTCCCAGGAGCACATCTGCAATCAGCGCCGCAAATAACACCGCCCTGTAGTTCGCAGACTGGTAGAAGAGCTCATTGCCCCTATTTGCAGTCGGGTTCCTGATGAAGTCCAGGTTCTGCATGAGCAGCCAGGCTCCAGCCAGAAGAGCCGCGCCCAGATACAGGTATCCAAGGCCTGCAGACACTCCAAGGGCGAGAGACAGGATAACTCCAGCCAGCCAGAAGATCGAGACCATCCTGGCAGTTAAAGGAATGCCAAACCTCACAGGCATGGTTGGAATGCCGTTCTTCTTGTCACCTACCACGTCTCTGGAGGCATCGCAGTTGGTGAAGCCACAATCAGTGATGCCGATCATCGATGCCAATATAATCCCTGCAGGGTGAAGCCCAGGCCCGGCCCTGAGGAGACCTGCAGGCTCCATTGCCAGCCACACGCCCAGCGGCACAAGCCCATAGGCTGCGCCCACGAAGACCCAGCTGAAAGGCGTGTTCCTCTTGGCCCAGGAAGAGTAGAATGTAATTATGGCCGTAGCAGCAATGAGGCACACTGCGCTCTCAGGATTAAGGTAGAGGGCAGAAGCCATCGCAGCTCCCAGGAGAAGGAGAGAATAGGCCAGTGCCTCCTTCCTGCTCACCTGGGCTGAAGGAAGAGGCCTGGAGGGCATTCCCACCTTATCCACGTCTATGTCGTAGAAATCGTTCAAGACATAAGAGCTGGTGATGGCGCAGTAGGCACCAAACGTCGCTATCATGAAGGGCAGTATTGGCGGAAGCTGTCCCGTGACCGCGTACGCTGCAAGAAGAGCTGAAGCTGCGGGCATTGCAATGTCCATCGGCGCCAGCGGCGGCCGCAGAAGGTCTATGTGTGCCCTGTACCTGGAGATGTTGGAAAACCCCGACAACGCAATTACCTCCACTTCATAAGAAAACGGCCAAACAAGTCTAGGTGATCCTGAGGATGAACCAGGTAGTCCAGCTTCTCAGGCTCCCTGACGAGAGAGTACATCTCTCTTGACTTCGACAGGCCAAGCAGGCCCAGATGTGTGCTATCTGGCGCATCCAGGTGACGGATCTCAGGGACGCTTCTGTAGTGCCCGTTCTTTAAGTAGCCATCTCTGGTGTAATAGTAGGCAGCTCCAGCCATCTTTCTAAAAGGCTCATATAAAGAGGAGAAGCTCCGTGCCACGAAGTTGGACATCTTCAGGCGCTTGTTGGAGCAGTTTATGGTCACATGGCCATAGTCTGGAGGCACCAGAACCTTATCGCCAATAGAGGCGTGGACCACGACCACATCGCTCGCGTCCTTGTTCTGCAGCAGGTACAGGGCTTCTCCTTCCAGAACTTCGTAGAGCTCTGGATACGAGATATTGCTGCCTTCAGGATTGGGGTGATAGTGGCCTGCGGTCTTCACATACTCGCATCCAAGCATGCCTGGCGGTATCACTGTGATATCGTACCTGAGGTCGAAATCGAGGAGCCGGCTGTGGTCTGACCTGCTCAGGAAAAGGTCTCTGTACATGTAATAAAGATCGAAGTTCTCAGCGCCCTTCAGCCACTCCTGGTCCAAGATCACGTCCTTCATGTCGAAGAGACGCCTTACATCCGGCTCGCGGACTTTTCCTCCAAACTCCAGTCCAGCCATTGGTCAAGCACCGCAGATAAAGTAAACTTGATAGTTAATAAATTCAGCCGCCAGAAGATTTTAAGGGGAAGAGAAGAGCAGAGCTAAGCCGGCGCGTCAGAGGCGCGTCAGAAGAGCCAGGCACTCAAGCGCCTTTCTCAGCAGTCCTCTTTGCAGCCTATTGTGAAGTACTCTGTCAGAACCTTCCTGTAATCGACTATGACGTCTACCTTCCACAGGCCCGGAAGGCGCTCAGCGTCACACCCCTTGATCTTCATGCATGCCCAGACTGGAGAGTTCCATGACCCGATAAAGCCATCTATCGAGGGTATGACGTCGAACGATCGCGAATAGACGCCGCCCTGTGGGTAGTACCATCTCCATTCCACAGAATGGGGCTTTCCATCCTTCCAGATGTTGAGCCATGAGACTGCATGTTCATCATGAGTCGAGAAAGAGTAGGTCCTCTGTACCGGCAAAGAACAGTCGTTTACGTTCTTGGCCATCGTGTGCTCGCTCAGCGGAATGAAGAAAGGAGTATACGCCCCTCCAACCGCCACCAACGACAGGAAGGCCAGCACGGCCATCGCTATCTTTGTTCCCTTCATTGCTGCTCACCAGATATTGCTGTTTACAACCCCACACATACATAATAAGTAACTATATTATAAAGATAGCGATCGGTTTCTCAAACTGGCGTTCTCAGGACAAATCCAATGCATCCCGATAAATTGGTCAGAGAAAAAAGAATACGATATCAAAATAATTACTCTGATTTGGACAAATTGCCCTGTGCCAGCCCCAGGCCAAAGCCAATCTCAAATAGCAGACCTCACACAGCCGACCTCACATAAGCCCAGACACCGCTGCGCACGCCTCACAGAACCAGCGGCTGGATAGACATCCTCCTCGCCAGCTCTGCAGGGATATCCACTACCTCCGAAGACGAGTCGATTATGCTGCCGTCAGCTGTGGCCACAGGCCCTGGCGACGCCTTGAGAAGGAAGTCCACATCTCTGGCAGTAGCTGCAGTCCCAAAAACAGAGCGGTCTTCCATCGCCCCTCTGATGTGCATGGCCAGCTCTCCGCTCCTGCTCATCTGCTCGTCGAGGAGAAAAGTGACATTGGAGGAATTTGCGCCTGCAACGAGGGACAAAATTTCAGAAACAGCAAGATAAGTCAGGTCAGAGAGCCTGTGATGCCTGAACACCCCTTCAGCATCGCGCAAGAAGCCGTCGTCGCAGAGGTAGACCGGCTTTAATCCCAGGAGGCTCTCTGTAGTGATGATCACGTTGTGCCCATCGATGTAGAGCGCCCTCTGGTCCAGATCATCCAATCTGATGGCTTTCTCTCGCCTGGCACATGCCAGGTCTGAAGAGAGGACGACTCTTGAGAGCACGAACCTCTGGCCAAGGGGGAGCCTGTGGTGGTCCGAGACGAACCTGACTGAAGGCTCCTTCGGGTATCCCCTGTTCAGGAGATAGCGCAGGTCCTGCGCCGCATCCCTCAGCGAGTTATCTATGCTCAGAATTCAACCTCTCTTGTACTGACCTCTTGACATCCCTGTACATGTCCCGTCCGTGAAGGTCTATGGCCACGACCAATGGGCCGAGATCTCTGGCCTCGAACTCCCACATGGCCTCTGCCATCCCAAGCTCCTCAAGGTGAACTCCTTTGACCTCAAGCTGACCTGCAGCAGCAGCGCCACATCCCCCAGGGTAGGCCAGGTACACGCATCTTCCTTCCAGGGGCTCTCCAGGAACGCCGCCTTTCCCAATTATCGCCCGCACGCCTCTGTCCACGATCTCCTTGGAGTACCTGGACATCCTCCCGCTGGTGGTAGGACCGGCCGAGATGACCTTATCCCCTTTGATCAGAGGGCCGCAGTGGTAGATGGCGGCTCCCGATAGGTCCACAGGCAGGCATCCCAGAGACCTCATGAGGGCGTGAGCCTTGTCCCTTGCAGTGAAGATCCTGCCGCTCAAAAAGACGGTGTCTCCCGCATGCAGCGCCTCAATGTCCTGGAGAGTTAGAGGCGTCTTTAATCTGCGCTCCATCCATCCTCCCCGATTAGGGCTGATGCTGACCTGTTTGCCCAGCACTGGAAGTTTATGGCCACAGGAAGAGATGCAGTGTGGCACATGGCCTTCTCGATCTTCACTCCCAGGGCAGTTGTGTCTCCTCCAAGCCCCATTGGGCCTATCCCCAGGAGGTTTATCCTGGCGAGGAGGGATCGCTCCTGGTCTGAGCCTCCGGGCATGTTCAGAAGAGCCCTTTTGGCAAGCCTTGCTGCCAGGTCGAAGGTCCCGCCAATTCCTACTCCGACGAACACTGGAGGGCAGGCGTTTGAGGCCCTATCTGCCACAGAGCGAACTACGAAGTCAAGAGGGTCGTCTGCGGGATTGAGCATTCCTATCAGGCTCATGTTCTCAGAACCGGCTCCCTTGGGAAATGCAGTTATCCGCAGCTTATCTCCTTTGACATAGTCCGTTATGATGTCGGGAATTCCCTGTCCCGTGTTGTCCCCAGTGTTCTTCCTTGTCAGGGGATCTACGGCGTTGGGCCTCAGAGGCACTTCCTCTGTAGCAGTTCTCACGCCGTCAGCTATCGCCTCTTTTAAGTCGAAACTCAGGAAGAGGTCGCGTCCGACCTCGATGTGAAATATTGGAAGTCCTGTGTCCTGGCAGATTGGAAGCTTCTTCCTGGATGCCGTCTCGATGTTCTCGAGTATGGCCTTAAGGTGAGACCTGGCCAGAGGGTTTGACTCTTTTTCCAGGGATTCGCGAATCAGCCCTGCCACCCAGGGTGGGAGATGGATCTCTGCCTGGGACAAGACGAAGACAGTTGCCTCCACGACATCAGAGCGCCTCAACCCCATCCCTCTTGATCTTGATTGGCCTGGACTGCTTAGGAATCTCGAGGCGCGTTTTTTGCCCTAGGGCTCTTTCCATCGCGTCTTTGTGAAGGTCTCCAGATGTGTGTATTCCTCCAGGAGTTCCGCGAACCGCCCTGCAGGGATACTGCTGACATGAGAGGCCGGCCCAGGCTGGAGCCTCATCCACAGTCTTTCCCACAAGCTCCTTGGCCATGTGCCAGGTGCTGCCGCAAGGAGAGCCCCTGATCACCTTTACAGACTTTATCTTTCCACTTTCAGTCTCCACCTCAAGCTCAGGCCTTCCAAGAACCCTGGCGAACCTGTCGAGCTCAGGCACTCCGCACTCTTCAAGAGTGCAGCAGATCTCGTCCACCTCTACGTAGATGTTGTACTTCTTGGAGATGGCCTCAAGCTCTCCAATAGACCCAGCTCTTGCAATTCCTCCTGGAACTATGGCAGCCTTCACTCCATTTTTCCCTGCCATTCTGATGATCTCAGGCGTCAGGTCAGGGTGGAATGTGTACAGAATCAGTATGTCAGAATCGAATATCCTCTCGTCCAGGTTCAGGTCCTGGAGGAAGGCCTCAGGGTCCTCTATGAACCCAGGAAGGTGCTCAGGCACCTCTGCAGAGACCACGTCAAACCCGGTCCTCTGCTTGATGGTCTCGATCAGGCGCTCTCCATACTTGCCCCTGGTGACCACACCAACTTGCATGACAGGTAATCTATAAGTCGAGTTAATATCCTTTACCAGATGGGACGCAAGCAAAATGGATCTAACACCAGATGAAATACCTGCAGTGCTCATAGCCGGGACCCACAGCGGCGTGGGCAAGACCACAGTGACCCTGGGGCTGATGGCGGCATTGAAGGAGCGCGGGCTCAAAGTCCAGCCCTTCAAGGTCGGCCCGGACTTCATAGACCCGTCGCACCACTCTGCGATATGCGGCAGGCCCTCTCTCAACCTCGACACCTACATGATGGGAACAGACGGAGTGAGAAACGCCTTTGCCAGAGGCGTTAAGGGCGCAGACGTCGCGGTGATCGAGGGCGTGATGGGACTCTACGACGGTTTAGACGGCACAGATGCGGCCTCCACTGCTGAAGTGGCCAGGGCTCTCGATGTGCCTGTGCTCCTGGTCATAAACGTTCACGGCGCCTCAAGGAGCGCAGCGGCTCTGGAGCTTGGCTTCAAGAGCTTCGATCCAGGAGTCAGGATAGAGGGCACCCTCCTCAACAGGGTGGGAAGCGATAGGCACCTGTCCATGCTCAAGAGCTGCCTGAAGCTTCCGGTCATCGGGGCCATACCCAGGAAGCAGGAGGTCTCTCTTCCCAGCAGACACCTGGGCCTGGAGATGGGCTTTGAGAGCGACCACAACCTCAAGGCGCTCGCAGCGCTGATAGAGGAGAACTCAGACCTGGACAGCGTGCTGGAGATGAGGTGCAAGGTCCCAGAATTCACAGACCAGGCAGAAAGTCCTATTCGGGCAAGAATAGGAGTGGCCTTTGACGAGGCCTTCTGCTTCTACTACCAGGAGAACTTCGAGAGCCTGAGGCGCCTGGGAGCAGACCTGGTCTTCTTCAGCCCCATGAGAGACGACCTTCCTGACGTCGATGGCCTGTACCTGGGCGGTGGATACCCTGAGCTGCACATAGAGGAGCTTGAGAACTCCAGTGCCAGGATGCAGATAAAGAGGGCTTCAGAAGACGGCATGCCCATATATGGAGAGTGCGGCGGCCTGATCTACCTCACCCAGGAGATAGACCAGGAGGGGATACATCACAAGATGGCAGGAGCCTTGCCTGCCAAGACCATCATGACTAAGCGCCTCCAGGCTCTGGGATATGTAGAGGCCGAGGTCGTTGGAGAAAACCCGGTGGCCTCAGTGGGCAAGCGAGCGCGCGGGCACGAGTTCCACTACTCCAGAGTCGAGATAGAGAACGATGCCAGGTTCGCATACAGGCTCAGGAGAGGAAAGGGTATCTCTGACGGCAGAGACGGCCTTGTGGAGCACAGCACCCTTGGAAGCTATCTGCATGCCCACTTCTCCACCTTCTCGGTGAGCAAGTTCATCGACCTCTGTGAGGAGCACAGCAGGAGCTGATCCTCATGACAGACTACGCTTCCGCAGCGCTCTACTTCCTCTACTGGCAGCTTCCAGGCATCCTGGCAGGAGCGCTCCTGGGAGGACTGATCTGCTACATCCTGGTGAAGAGCTCTGAGAGGCAGGTTAGAAAGCAGGCAGTTGGAAAGAGCCGCGCAGTCCTAAAAGGAAAGATTGGAGAGCAGATGGCGCCGCTCCTCCCAGGCTTCAGGCACAACCCGGCGGATGCCAGATTCATAGGAAGCCCTATAGACTACGTCATCTTCGACGGCTACTCAGAGGCAAAAGATGGCGACTGCAGCATACGCAGGATAGTTCTGATGGACGTGAAGACGGGAAACGCAAAGCTCAGCCCTGCAGAGAAGAAAGTGAGAGAGGCAGTCCTTGCAGGAGCTGTGGAATGGGAGACGCTGGAGCTGGACTGATGAAGCTTTAAGAGCCCGTTTTTTAAGATCTAATCCTCAAGATCCAAACCTCTCCAGAGGCTGACATCCCCAGAATTTTGCCCAATTCAAAGCAATTCGTCTGGCATCACACGAATATTCGCCATCTTCTACTTCTTACAAAATACATTTAATATTTTTAAGGAAAAGTTCAAATAGATATCTCATACATATGGATTAATTGAAAAGGGGTAAATAAATGAAGAACGCAATTTATGGATTGATGCTCATCTTTGCGCTGACCACTTGCCTGGCCATTGCGCAAGACGACGCCGCATTAAACCAGACAGAGAACGAATCCGCCGGCAACGCGACAGTAGAGGCCTCCAACGAGACAATCTCCATAGCAGAGGTCAGCTATCTTCCAGTAGAGCAGTACGTGAGGATCTCAAACGCCGGAGAAGAGCCGGTTGATCTGACAGGATATGTCCTGGGAATAGCTATGGGCGACAGCTTCAGCTCGATATACACGTTCAAGGAGTTCACTCTCGACGCCAACAGCACAGTCGCAGTCCACGCTGGAGCCGGGACAGACAGCCAGACAGACCTGTACACAGGAAACGAGACAATGTTCACAGAGGAGCCATCCCAGGTCAGCCTTGAGAACGGCGAAGACACCGTGGCAGTCTGGCCTTGAAGAGAAGTTTACAAACGAGGCTAAAAACGCGACATAGCAAAGAAAACCATCTTCTGCAGGGCTCATGCCCTGCAAATCAGTTCTTTGGATAAAGGCTTAAATTGGGTCCGAAAGCAAAATCCCTGCTTTGCAGGCAGTCTCTTTCAAAACCACATGTGCTCAACCAGCGTAGAAAAAGGAGCCTGACGCTCGCGCAGGGTCGCCTGTAAATGGCGGCTTTTATGCTAGATGAAGGCAAAAGCGGTTCATCTAAACAGGATTAAGCCTTGAATTGGCAAGCTAAATCCCCAAATATCCTGTGCCAAAAGGATTATTGCCAGTTATAATCGAGGTGCACAGATCCATTCCATGAGATGCCTGTTTTTATAAAGCAGCGATAGAACGATATACATATTTTGAATAAATCGGTTAAATAATATGAGACTTTCCAGATAACGCAAAATATTTTTTGTTTTTCAATTATATATTGGTTCTTTTTAGAGAAAAGTTTAAATATAGATCTACTCGATAGCTCGCCGTCAAAACTTAAGAAAAGGGGTGTATAAATGAAAAGTTCAATGGCATATGGACTGCTGCTCTTCTCAGCTCTCCTGGCTCTCGCTATGGGTGCAGCATTCGCAGAAGAGAACGTCTCAGAGAATGTAACCGCAAACAACACCACAGCAAACAACACCACAGAGAACGTCACTGTGGAGAACATCACTGCAGAGAACGTCACAACTGAGGACGTTGCAGCTGAGAACGTAACCGCTGAGGAAGAAGAGGAAGAGTAGAACGCGAGCTTCAGTCTGATGCCAATCAGGCTCAAGCTTCAGAGAGGTAGGGCTCACTAACCCTATCCTTTTTTAATTTAAATTTGACTGTATGCTTTTAGTCCCGTCCATCCCAACTGAATGTAAGCGCATCAATCGAAACAAAATTAGTGATCTCATCTCCGCCCAATAGAGAGCTTTGACCGGCAACATGCCCTCATCATGCCAGGACAAATTTTTGGAAAAGCTTAAGTTTTTATGAATGTATACTATTGTAGCAGAGGTGCATAAATGAAAATATCTTCTTTGAACATACTGACCATCCTCGTGGCCTTCATGGCTCTGCTCCCAGGGCTTGCTGCTGCACAGAGCGCTGCAGACGTTGGTGTAAACCAGCCGACCTCACAGGAGCTTATTTCCGGCACTACTCTGGACAATGCCACAGCCCAGCTGAACATATCAGAGATTGGAAACACAACAGATGTGACGAGGCTTGCGGATGTGAGCCAGGTCTTCACAACCAACCCAGGCGAGGCCATGAACATAAGCGCAGTCAACTTCGCAGGAGACAGGTGGGCACAGATCACAAACGAGGGGATCGTGGAGAGAAACATCTCAGGCTTCATGCTGATAAACAGCCAGAACCTGACATACACCTTTCCTGCAGTCATCCTGCCAGTTGGAGGAAGCGTCAGAGTCCACCAGGGGCCTGGACAGAGCACTGCCTCAGACATCTACATGAACAGCCAGACTCCCTTCTTCAGCGATCCAAATGGAGCAATCATCCTCACTGACAACACAGGAAACATAATAACGAGATATGTGCCAGCAGCCTCTGCAGGAGCGCCGCTCACTCCAACCCCAAGCTTCCCGCCAGTTCTGATCACGCCTGCAGGAACCACGAGCACAACAGCGAACAATGAGACCACATTCGAAGACGTGGTAAACCAGAGCATAGGCCTGACATCGGTTGACGAGACGTCCTTCGAGGAACTTGCCACATCCGATGAGAGCGCGCCTGTGGTCTCCGGCAGCGCACCATCATCAGAGACGGGAGCCCTATCCCCAGTCACAGCAGAACAAAATGCGGCAGCTATGAACTCGATAGCAAACAATATAGGTGCTGCATAAAGCTTCTGTATCCAAGGACGATCATCGCCGACAAGAGACTTTGATGAGAGGGCAAAAGCTGTAAAGCCTGCTCAACTGAAACTGGGCAGGCCCAAACAATGCCAGGAGCTGTAGCTCTGAAGCCCATGTCTGCAATCGAATGTTTATCCCTCACGAGATGATGCATCAGGTACGAGCGCAGCTCGCTTTGCATTCTCGCCTGGCGCGGCATGCTCGACCTGCGCTGCCTTCTGGCAAATGCCAGACGCACTGCGGATAAATTGAGAGACATATCTTCCATTATATTGTGCTGCTATTTGCCTTGAGTTAAATTTTGAGAAATAATTTTTTAGAAGTATTAACAAAAGTGGAAAACAAGCCAAAATTTTTAGAAAGGTTTAAATCCTCACAAGACAACCCTAAGTTACTTGGCCAAGTCTGGAGGAACCGAGATGAGACTATCTAATGTATTTGAATTGATGCTGCTGTTAGCAGTTGCAGCCACCTATGTTGGAACGTCTTTTGGAGAGATGAACTCGACTGCAAACGCCACGACAGCAGTCCTGACGTCAGGTGCAGAAAGCAAAGACAAAGTCGGGGATATCTCCCAGGTCATTGTGATAAAAGATATCAACTACGAAGCTCCAAGCCCGGAGAGGGAGAACCTCAATGGCGAGTGGGTGGAGATAACCAACAGGGGCTCAGCTGTCCAGAATATGAATGGCTGGAAGCTCTTGGATGAAGGCAACCACACATACTCCTTCAAGGAGTACTCTCTCAATGCTGGGGCTACAGTTAGGATCCACACAGGCCAGGGAGAAGATACAGAGGCTGACCTCTACTGGAAGAGCAAGAGCCCCATCTGGAACAATGGGGGAGATGTAGCAACTCTTAAGGATGAGGAGGGCGATGTAGTGGCGAGCTTCAGTTATCCCAGAGATGAAAAGAAATAGAGGCCCTGGAACTCCCTTTTGAGATCTCCTGAAAGCACGAGCGCAAAGAAGAAATGAGCGTCTTGACATGAATCCCAATGAGGCATTTTGATGAGACTAGAAGAGATGTCAGAGATACTTAAAGCCTCTCTGGGCCTGAACACCAACCCAGTGGGCGTAGTTCTATTCAAGCGCGAAGAGGACATACCAAAAGAGCTCGCATCCATTGAGAGGCCGATGAGATACTGCGAGATGGTGCAGGGGGCTCGCCTTCAGGGCAACAGCTACCTGGCGTCTGCGGATAAGCACGAGTGCAAGGGAGGAGCGGCAGGAATTGGGCTTATGGAGTGCCCAGAGAGCATCTCTTCTGGCGCGCTGTACTTCTCGAAGCTCAATAAATGCGCTACCAAGGAGATCGGCGCCAGGATCTCAGCTGAGATGCCGCGGCCTCCTGCAGGAAGCGTAGTCGCATCCTATGTGGCGCCGCTGGACAAGATGGTGATGAATCCAGATGTCGTCATCTTTGCTGGAACGCCGCTTCAAGCCAGGAGGATTACCCAGGCAGTGCTCTACAGCCGCGGCGGAAGGCTGGACTACACCACCGCAGGGATACAGACATTCTGCGTGGATGCGACATCCTCGCCATACCTGAAGGGAGAGGTCAACGTCTCTCTTGGATGCGACGGCTCTCAGAGGAACTCAGGACTGAGAGAGTCTGAGGTCATTGTGGGCATACCATTCGATATGCTAGAGGAGATCTGCACAGTGCTCAGGGACCACTACAAGGGCTGGGACGCGTTCATGGCAGGCAAGTAGGCCTGCCCCATCTTCACCTTTTTTAATGATAAATCCTATTCTGATCTGACAATTCGCCACAGAATCAGGGCGCCATCGTCCATCTTCTCCAGAGAGACGAGGTCCAGCCTCGGAAATGCGGATTTGAACCCAGAGCCGTCTACCAGAGTAGGCGCACCTCCGCCTCCAATGATCATTGCGCCTACATATACGCAAATCTCGTCTACCAGCCCAGCCTCTATGAGAGACCAGTTGAGGGTAGCACCTCCTTCGACCATCAGACGCCTAACTCCCTTGGAGAAGAGATAAGACATCAGAGCCTGAAGGTCTACTCTGCCAAGCCCACAGGCCACGACCTCGCACCTGCCTTCCAGAGCAGCAACTCTGTCCTTTGGGGCATCTTCTGCCACTGCAATTATGCAGCTGCTGCCCAGGATCTTCGAGTCCAATGGAGTGCGAGCCCTGCTGTCCACAACTACCCTTAAGGGGTTCTCTGTCAAGCCATTCTCAAGCCTGTGCCTGCGTAGCGTCTCGGACTTGACCTTGAGCCCTGGGTCGTCAGCCAGGACTGTGCCTATTCCCACCATGACGGCGTCGCTTCCTGCACGAAGCTCGTCGACCCTCTCCAGGTCGGCCTTACATGAGATCCTGACCTGCCTTCTTTCCACAGAGCTTATCTTGCCATCAGCGCTCATGGCGCTGTTGATGTAGACAAAGGGCCTCATTGGTAAAACACCGCTGTACAGATCATGATCTCAGGAATTGGGCTCAAGCTAAATATCTTCACTGCCAACACACAGATATGAGAGGGGCGAGGAAAGAGATCATACTGTCGGGAACTGTGATCTCAGGCACAGAGTTCGAGCCAATCGAGGGCTACATCTGCATAAGAGATGGGATAATTGAAGAACTTGGCCAGGAAAGAGTCGACTGCGACCTTTCAGGCATAATCTGTCCACAGTTCTTCAATGCCCACACCCACATAGGCGACTCTGTGATCAAGGACCCGCCTTTCATGCCATTAAGCGACCTGGTTGGCCCAGGAGGACTGAAGCACAGGGTGCTGGAGTCGACTCCGCGCACGAGGATAGTCGAGGGCATGAGGAGGACGCTTCTGGAGATGACGGCTACAGGCACATGTGCATTTGCCGACTTCAGAGAAGGAGGCATTGATGGAGTGGCACCTCTGCTTGAAGCCCTGGAGGGGTTGCCGCTTGAGTCGAAGATCCTGGGCAGGCCTCACAAAGGCTCTGCAGAGCTGCACGAAGCCTGCTGGGGGCTGGGAATCAGCAGCACGAGGGACATACAGTGCGACGTCCTAGAGGAGGCTGTGAGCCTTGCCAGGAAGAGAGGTAAGATTGTGGCTGTTCACGCTGGAGAGGCCAGCCGAGATGATATAGCCGCGGCCCAAAAGCTTGAGCCCGACTTTCTGATACACCTCTGCAAGGCAGATGAAGATGACCTGGAGAAGGTAGCAGCATCAGGCACCCCTGTCGTTATCTGTCCCAGATCCAACCTGGTCACTGGATCAGGGCTTCCAAGCGTAAAGAAGATGGTCGACCTTGGCATAGACATTGCAGTTGGAACTGACAATGTGATGCTCAACTCGCCAGATATGTTCAGCGAGATGGAGATGATCTCAAAGGCGCTGCTCCACGACGATAGACAGGTATTTAAGATGTGCACGCTAAATGGAGCGAGAATAATGGGAATCGATAATAGAGCTGGCTCTATAGATGTGGGTAAGGAGGGCAGGGTGATGGTTATCGACGACCGATCTAACAACCTCTGGGGCTCGATCGATCCTCTGGCAAGCATCGTCAGGAGAGCCAGGCCCTCTGACATCAAAGCCGTATTTCCTAAATGAGAAACGTTTCCAGGTGCCACTATGTTCGAGAAGATATTGATTGCAACTGATGGGTCCAAACACAGCGAAAAGGCCGCCAAGGCTGGTATCGAGATCGCCAAGCTTTCCGGAGGGAAGGTGATATCTCTTTACGTGGCAGATACTAGCAGGATGAGCCACCTTCCTGATGACATGCTCCTCTTCAGCATAAGAGACATACTGGTGAGAGAAGGAAAAGAGGCCAACGATTATGTGGAAAGTCTGGCCAGAGAGTCTGGAGTCGAAGCACAGAAGGTCATTCTGGAGGGAAACCCAGGCGAAGAGATACTGAGGTACGCAGGGCAGCATGGAGCAGACATGATCGTAATGGGAAATGTGGGAAGAACAGGCCTTGACAAGTTCCTCCTGGGAAGCGTCGCAGAGAAGGTCGTGAGGAACTCCAGCGCTCCAGTCCTCACCATCCCTGGAGGTAAAGCTTGAGCCCCAAACTAGTGGGAGATATAATGGTCAGGGACGTCGCCTACGTCGACGTTCCAGGCAGCAGAGACGAGGTCCTGAAGACATTGCAGAAGAGCAGAGTATCAGGAGTCCCTGTGGTCAAGAAGGGATGCGTGGTTGGGATGATCACCAGGTCAGACCTTCTCAAGAACAGGGAAGAAGACCAGATAGCTCTTCTGATGACCAGGAACCCCGTAGTGGTGGGGCCAGGGGCAACTGTGATCGAGGCATCCAAGCTCCTGGTCGAGCACGGAATCAGACGCCTTCCAGTGGTGGAGGATGGGAAGCTCGTGGGAATGGTCACCATCGCAGACATAATCGAGGTCGTATCTGAGATGGGCATCAATGAGAAGATAGACGAGCTCTTCCAGAGAAGGGTGGTCGTGCTCTGGAGCGAGACCCCACTTCCAGTTGCAGGAGAGATCATGGATCACGCCCAGGTAGGAGCCTGCCCTGTCATAGACTCAAACCTGATGCTCATAGGCATAGTGTCTGACAGAGACCTGATCAACGCCAGCGTCATAGAGGACTCAGTTGGCAGGACAGACCTCTCACATGCCAGAGAGGATGACGGGTGGATGTGGGACGGGGTCATGAACACCATGAGCCTGTACTATGCAGTCTCAAGGATCGAGCTCAGAGACATAGCTGTGAGAGAAGCAATGGTCCCGGCTATGACTGCATTAAGAGGTGAGATGGTGAGCGATGTGGCAGGTGTCATGCGCAAGAACAAGATCGACCAGCTGCCAGTTGTGACATCCAGCCAGAAGCTCATAGGCCTACTGAGGGACAGGGACCTCCTAAGAGCGCTCGTAAAGCACTGCGAAGGCAAAGCCACCATCTGAGCCGCTGGCCTTTTCCAGCGGCATTAGGCCCAAGTAGCTGAAGACACCAGATGGAAAGCCGAGCGCAGATCTTCTTTCAATATAGTGACAATCGGGATCTACCTCATCTGGCATATATTCTCGGCTTGAGGCATCAAAAAATTTTGGGGCACATCTGGCCCTTTTCCATGAAAGAGCTCAGTAGCCAGAGCTTACGCCGCCAGAAACGTAGCCGATGGATGTAACACCGCTCGTTGAACGAGCCGCCGTGGTCACGCCGCCAGACGGCCTGGTGCTGGACCTGAGAGAGTACCTGCTCTCCGTCCCAGCGCCCGTTGGGTAGGTCACAGCTGCGCCTGAGACCAGGGAGTATCTGCCGGTGGTCGCTGTGGATGAAGAAGATGATGCAGATGAGACTGCAGAAGTCACTGGCGATGAATATCCTGGCTCTACCTGCGATGTGGACAGGACATCGGTGATCACCGAGTTGCTCGGCGCGCCATCTACTGTGAACATGCTTGTGTGCCTTCCAGGGACGTCTGCGTAGAACCAGAGGTAGCTGTAGCCGAAGCCTGCGCTTCCAAGATCGTACTCCTGTACGGCTCCAGACGGATACGTCTCATATGCCTTCATGACACCAGGGACCGGGACGTAGATTATCTGCCTGCTCCAGCCGCCCAGCGGCACCACAGAGTACCAGGACCAGCCACCATTTGTAGAGGCCCAGAGAAGCGGCGAGGAGAGCGAGGAGATCCCTGAGTAGTCACCCCAGCTCATCTTGCCACCTCTGAAGTACACGCTGCCAGGAGCGCTTACGCCTACATCCAGAGGCTGTAAAGACATCTGCTGAGACGCAGGCGGAGCCTGGGTGGAGTACTCTGCCAGGTCAGAAGATGCGTACTGAGCGCTTCCCGACTGAACGTCAAGACTTGACATCGAGGCCTCAGCTGAGGACTGGCCTGCACTGTATCCTGCTAGAGCTGTGCCCGAACACAAGATGCACAGCATCAATAAAGCCAAAAATGTGCGATGCATAAATTAAACACCTCATTCTAACTTATTTGAGGAGATCGCTATTTATCGGTTGTGCCGGCCAGAGGAGAGAGGGACCCTCAAGCCCAGAAGAGTCTCAGAATAAACGAAAATTTCAGAAAAAACAAAAGCCTAAGAGAGGGACTGGACATGGCTTTATCCCTCCTCAGGCGCACACAAAATAACTCAGATCAGAGAGTCCAGAACTGCCTCTGCCTCTTCGCGGCGGGCATCCATGACATAGGGAATGCCTGAGATCTTGGAGGCGTCTTCAGTCAGAGCCATCAGGTCATTTCTTCCCAGGTTCGAGAGGCGGAAGTTTCTAGATCCAGCCATCAGCTGCTGCAGGCCGGTCCTGAACTTCTGGCCGTATGTGTAGATGGCAATGGCTCCCATTGGGATGTCCTTGAAGTCGTTTCCGTACTTGGCCTTGAGCTCCTCGAACGCGACGAAGATCTCCTCAGGCTTGGTGCCGAACTTGGACACAGTCTTTGGAAGCTCGCCCTTTGCCAGCCAGTCGCCTATGTTCTTTCCAACCATTCCTGGGATCATGAGGGCTCTGCCCATGCACACAGCCTTGAAGTAGGGGCTGCCCATTGCAATGGCCTTGTAGACTCCGTCTTCAGTTGAGAACCCTCCAGCCATTGCGAGGTCTGGGACCCTCAGGCCGCGCTTGGTGAGCTTGTTTGCAAACTCTATTGCCAGGGCCTGGAGGTAGAAAGTCGGTATGCCCCACTCGTTCATCATGGGCCAGGGGCTCATGCCAGTGCCGCCAGGTGCGCCATCGATTGTCAGCAGGTCCAGCTTGGCCTCTGCGCCGTACCTGAGGGCCATCGCAAGCTCGACCATAGAGTAGGCGCCGGTCTTAAGCGTGATCCTCTTGAATCCAAGGTCCCTGAGCCTGTCTATCTCAGCCATGAATCCCTCTTGGGTGACGAATCCCAGGCGCGAGTGGCGCTCGAACTCCTTTATGGCTCCGTCCTTGAATGCTGCCTGTATCTCTGGAAGCGTCGGGTCTGGGGAGACAACATAGCCCCTCTTCTTGAGCTCGAGTGCCCTCTCAAGGGTCTTGACCTTGATTTCCCCTCCAATGCACTTTGCTCCCTGGCCCCATTTCAGCTCAATGGTCTCAAGGTTGTGCTTGGATGAGACGTACTCTGCAACCCCAAGGCGCGTGTCCTCGACGTTCATCTGCACCAGGATCTCGCCAAAGCCGTTGTAGAATTTCTTATAAGTATTGATCCTCCTGTCCATCTCAGGAGAGAGCTGGACCTTGCCCTGGGAATTCAAGACGAGCCCTGGGTCTATCCCGCAGACGTTCTCTCCGCAGACAAGGGTGATGCCCGTAATTGCTGCGCCAATTGCGAAGTGCTCCCAGTTCTTCCTGGCAATCTCGGTTGAGCCAAGTGCGCCAGTGAATATGGGGACTGTCATCTTGACCTTCTTATCCCAGCCGTACTCAGTCTGGGTATCGACATTGGGGAAGAGAGCTGTGTCTGGGCCAGCTGCTACTCCTTCTGGCAGCCCGTCTGCGCCCATTGCGTATCCCTGGATGTTGATGTGAGAGTAATCCACTGGATAGTTCTTATCAGCTCCTGCAGTGATCTCTCCGAAAGGCCCTGGGTAGAGAACCTCGCGCCCCCTGAAAGACGCAAGCCATGTCTCACAGCCGCCGCGGCATCCATCCAGACAATCAGAACATATTCCTGAGGTCGGGACTACGCTCCTTGACCTGTTGAAAGTTCCAGTAGCTGCACTGGCATTTGGTTGCCTAAGATTCATATTTCCTCCTCCTTTTGATTATATTCTAATGACTTTTTTAAAATGGCCTGGCAGCCGCGTCTCTGCGGGTGCCGGGTCATTCTGGCAAAAGATAAGCCGCTCGCCTCCCCCGTCTAGGTCCTGCACATGACAGACTCAGCACAGATGCGAATGGAACTGGAGGGACAATAGATTATATCTAGGATTGGCGCTGAAAGACAAGCGTTCCCCGATGTTCAGATGGGCTCGGCCTGGAAGTTGCGCTCTTCAGCCGATGCTCAACTGCTGAGGGGGACTCAGGCTCATCGCAGCCAGAGGTCACAGATGCCCTGTCCTGGTCCGAAATAAACGTCCGCATCTTCAGAGCGATTGCCTATCGCTTCACCGACCTTCCGTTTCCTATTTTTTGATATAAAAACCATTTCGGGAAGATATATATCAGCCTAAAGGAAAGACCATTCCGGCTAACGAAAAGGGCAGGAGTTAAATGATAGCTATCGTGGATTATGGGATGGGCAACCTCTTCAGCATCTACAATGCCCTATCCAAAGTCGGGGCATCGCCTGAGGTGATACGTTCGCCAGAGGGACTCTCAGACGCCGGAGGAGTCGTGGTCCCAGGTGTAGGCGCATTTGGAAAGTGCATGGAGAGGCTGGAGCGCTTCGAGGGCCCGCTCTCAGAGGTCCTGAGATCCGGCACGCCGGTCCTGGGGATATGCGTGGGAATGCAGGTGCTCTTCGAGAGAAGCGAAGAGAACCCAGAAGCTAGGGGATTCTCCTGGGTGCCGGGCTCTGTTGTAAAGCTGCCAGAGGGCGTGATGATACCTCAGATGGGCTGGAACGACATCAAGATCATAAAAGGCCTGGACATTCTGGATGGGATAAAAGAGGGCGATATGTTCTACTTCGTCCACTCATATCACTGCGTCCCAGAGGAGAGAGACATAATCGCAGCCACGACCCACCACGGCACAGAAGTTGCAGCTGTGATTGCCAAGGAGAACCTTTATGCCACCCAGTTCCACCCGGAGAAGTCTGGCCAAAAGGGCCTGAGAATTCTCGAAAACTTCGTGAGGTTGTGCAGATGCTAGCCAGAAGGATCATCCCATGCCTGGACTGCGATCTCGGAGTGCCAGGCGGAAGGGTAGTCAAGGGAATAGAGTTCAAGCAGATAAGGTACGCAGGAGTCCCCTGGGAGCTGGCAACCCGGTACTACCAGGAGGGCGCAGACGAGATAGTCTTCCTGGACATCACAGCCTCGCACGAGCGCAGGGATACAATGACAGAGGTCATCAAGAAGACCTGCCAGGAGGTTTTTGTGCCGTTAGCCGTGGGCGGAGGCATAAAGACGCTGGAAGAGGCAAGGTCAGTCTTCAACGCAGGAGCTGACAAGGTATCTCTTAACACCTCAGCCTTAAAGCGGCCCGACCTGATAAGCGAGATAGCAGACAGGTACGGAAACCAGGCCTGCATTGTGGCGATCGACGCCAAGCGCAGGTACAACTTGGAGGAAGGAAGAGAGATCATCAAGACACCAGAGGGCGAGTGCTGGTTCGAGTGCTCCTTCTATGGCGGAAGGCAGTTCACTGGTGTTGACGCCATCGCCTGGGCAAAGAAGGCTGAGGAGCTGGGAGCTGGAGAGATCCTGCTGACGAGCATGGATCGTGACGGGACATACGACGGCTTCGACATACCATTAACAGGAGAGATCTCATCCAGGGTGAAGATACCCGTCATCGCCTCAGGAGGGTGCGCAAGCCCTGAGCACATGTTCGAGGTCTTCAAGAAGACAAATGCCTCGGCTGCACTGGCCGCAAGCATATTCCACTTCGGGGAGTACAGCGTAGAGTCTGTCAAGAGATATCTGATAGACAGAGGAATAAACGTCAGGATCTAGAGGACAGATGGCGAAAATGGACATGTGAGGGCGGCACGAAAATTTCTCAAAAGCCTCGAAAATGGAACTGAGGCTTGCCGCCCCTTCTCATTTAAGTTGAGATCAGCTCTTTTAGCCTCTGGATAGACTCCATGGCCTGGGCCGATTCGTGCAGCTTCTCCTCCTCGAAATGCCTTATGATCTCGTCTATTGAGGCATGAAGCGCATAGACCTTCATTGGCCTGCCCTTTCCTTCCCGCTTGATCTCACGCTCCTCAATCCAGTGGTTCTCGCGAAGGGTTCGCATGGCAATTGACACCTCAGGCTGCCGCAGGTCAGAGCCCATCTCGATCTCTCTAGAGGAGGCCTCATCAACGTTGGCCAGGAAGGTGATTAATGTCGCAACGTTTCTTGGAACGCCCAAGCTCCTGAGAGTGTCGACGAACTCCATGTCCTTGTCATCAAGTATCTTCACTGTGGACTCCTTCATATGATCACCATATTTTTTAATCTCGCAAATACTTTATCATATAAATAATTTGTTTTGAAAAGGAGTCCAAGTAGATTACTTAATAAAATTAATTAGTTTGATAATAACAGTATCTGGAGAACATTTACAAATGAATAGAGGTTATGGCATTCTGATAAACATAAAACTAGAATTCTCAGTCTAGCTTTACATTTAAAGGAGATTAATAGAACGGTTAAATATTTGAAGAGTATATAACGGTATTACTATAACATTGATGCGGGAAATGTGCCCGAAGCTTCCTATGATAGAAAAAGTTTATTAATAATGTGATTAATCCCATTTTACATTAGAAATATGCTAGAAAGATTCCGGAGTAGAGGGAAATGACAAAGGCGCTATGCGCAGTCGCGCTGTCTATCGCGATCTTCTGCTTGGGATGTGCGATGTGGGGTACACCAATGGTCAGAGGATCGAGCATGCCTCCTGCCATCTCAAAGGGGCTGCCAGCAATGTACGAGGTGGCGTCTGAGACGGGCATCAACTTGAGCGTGGTGGACATGCACAGGTATGGAAGCTCAGATGAAGGCAAGTGGGTTCTGACACTCGGCCTTGTAGTCGAAAACGGCCGCAGCCAGGAGGCTTATCTCGATCCAGCGAGATTCGAGGTGATAGACAGCGCAGGCAGACACAGAAGCCCTCTTTCTTCTGACACGCTCAAAAATCCACTTGACAAGTCTGAACTGGATCCAGGGGAGACAGCCTTCGGCAGCCTGGCATTCGAGATAGATCAGGGAGAAAAGCCGGTCCTTCTGGCCTGGGAAGAGACAGGCATTGCAGTTAGACTGGACAAGGATGTCAGGCCGCCTGGAGAGCTATACTCACTGGGCAGCCTCATCTCCTGCAAGACTTGCTCAGCTGGAATAGAGGGCGTATCCGTGTCAGATGGTGGAAGAATAGTAAGCGTGAACTACATCCTGAAGAACACAGGCCCAGGGGTCATATCTCTGGCTGACAGGGACTTCGGCAGGTTCGCAGTCCTGACAGACTCTCATGGAATCTCCTACAGCGCCATCAACTACAAGATGCTCTCCCCAGCCATACCGCCTGGAGGCTCTGCAGAGGGGTATCTGACCTATGCAGTCCCGGAGGATTCAAGTCCCAGATACCTGGTATTCTGGCCGCCAGATGAAGACGCCATCATCTTCGATATGGAAAAGAAGCCAACATAGATATCTGGCAGCAGGGGAATAGAGGCATATGATCTTCATCGACCTGAGAAAAGAAGACCTGGCCCAGTTCAAGGTAGAGGTGAGGAACCTTCCTGGCACGCTCTTTGGAGGAAGCAGCCCGCTCCTAAAACCCTTCATGAAGAAGCTTGAGTGCCTGATGCCAGAGGAGAAGAGGGGAAGGGGAGACAGCTACACGCTGGGCGCGCTCCATTCTCATGTGGACCATGTTAAGGCAGATGAAAACGGCATATCGGTTAAGAGCGGGCCCGTCACTGCAGAGGTGACCAGGGCAGAGCTCCAGAGCCTCCTGGGAGACCGGTACCCATCGTCAGATCACCAGAGGCTGAACCTTCCAGGACTTCTCTTCCTCCAGTCGAGCCCTGCTCTGCAGCAGTCTGCAGTGGCGAAGCTGAGGAGGGAGCACAACCTCAAGGTCCCAGAGGGAAGGAGGACGCTGCGCTACATCTTCCACGCAGCAGTGGTCTCCATAGATGCAGATAAAGAGAGGATCAGGATAGGCCTCGACTTATCGAGGCTCCCAAAAATGGCTGATGGCTCTTCGCCCTTAGGTATGTCCTAGACTACACCGCCAGATGATGTGTTATCCGATCCGCCAGATGCCTCTTCGGTGCCCTGCATCTCCTCTTTCCAGTGGCCGAACCTGTCCTCTATAGATTGGTCGCCCCAGGGAGAACGAGCCTTTCTGGACTCAGCAATCGACTCCTGCTGAAGCCTGGTTTCATCGCTTGATGCGAAGCTCTGTTGGGACTCGAACCAGAGAGCACCTGCAGAAGACCCCTCCTCGAAGTCGTGGACGTAGAAGGACTTGGTCCTCGACCAGAGGCGCTCCCTGGCAGCCTGAACCTGCCAGGCAGCAGAAGAGGGATTGGTATACTTGTTTGCCCAGAGACGCTCCCTGGCCAGCTGTACCTGATTTGCCGCAGAGTCGGGGTTCTCGTACTTGTTCGAGGCCAGCCGCCATTTGGCAGCCAGGACCTCGTTTCTAGCAGAGGAAGGATTGACATACTTGTTCAAGAAGAGCCTCTCTTTTGCAGCCTCTATCTCCAGCTTTGCCGGGACCCCAAGCTCTCTTCCCCACAGAGGATCGCAGCTGATAGCTCCGGACGGAAGAGTGCTTCCCCAGCCGTATTTGCCGTCGGCACCGATGCTCTGGAAGGGAGACACAGAAGATGAATCCACAACCACTTCAGAATCTGCATATACTGGGGCGATGAGCGCCGCAAACAGGGATAAAACGAACAGCATTCTCTTGATCATCCACAACACCTCCTCTTCAGGCGGCAAAGCGCAGGCGAGCGGCAATTGATCATCTGCTGTGCCTATGTCTGCGCTAAGTTCATCAGACAGGAAGCCTCTTTGCTCATGCACCCGGCCCAGAACACGCCCCAAGAGAGAACGACTGAAGAAAATAGGTTTCAAATGTTTAAACACTTTGCCCCTTGATTTGGGGCAGCTGATGCTGCCAGGGATGCTAAAGACACCACTTGGGCATCCCCGACAGGCATCGTCTGACCAAAATTACACTATCAAGTGCCTCAAATCCCAGAGAAGCTTGGGGTTTAACCTGAACATCACCCTCAGCATTCCGCGAAGGTCCATCTTGGAGATGTCCTCCCTCTTGAGAGACCCAATCAGGTTGTTCAGGTCCCCGTCTGTGAGCTTCACGAAGAATTCTTTGTACTCATAGCTCCTCTGAAGGTGCTTCTCCATAGCCTCCCTCCAGAGAGCCTCGTACTCCCTTAAGCCCGACTTGCTGACGTCTTCTGAAGGGACAGCCTTTGCCGCAACCTGGCCTGCTATCTGTCCTGCCTTCATGGCATTGAGTATTCCGCCACCTGTTAGGGAATCGGTCTGTCGCGCAGCGTCTCCCACGAGCATGACCCCGTCTGCAGTCGTAGTCTCCATGACTCCTGCCACAGGGTCTCCGCCAACCACCATCTCAATGGCCTTTCCGTCTGGCAGGCGCTCCTTCATGAATTTCTTAAGCAAGGCCACTGGATAGCCGGACTTGGATTTGGAGCCGAGAATTCCCAATCCCACGTTGGCCAGGTGATCGCCTTTTGGAAAGATCCAGATGTAGCCTCCTGGAGCCTTCTCATTTCCGAGGAAGAACTCGCAGTAGTCGTTCTCTATCGATGGGTCGTGGACCAGGAACTGAGCGCACACAGAGATGTCCTTGGGATTCAAGGCTGTGTCGATCCCAGCCCAGCGTCCGACCTTGGACTCAACCCCGTCTGCGCCGATCACGAGAGGAGCCTCAATCCTGAACTCTTCTCCCAGGTGCATGGCAGAGACTCCAGAGATCTTACCCCCATCCCTGAGAAGTCCCAGCGCCCTGGTCTTGACCATGACCTCAGCGCCTGCACGTGCTGCGTCCATTGCCAGGCCCCTGTCGAAGACCTTCCTCTCAAGGACGTAGCCCACCTCAGCTCCTGCTTTGTCCTCAGACATCACTATCTCAGTGCCGTCAGGAGCGTAGATCTTGGCGCCTTTGACCTCTGCCGCGATCCACCTAGGGTCTGGTTTGACCATCTCAAGCAGCGACCTCTTAGATACGCCTTCTGCGCAGCGCACAGGGTCTCCTATCTCCTGGCGTTTTTCGACCATGACCACCTTTAAGCCTGCCTCAGCAGCGGCTTTTGCGGCCATTGACCCGCCAGGGCCCGCGCCCACGACCACCATATCGCACTTCATGACTTCACCTCCAGGGCGCCAACCGGGCAGATCTTCGCGCATCTGCCGCAGCCGGTGCACTCATCTGAGACCTCGACCCATGTCTCCACCAGCTCCAGGGCGGTGCTGGGGCAGGAGCCAACGCACGCACCACAGTAGCAGCACTTGTATCTGTTTATAGTGAGCAAGAAATCACCTGTCAGTAATTGATCGAAAAATTCTCGTAGCCCTTGCACTTAATCTCAGAGAGCTCCATCCCAGAGACCATAGCTCCAGAAGGTCCTGACTTCATCAGGCTTATCAGCTCTCCCACCTTCTTCCTGTCACCTTCAAGCACAGCCTCAACGCCCCCGCCAGGGAGGTTTCTGACCCACCCATTTACCCCAAGCTCCTGTGCCTTGGACCTGGTGTAAGATCTGAAATTCACTCCCTGGACCAGGCCTGAGACCCTGAGGTGAACGCAGATCATCTCATATCCCCGTCATCAGGTCTTCCAAAGCCTTCCTCTGGTCCTTGGCCTTGATTATGCCAGAGGCCAGGAGGACTCCCTCAGACCCAAGCTCCACTGCAGCTCTCAGGTCCTCTCCGTGGGTGATGCCAGCTCCGCACAGCACTCCAACCGATGGCTCAATGCCCTTGACGAACTCCACAGACCCTCGTATGACCTCTGGGTCAGCCTTCGAGACAGGAATGCCTGAACCTATCAATTCAGGAGGCTCCACAGCCACGTAATCAGGCTTCAGAGCAGCTGCCGCCCTGGATGTGGGAATGTTGTTGGTGCAGACGATTGTGTTGAGGCCAGCAGCCCTGCACGCTGCAATTGAAGCATCTATGTCAGCGAGCTTGAGCCTCCTCTCAGAGTGGTTTATGAGAGAACCTGAAGCTCCAGCGGCTTTAAGAGAAGCTGCAGTTATGTGCCCGGTAAATCCCCCGTGGCCCACGCCGTCGACGTGCTGGGCATAGACCGGTATCCTGACTGCGCCTGAGATCAGCCTTATATCCGCTGCCTGGGGAGCGACTATCATCTTGACATCGTACTCTTTAGAGACGTCCTCACATATCTCAGACAGGCGAAGCGCAGCCTCACCCGTCGCCTCCTTGTATGTCTTAAAATTTAGAGCTATTATGGTCATGGCATCCATCTCCTCATCCAATCATCTATTAAAATTATCCATCTCAGAGTTTAAAACAAATTCGAGCTCAAACCAAATCCATCTGACTCCAACCGACCTTGAAGCTAAATTATCCAGTGGCATGTGCCTTTTGGCTGCAGCCTGAGATCATGGCCGCATAATGCTTCTCCAGGACGTCAGGAAGAACGCACTCTCCTGTGAAGAGCTTTGTCACATGCCCCCCACAGATCAGGGCGATCAGCGGGAGCATGCCATCTTTGCCTGTGTAAATGGCGTGATACAGAAGGCCAGAAGGCTCAGAGTAGTCCAGCTTAACGAGCGTTACCTCACAGTGCCTCTCCAGAAACCTGTTAAGCTCAGGACTCGACTTCTGGCAGATGGCACAGCCCTCCTTGCCTATGAACAGGACCACAGGGCCCTCAGACCTGGAGATAGACCTGGCCACCTCCAGCGCTGGTCCATAGGCATCCCTGAGATAACCCGATACTATCTCGCTTATCTCCTCTTCAGGAACCCCGTACTTTTGAGCAAGCGACTTTTCGAGCCTCGATCTCTGGCCATCAACAGACGCCTGAACTAGGCTCATGAGATCCATAGGAGGGGCTGTTGCTCTCATTCCATAAAACTATAATGGTTACAAAAATAGGCGAAATCCTGAGGGCATTTAAGCCCAAACTCAGGCCAGAACCTGCTCCTTGAGTATGTACCTTATCAGATCCTCAGAGAGCTTGGTCTCCCTCTGGACTCGCTTCACAGTCTCGTCAACGCTGTTGCCCTCGGCCATCAAATTCGATATCCTTCGTATTACCTTGTCGCTGATGGTATAATATTCATCTATATCCTTGCGGTGACCCCAGACATCTCCTCTGAGCAGCTCTACTCCCTGGATTTCAAGGAACTGCTGGGCTGCTTTGGACATGGTCTCGTGATAGGATGGAGGGATCTGGACGGCTCTGAGCCTCGGACATGACTGGACAAGGCCCATGACATCCATATTCGAAGCGCGGAAGGCCAGGTGAACCACCTGTTCGTTGCGACTCAGGTCAGAGATCTCCTTCTTCGAGCTCACTACCCTCAGTTTCATGATACTTAGAAATGCTCTTAAAATATTTATAGATAATGGTAATCATAGTAATCCTCCATTAAGTATAGCAAGACTGAAAACTCACATAAGAAAATATTTGAGTGTTTTCACCGATTAGATAAAATATCTACAGAGATATTATGATCTGCCAAATCACTTTTATAATAGATATTATGATATATTAACTTCCAGAAGCGGCAGTGCTGCTGCAGTGAGCCCACATAACAGTGTCAGAATATTAGATGTACCATGCTGAAGTCAGGAGCTTCACGCAGAAGAGCAGGTAGGGCCTCAGCGCTTGAAGCCCTTTTTGAACGAGGATATGGCCCTGGAGCAGTTTGAGAGAAGGGATGAAGCCACCTTCTGACTTGGCCAAGACCCCAGGCCGCAGTCAGGGCCTGCGCAGCGCAGCCTGTCGCCAAAGATGGAGTAGGCCTTGGAGAGCCTCTTCTCTATCACATCTGAAGACTCAGAGGCCAGGATCTCTCTTTCCAGCTCCGCAGGACTATCCCACAGGTTTCTTCCCAGGCGATCGTTGATCTTTGCAGCCATTGAGAGTATGTCTGTCCTTGCAATTCCAGCCCTGATGTAGGTGTCAGTCTCCTCAAGCGTCTTCCTGTCTATCAGCCTGAGGTAGTCGGGGTTGGCTGCAGACTCTACTCCCACAACTGACAAAGAGGGAACGCTGCAGCATAGCTCTGCGTAAAGCGGAGAGTGGAGGTGGACCTCGCAGTCTATATCCCTGCAGGGCCTGCTCGCAGTCTCCAGCGCCTTCTGGATCGCGTCCTGGCCAAAGGCTATGTTGGAGCTCAGTCCCAGGCTTGGCTCGTCCACAGAGGCTATCCTCACAGGCAGTGTCTCCATAGCCTTCTCCAGGAACAGAGCTACGCTTCTGGCCAGGCTGTAGAGAACGTCCTCGTACATCGTTGCCCCAAAGACAGAGATATAAAGCTCAAGAGGGCCTGTCACGCAGACCCTGATTGGCCTGTCCTTGCAGACATCCCTCAACACACCAAGCTCGAATATCTCTGCGCGATCTTTCCTTATGAGGTAAGGGCTCTCCTGAGACTCAGGGTCCTCGATCGGGTCCAGGAACATCCTTATCATGTCCCTGAACTGGGGGTATGTAGGGACATCGAGGCCCGTCGACACCTTCAGGGCCATAGTATCTCTGACCAGGTTTGCGTAATCCTCATCAAGGCCTTGAAAGACAAAGCCCTTGGGTACGGGATAGCTTCCTATGTCATCGAAGATCAGTTCTGGCGTTTCAGACATATCTTCTCCAGGGCTTAAGTACGCACAGCTGCCTTATCCCCTGCTCTATCGCCATCTCTCGAAGACTCCCCAAATAAACCCAGCAGGAGCGATTTTAACCCATTATAGCTGTTGTCCATCCTCTCGAACTTCTCCTCAAGCTCGTCTAAGCAAGACATGGCCTCAGGGACCTTGGGCTCTATGCCTATCAGCCGTATGATCTCATCTGGGAACTTGGCTGGGTCTGCAGTCTCAAGAGAGATGCAGGGCGACCAGTCTTCGACCTCCCTCAAGTAGTGAAGAAGCCCAGCCCACCCCACAGCGCCGTGGGGCTCGAGCACGACTCCATAACTGGCATAAGCGTCCTTTATGGTCTGCCGTGTCTCCTCATCTGAGATCGAGACTGCAAAGAGGTTCTTTCTCATCTCCTCCAGGTCTGGCATCTTGTGCACTATTCCTGTCTCGTCCATCTCGCCACCGTAAAGGGAGAAAACCCTTGCCAGGTTCGAGGGATGGCCCACGTTCATGGCGTTGGAGATGCAGTTCCTGCTGGGACGTATGGGCCTGTAGACTCCTGTCTTCATGAACTCAGGGAACTCGTCGTTCTCGTTTGTGGCAGCCACGAACTTCCTCACTGGAAGCCCCATCTTCATGGCTATGAGCCCTCCCATCAGGTCTCCGAAGTTGCCGCTGGGAACCGAGAATACCGCCTCCTGGCCGTCTTTTGCAGCCCTGGAGTAGGCGTAGAAGTAGTACACCGCCTGAGGCAGGAGCCGTCCCACGTTGATCGAGTTCGCTGAAGAGAGGTTGAGACCTTTTAGCTCTCCATCAGCGAATGCCTGCTTGACTAGCGCCTGGCAGTCGTCGAACTTGCCGTCGACTGCTACGGCTGAGACGTTCCTGCCAAGTGTGGTCATCTGCCTGCGCTGCCTCTCGGTCACCTCGTCTCTCGGGAAGAGGACAACGACATCTATCCCCTCAAGGCCATAGAATGCCTGGGCCACAGCGGACCCCGTGTCTCCTGAGGTTGCAGTCAAGATGACTATCCTCTTTCCCTCAAGGCTCAGAAAATACTGGATCAGCCTGCCCATGA
Source organism: uncultured Methanotrichaceae archaeon (assembly GCA_964639235.1). GTDB lineage: Archaea > Halobacteriota > Methanosarcinia > Methanotrichales > Methanotrichaceae > CAZXDN01. The sequence continues at coordinate 26,547 of CAZXDN010000006.1, read as the reverse complement.
GCCTGGCTGCGAAGTCTTTAAACGAGCATGTGGGGCCGCGATCGAGCCTCATTACGTACTTGCCCGGAAAGACAGTCTCCACTGGCAGGTCGTAGCTGTAGGCGTCCTTGAGGATTGCTCTTAACCGGTCCTCTGGAACCAATCCCTGAAGATAAGGGAGGAGAACCCTGTAGGCGACCTCTGGATAGCTCTTGCCTGAGAAATCGATGATTTCATCTCTGGGGATTGCTGGAATCTTCTCTGGCATGTAGAGCCCCTTGTCCGGCGCCTGGCCTACCAGAAGCGCCTTTTTAAAGTCCACGTGCTCCGGGTGGCCGTTTGTGCTGAAGTACATGAGAGTCATAGGCCCAGAACTATTCGACTAAATGCTCTTAAGCCTTCTCCAGAGATCGCGAGAGCAGAGAATCTGGAAATAGGCCGGCAAAGACAAAACCAGGTTTAAAAGGCATTAGAAGGTCAGATTATCAGGAGGACTTCAGCGTATCCAGATCAGCTTCACCCCTAAGGCAGCCTCAGGCCCGGACCTGGCAAGGAAGGCCTCGCCATCGGCATCGAACCTGATCCCAAAATCGATCTCAGCTCCGGAAGGGCCAAGGCTTCCAGCGCCATCGCCAATGGCTGCTATGAGGCACTGAGCCATTGACTGGATCAGGCTCATGGCGCTGCTCATGGCCTCTACTGACTCTACGCCGGCATTCTCCTTGGAAAGCGCTGAAACGCTCGCCTGCACAGACCCGGACCTGGGCACCAGCTCCACCAGAATTGGCGCTGATCCCGTTTGGGCAGCGCTCGATAACTCGCTCTCGACGTTTGAACCAGGCACTAACTATCCCCCGTTGGCAGTGTTCGTAGAGACTATGCACATTTGGGATTAATGAATATAGTGGTCGGATTGATAAAATAAAATTAAGACAGTCGCCTCACCTAGCCTTTCTGAAGGCCAGCTCTAAAAGGTTTTTGCCCTTATCCCTCTTATACGCGCCAGTGACCTGCCTTATCATCTGCATGAACTGCTCCTGGCTGTACTTCAGCTGCGAGGCCAGGCGCTCAACAACAGGCTCGACCTGCTCGAACTCAGGGCTTCCAGCAGTCCTGAGGATGATCCCGCTCAAGGCTATAAGGCTCAAGCCCTCCTTGACCTTTCCCTGGAGAGACGCCATGATCCCCAGCTGGAAGAAAGAGGATGCCTCGCCGGATTTGTCCCCTATCTCCTGGAAGATTTCCAGAGCATTTCTGAAAGCATCGCGGGCAGCATCGCTGTTTCCTTTCTCTATCTCTGCTGATGCCAGGCCCTGTAGAGCTGAGGCTTCGCCAGCCCTGTCCCCCAGGAGCTGCCTTATCGAGAGAGCCCTCTGGAACTCATCCCTGGCACTATCCAGCTCCCCTATCTCCATGTCGATGGACGCCATGTTATGGACGGCTGCGGCCTCTCCTGATGAGTCTCCTATCTGGCGAAGCAGCTGTACTGACCTTTCAAGCTTCGCCCTCGCAGCCTTGTAGTTTGGAACCCTCAGGTCCAGGGCTATGAGGTCGTGCAGAGTGGACGCCTGACCTGAGATGTCTCCCAGCGCCTCCTGCAGCTCAAGCACCCTCTCCAGATCAGATCTTGCAGTGTCGTTCTCGCCTAGAGCCATCTCTATAGACGCTACTCCGTGCAGGGATGCGGCTTCGCCCAGGCGGTCGCCAATTTGCCTGTAAATCTCCATTGCCTTCTGGAAGTTTGCCCTGGCAGCCTCGTACCTGCCGAAGTGCAGGTCAATTGATGCCAGGCCATGCCAGGAGTTCGCAGCATTCCTGTCATCGGCTGATGCCTCCAGGCATCTCTGATACAGCTTCTCTGCCTCTGCATAATCGCCCTGAGCGGCGCACGCCTGCGCCATCCAGCTCAAAGTCGATGGACTTGTCCCCAGGGGAAGAAGGCCCTCGTTTAGCCTTCTCACATCGTAGTACATCCCTCTGCCCATGAGGAAGCCGCTTATCCTGCTCGTGGCGTCTCTCGCCCTCTCGACGTCGCCTGACGCCAGGTAGTGCCCCCTGGCCTCAAGCATGCATTCGAGCCTTGATAACCCCAGCTCTCTCGAACGCCTCTGCTCAGCCAGGGCTCTCAGGAAGTCGCCTGCGTCCCTCTGGGCCACAGCTATCTGGTCTTTCTCCAGGCGGCTTAAGAGCCAGCTTCGCTTGTGCGAGTCGAGCGCCATAAGCTCTGATCCCAGGCCAAAGACGAGTCCGCGGCTCTTCCAGGCCTCTATCATGCTCAGAAGGCCGTCTCCTGGCCTTCCAACAACAGCAGATACTGCATCCTGGCTCAAAGGAACCTCGTATACCGCGATCCTGGAGATAGCGCCCTGTGAGATCTTGGGAAGAGAACTATAGAGCAGAGATGCAAAGCCGTCGCATCCAACGCCTTTCTCTGCCTCAGCGCTCAAGCCGTGGCTTATGGCACGCGCAACTAAATCCAGGCAGGCGGGATACCCCTCAAGAGAGCTGTAGACAGCTTTGACGCGCTCGTATTCGACCCCAGATGAGCGCCTCTCTGCTGTTGATGCTCTTGTGAGGAACCTGTTGAAGTCGGGCAAAGACAGAGGGCCAAGCGAATACTCCCAGGCCCTAGAGGGCAGAGTCATCAGATCTTCTGGCAGGCGCTCTGACGTGAAGACAGCCCTGGAGCTGGTGAGCAGGCGCATGAGGCGAAGGTATATCTCAGAGACTCCTCTGTCCAGGATCTTGCCATCCGGACCTAAGTTCAGGTCAAATCGGTCGAGCACAAGCGCGAACTTGCCGTTGTTCAGGGCTGATATCATGCGTCCTAGCTTGTCGTCAGAGGAAAGCCTGGGGTTAGAGAGCGCCTGCGACGCAGACCTGAAGAGGCCTGCCTGATCCGGTTTGCCCTCGCTTTCTGCCTTGAGAGCAGCCTTCAGAAATGCCCTGCTGCAGGCATCCATGACCCTGGCAGGGATCAAGAAATTGTTCTCTGAGCTGTATATTGGAATTAAAAAGAATCCTTCAGCCTCCAATCCCCGCGCCAGCTTTGTAGCCAGGGCGCTCTTTCCAGCGCCAGAAGGACCAGTAATTACCAGAGCCCTGACTGAGCCGTCCCTCAAAACGGGCATGAGCTTCTGGAGATCCCTCCTCCTGCCAACGAAGTCCCTGGCATAGCCCTCAGCCGTTCCCGGCAGCGGCTCCTGTTCTTCAACCAGAGGCCTGTGAGCCTCAATCTCATCTCCAAAGACCACCTCAGCATCGCTTGAAGAATACAGCGCTGGAAAGGCCAGAAGCAGGTCTGAAGCCTCCAGGCCTCTGCCTATGACCGCTCTGGACCTGGATAATGCAGTGCCAATTCCAGCAGGAAGAGAGCTGTAAAACGCCCTGATCGCCTCTTTGCCTGCATCGTCCGTCATTGAGACCGGCCAGCAGATGGCCATTGGCAGAGACGACCTTGCCAGGTCGTGGCAGAGGCCTTCTGCAGCTGAATGACTGCTCTGGCAGCCTGTGAGCACGATGCACTGTACTTTCTTGCCCTCAAGCGCCTGGGCGACCTCTGAAGCGGATCTGACGTCTGGAATGCCGCCTTTGCCCTCGAAAGCGAAGCAGTAAGACCCCTCCTTTGCAGACGCCTGGCCTGCAAGATGGACAACCTGAGGCCTGAACTGGTCTACCCTTGCCCTCAGCTCCTCAAACGTGCCAAGGTCTGCGAAGTCCAGTGCGACGTCCAGCCCGGAGGCTGACCTGATGAGGCCTTCCTCTTCAGCCACGTAATCCAGAGACTGCCTTGGGCCACATGCCATGAAAAGCACCCTCAGAGGGCCTTTGGGTGGGTCTTCCAAAGGAGGCTTCAGGTCCCCAATCCCAGGTCTGCGGACAATACTTGAGCCGGGCTGCATCCCCAGGAAGATCTCTTCACCGGGGCGCAGCAGCTCCCAGGGAAGGCTCAGAACCTCAGGAGCGTCAGAAGAGACCACGAGCTTCATGACCGACCCTCCGAGCCTTGCCCTGATGCTGGACCAGGAGGCGCCAAACCAGAGCTGGAAGAGGCTTGGACCGAGGATGCCGACGTAGCCTTTTGCTGCACTGGGCTCGCACTCTTTGCCAAAGAGCATCTCGTACTGGCCTGAGATCTCCCTCACCTCCTGAGACTCAACAGGCGTAAGAGACTGATCGGAGACGACTGCCTCGCCATCAACATAGACCGAGAATGAGAAAGTGCGCACAGAAGGAGTGCCTGAGCCCATCACCTGGAGAAGAACTGTCTTCTCAGCGCTCAATTGAAATGCCTCCAGGAGTCGACTGCAACCATCAACCTTACTCCGACCCGATCGAGAGCAGATCCTTGATGCTTGAAAACCTGCAAACCTACCTGCAAACCTACCCGCAAACCTATATCCCCCATTTGAAGATCAACAGAGCTTGGATTTTAATATTAACTGCCCCACAACCGTATGAACTTATCTGCAGTGCTCAAAAGCGCCTGAGAGATCGACAAGACACGACTGCGCAGTAAGGCACAGCACCGCAGGAGGCGACCTCAGGCCTTGCCGTCCTTCTCTTTTCCGGCCATCTCCCCGTCTCTTCCATCCGCCCTGATATCGCAGTAATCTCTTGGCTCCAGGTGCACGACCACGTCTTCAGATCCCGGAAGCGCCATTGCTATCTTCTCCTCTACGGCCACGGCGATGTCGTGTGCTCTTCCAATGGAGAGAGATGAATCAACGCCTATGTGCAGGTCTATGTAGATCATGCCAGGCTGCCCGCGAGTCCTTATCCTGTGGCAGCTGCAAACCCCCTCTACAGACTCCGCAATCCTCTTTATCACATCCTCATCTATGAAGGCCTTATCCAGAAGCACCTTGGAGCTATCCCTGATGATCTCAACTCCCGTGTGCACTATGATCCCTGTGATCAGCAGCGCGATCAGAGGATCGGCAATTGGATAGCCCAGCCGCACAGTTGCCAGTCCCAAGATCACCCCTAAAGAGGCGTAGATGTCGCTTCTGGTGTGCATCGAGTCTGCAACGAGTATGCTGCTTCCGAGCTTCTTTCCGAGGGCGTACTCGTACAGAGAGACGCCGATATTCAGCGCCAGAGTTCCCAGCATTATGGCAAAGCTGAGGTTTGTGACCTCTGGCACCAGAGGGTTGAGAAACCTGGATATTGAGGCCTCGATCACCTGGAAGCAGGTGGTGAACAGGAGGACTGCAATTCCTATGGAGGCAAAAGTCTCGAACTTGCCGTGTCCATAAGGATACTGCTTGTCAGGAGGCCTGGAGGCCACGTAGATCCCAACCAGGCCTATTATGTTTGAGGCGCTGTCGAAGAAAGAGTGGAGACCGTCTGTGGTCATGGAAATTGACCCTGTGTAGAGGCCATAGATTCCCTTGAGGGCTGCGACTGCCACGTTTGCTATGAATATGGCGAGAAGTGCCCTTCTCACTGCGCTGTAGTAATCCTCGCTGCCCATCTGTGCACCAGATTACTCTGCTATCGATGCCAATAAATAATTTTTTAGCCTCGCTAGCTCAAGTTAACGAGCCGCAGGTGATGATTTGATAGCAACGAGATATCTGGAGTTTGGCACAAGAGGCGATGGAGAGATGGTGGACGTAACTTCCCAGGTTGGAGAAGCCGTGCGCGAATCAGGCATCTCTTCCGGGGCTGTGGTGGTCTTCGTCCCAGGTGCAACTGGAGCTGTGACCACAATCGAGCACGAGCCTGGCCTGGTAAAAGACCTTGGGGATGCGCTTGAGCGCATTGCGCCTGAGGGAGTTGAGTACTCCCACAACCTCAGGTGGGGAGACGGAAATGGGCACTCGCATGTGCGCGCCTCCATCCTCGGCCCAAGCCTGACAGTTCCATTCTCAGGAAGAGAGATGATGCTTGGCACCTGGCAGCAGATAGTCTTCATAGACCTTGATAACAGGCCCAGAAATAGAAAGCTCGTGGTCCAGATCATAGGAGAGTAATTGAGAGCAGTTGAGCTGAACCTGACCTTCAGGCCAGACCTGACATCGCCCAAATCAAGCTACTGTGAACTGGTGTGGCAGGTTCATCTCTGCCAGATCGTCTCCAGTAAGGACCCTGCTGTTTCCAGCGCCGTCTACAAGCGTGAGCGACTCCAGTGCCCAGGTGCCCTTCTCGCTGTCCTGGTCAAGGGCTATGCTCTCTGAGTAAATTCCATCTTTAGAGGTTCCGGATACCAGGTGAGCAAGGGTCAGATCTGCGCTCTGTGAGCCAGAAGGGCTGACGAACCTTATGGTCGATGCGCTGCCAAGGCCAGCCTGGTCGTCCAGGACGTGGGCTGTAATGCCCACTTTCTCTCCTGATGCAGCGTCCACAGCCACTGGATCGATCTCAAAACCTGAGAGGCTCGGAGCCAAATCGTCTCCTATCTCGGCTGAAATCTTATCCAGGCTTGGAGGGCTCGCCAGGGGATCGGCATCCTCAGACCCAAAGAAGAATCCGCGATCTCCCAGCTTCACAGTCTTCTCAATGGAAAAAGCGCCAACCATGTCGTCCACGCTCCTGCCAAATGTCGCAGGCTCCTTGGCTGTTGCTACAGAAAGCAAGAGAAAGACAATCGGCAGCAGCCTCAAGATCGAAATGATGCCCATCGCAGGAACAGAGGCTTCCTAAACGATAAATGTTTCGCTAATCAGCGATAATTGCAGAGATCAGGGACTGCAAAGGGGAGAGCCCATAAAAAGCTAATCCAGGTCGTCCAGAAGCACGTCTCCCTCGCGGGTGACGAAGATCTCTATCTCCCTTGCCACAGCCCTCTTCTTTGAGATCTGGGGCGCCTTGACCCTGAGCTGGTAGATTATATCAGTTGAGGTGACTGGAAGCTGGATTCCTTTCACGTCTGCAGCAGCGAAGATCCTGGAGGGCAGGTCGAACAGGTCGGCTCCTGCCTGGACCTTCACAGAGATGGGCGCCTGGATCATCTTCCACTGGAGTATCGTGCGCCTGGCCCTGGCTATATTCTGGTGCGCCCTCTTCTCCATGATGCTTATGTTGGACCTGGTAGTGCCCATGATCTCAGCCACCTCCTGCTGGGAATGGCCCTTTAAGCGAAGCTCCAGCACCTGGATCTGCCTGTCAGTCAGAAGCGACCCAACATCGTCTTCACCCAGATCTCCTTCTCGGCTCATTGGCGTGTTCAGATGATGACCTGATAGGAGATAAACCCAGCTCCGCTCATGAAGATTTATCGATATGGAATAATTAACCAACTGCCACCCAGTAGAATCCGCAGTATCCCTCCCAGCACTCAGGGTTTCGCGCAGCCAGCAAGAAGCCCTCTTCAGTTACCCTCTGGGATATGCCAACTGCCGTGATCCTGGGGAAGTGGTCCAGCTCCACGCTTGAGGAACCGCCGTGGGCAGTGAGGAATACGAGAGGCGAATTCTCAAAGGGCTCGTGGAACTTTACCAGCCAGTGCTGCCAGTCACCAGGAGCGCAGTCCTTCTCAAACCTCTTCATGGTGACCCAGCCTGAGTCGATCTTCGAGAAGGCGTTCTTGCCGCTGTCAGAGAGCGCTAGATAAGAGAAGTTGCAGCTGCCAAAAGAGCAGTCTGAGCTTCTCGCAGCCAGAGTGAAGCCCTCAGGGCCAGGGGTCCTTGCAGTTCCCACAGCTGCAGCCAGGCTCTGAGAGACGTGGTGGTCGCAGGGGCACAATAGCACAACTGGCGTTTCGTCCAGAGGAGAGCCGAAGCTGACAGGCCAGGACTGCCAGTCGCCGTGCACCCCGTCTGGCTGGAAGTGCTTTGGCTCAAGAGTTCCTCCTGTCATTCCAATGTGGTTCGACGACCGCCTGCCAGAGGCCTCATGCACAGCCATCCAGTTGAAGCCCGCAAAGCCCTCTGCCAGATCCGAGTTCTTGGCCGAGATGTAGAACTCAGAATGGGTGACGTCTCTTACCATTCCCACTACAGCTGGATTGTAGTTGCCCTGGACGTTTAGATCGTTTGGAGTTATGATTATCTTCGGCAGGTCTCCCACAAACCTCTCAGGAAAGCTGACCCGAAAGTCAACCCAGTGGCCTGAAACGCAGTCCCTAAAGAAGCTGCTAGATCTTACGCTCCCCGTCCTGATGATCGCCCTATCTATTGGCACGCTCATGAATCCACCTCTGCTTTAACGCGATGTAAGCATACTGCGATATCGTGCGCAGTGGTGCCGCCATAGACTCTCTTCAGTCAAATCTGAATATCCAATCCGAGCTATTATGCACATTTGGCCCGGCCTGAGTGCCAGTCATTCAAGTCGATTAGATAAAGATCATCAATATATCATCGGCGAGTCTTTACAAGGGCTACAGGCACACGTGAAGGGCCGGCAGGCACCACAACCCATCTCTATGTAAGTCAACTCTTTACAATTAAAGATATTGTATCAATTCTGCCTGCTGTGGCAAGAGAGGTGGCAGCCACACCAGGCAGCAGGCGCAGAAGGTCAGACCAGCCTTGGAAGGATCAGGATCACCTCTAAGGCCTCGTAGATCGCAGAGACTGCAAGCAGCGCCGCGACGAGAGGATAGAGTTGGATTGCAAGCCTCAGGCCCTTCAGATATCCCCTCTTTCTGTCCGACTCTCCTATCAAAGACGGCCTGACGAGGCCGATGCCCTGGAGGTAGGCTGCAAGCATCACCAGCACATAGGCCTGCCCCTCAATCAAGAGCGTCAGATAGTGGGGGACGAGGTATGCCTGGAAGGGGACAGGCGTGAAGATAAGTCCCCAGGTCACAGCCCTGAACGCTCCGACCAGAAGACCGCTGAACGGAATTAGCATGGAAGGAAGCGTTATTGAGACGAAACTCCCAAGAAAGAGGTTGACGACAAAGGTCAGGACCATGGCCATGATGATCTGGCCACCGCCATATGCGCTTCCCATCGAAGAGAGAGGGCCCTGGGTGAACCCCTCCACTACCGCCTGGTTTAAGGGCTGCCTGAGAGAAGGATCTAAGGCTGAGTAGGCCATCGCCAGTATCACGATGCCGTAGTAGGCCACGTTCAGGCGGACGTATGCCCTTTTATGCTCAGCGATGATCGAAAGCGCGCCATAAAACAGGCTGTGAACATACTTTGTCAGAACCGATCCCATATTATTTCTTCCTCCATTTGAGCTGATGCCAGGATAATATTAAGCTTTCTTAATTTTCGTCTCCCTACAAGCCAAGGGCCTGAAGCTCTGAGGGCGTCTGAAGCTCTAATGGCAGCGTCTAAGGGCAACGTATATCTTTTCGAAGATTTCAGGACCTTCGATGATCCTCAAGGACAGATCCATACTGATCACAGGCGGCGCGGGCTTCATAGGAAGTCACCTGGCAGACAGCCTGATAAGAGAGAACACAGTGACGGTTTTGGACAACTTCAGCTCAGGAAAGAGAGAGCACATCTCCGAGCACCTGAGAGATCCAGGATTCGAGCTAGTTGAAGCCGACATCTTCGACTCAGAAGCCCTGGACTTGGCGCTTAAAGGAAAGGACATGGTCTTTCACCTGGCAGCAAACCCTGACGTCAAGCTCGGTGCCGAGAACACCAGCGTCCACCTTGAGCAGAACATCCTGGCCACATACCGGCTGCTAGAGGCCATGAGAAAGGGGAGCACCAAGAGTATAGCGTTCACATCAACATCGACTGTATACGGCGAGGCCACAGTAGTCCCAACGCCTGAGAGCTACGGGCCCCTGAAGCCAATATCGCTTTACGGAGCCTCTAAGCTCGCCTGCGAGGCATTGATCTCCTCCTACTGCCACACATTCGAGATGCAGTCCTGGATATACCGCTTTGCGAATATCGTGGGAGAGCGCGGAACTCACGGGGTCATAGTGGACTTCATGAGGAAGCTTCGCACCAATCCAAAGAGCCTTGAGATCCTGGGGTCGGGAGAGCAGCGCAAGTCGTACCTGGAGGTCAGGGACTGCGTGGAGGGCATGGTCACCTGCGTCGAGGGCTCAGATGAAGAGGTGAACATATTCAACATCGGCTCAAGCGACTGGGTTGACGTGACTGGAATTGCTGATATTGTGACAGGCGAGATGGGGCTCTCCAATGTTGAGTACAGGTACACAGGAGGTATTGACGGCCGCGGCTGGAGAGGAGATGTGAAGGCCATGCTCCTGGACATAAAGGCCATCTCAAACCTCGGATGGAGGCCTAAGCACAGCTCAGCGGGGTCAATAAAGGCTGCTACAGACGCCCTGATTGGAGCCGAAAATAATTGGACTTAAAACAAAAAGTTGAACGGCGATAAAAAGGCCTGCTAATGCATGCTGTTTACCGCCCACTTGGTCTTCGACCACCAGTCTCCGTCGACCAGAGTGGCGTTGTACCCCATGAGCTTCAGGCAATAAAACAGGCTGCAGGCCTGGGGCGTTCCGTAGACCAGCTGGGTCTTGTTCTTGCTTAAATCCCTGCCTGAGAACACATCTTCCAGGGCACCGGAATCTGCCACCAGGAAGTCGCCCTCGTAGAGCTTATCCACAGGGATATTCAGCGCAGCTTCTGTCAGCCTGGATATGCCGAAATCCGTGAAATCTCTGGCATCAAGTATCTGGACCTCGCTCAGTAAATCGTCTCCAGACAGCCAAGACTCAAGATCGCCTTTGCTGGCCCTGAGCCAGGGGACGACCTCTGCTGTGTAGTTCGATTCTTCGACACTGGGAGAAGACGTGTCCAGATCTGATCCTGCTGCATCTATTCCGCCGTTGAGCTTGCTTACGTCCTTTTGTCCGAGGTAGCTCAAAGCCCAGAAGAGGTAAGCTGCACCTGAGTCGGAGCCTCCGTAGATCAGTATCTCGTCAGAGCTGTTGACACCTATCTTTCGAAGCGCCTCTTGCGCCAGAGCAGGATCGAGGCATCCAGAGCGCTGAATGCCCTTCCAGTAAAGGTTCCTCGCACCTGGGAGGTGGCCCCTTGAATACTCCTCAGGGGACCTGGAGTCCAGAAGCACCTTTCCATCAAAGGATGCTGATCCTACAGCGGCGAAGATCTCAGGCACTGGATAGCCCTCTTGATCTTCTTTTGCGACAGGTGCTCGTTCTCCGCTTTCGCCTGAAGAGTTGGCTAAAGAAGGATGCTCCTGTACCAGGGGGCTCTTCTCAATCTCGTAAGCCTCCTTCTTTGCCATCCAGCCGTCGAGATCTGTCCAGTCGGGGCAGTCGGGACAGAAGCTGCCGTCCTCTGTTCCAGCAATAGCGGTTCCTGCAGTCAAAGATAGCATGATTAAAGGCAGTGCAGCCAGAGATAGCGCAATGAGCGTAGCAGCGCACCTGGGAGCGCAATTGTGTACTTTCATTCCCCAACACCCGAAACTCTGAGAGCCGTTACGCTGGCGAATTATTATAATCTTCCCTGCCCGGCTCGTATTTGGTCATGAAGGCGCCAGCCGTAAATTTGCGTGCTATTTGGACTCTGACCATTATGTCCATTGAGATAGAGAAGGCCCATGTCCGGCACACGGCCATCCCTTCAGATCACCTGCAGTCAACTTCTCTTTGGCAGATCTCCCACCACATTAGGCTCGAAGTAGTAGATCTCTCTCAGATCCTCATCGCTCATTCCTGGGAAGACATCGATCTCGCCGCTGGCAATGGCCTTCTTTTTCACTTCAACCAGCGCTTTTAGATCGTCTGGCACCAGGTAGCTCAAAGGCGCCAGCACTACAGCACCCTCCTTCAGGCCATACCACCAGTCCTGGCCAGGCTGTGACTCCCAGGTCCCATTGTGCACCGCCTCAACTACGTCGGCCATGACAGGCTCCCAGTTCCATATTGCACCTGTGAGGAAGACATGGGACGTGGAGCTCTCCAGGTCTGAGCCAAAGGATATGAAGTATGTACCGGCATTCTCGGCCACAGCTCCTGTGCTGTCGGAGTCTGAATGGTGAGTCACGACGTCGCAGCCTTTGCTTATCAGGGTTGAAGCCGCCTTAGTCTCGTTCTCTGGGTCATACCAGCCTCCTATCCACTCCACATATACCCTGGCTCCGGGATTTGACACTGCAACTCCTCTGGCAAAGGCATCTATGCCCCTCACAACTTCAGAAATCGGTACTGCAGCGCTAAACCCAATCTTGTCAGCCTTGGTCATTCCGCCGGCCACGATTCCTGCAAGGTACTGGACCTCGTACATTCTGCCAAAATAAGTTCCTGCGTTGGGCGCCAACTTTCTTACGCCTGCGCCCCACATGAAGGTGGTATTGGGATATTTTGCTGCCACTTCGCTGATATTATCTCCAAAGTCATAGCTGTGACAGAATATCAGATCGTATCCGTCTCTTGCGTAGTCGCTGATGATCTGGGATGCGTTGGCACCTGCGACGTTCTCTCTCTCTGTCAGGTTGACATATGGCAGGGCCTCAGCCATCCTGGCAGCACCTATATGGGCCTCATAAGTCCATCCGTGATCGCCTATCGGGCCAAAATCGAGCAGCGCCATATTAAGTTCAGATTGGTTGAAAACTGACGCGCCGCGTACATCGGTGCCAGCCCCGACAGACTTGATCTCCAGTTTGGGCTCAACCGCCCCAGAATCGCTGATGTTGCCGATAGCAAGTCCTGCTTCAACAGATCCGCCTTCAGTGGCGTTTGTCTGTGCAGATAGCAGCAGATCGAGGTCTTCTCGTAGGTCTGGGCTCATCTGAGCGCCGTCGAGCCTGGACATGGCAAAGAACTGGAGCGCTACCATGTCGTACTTGACCTCCCGAAGGTCTGCGCCGCTAAAGTCGATATTCTCGAAGGCAGCCATATTAAACTCAGCACCGCTCAGGTTTGCGCCAGTAAACTTGGCGCCATTCATGTAGATCTGCTCAAAATGAGCGTTTCTCAGGTCGGCACCGCTGAAATCTTCGTTCATGATGGTTCCTGTCTTCATGGTGGCCGACCTCAAGTTCGCCTTCCTCCAGACAGTGCCCTTCTGGTCGAAGGCCTCCATGTGCAGCCCCGTCAGGTTGGCAGACGAGAGGTCAGCGTCGTTGAGGTACACGTTCTCCAGATCGGCGAAGCTCAGATCCGCGCTGCTCAGGTTTGCACTCGTGAGATCTGTGTGGTCCAGGACAGCGTTCCTCATTCGGGATCCTGAAAGGTTTGCTCTCGTCAGGTACGCTCTGGTGAAATCTGAACCGCTCAGGTCAGAGTTGCTCAGTTTAACACCAAAGAGCTCTGCCCTCGCGAACTGGCAATCGGTGAAGCTGCTTCCACTCAGCTTTGCCCAGTTGAGCTTGGATCCGACCAAGCTAGTCCGTCTCAGCGTAGCCCCATTTATAATCGCAAGGGTTAGATCCGTTCCCACCAGCCTGGCGTCGCTTAAGTCGGCTCCCGTAAGGTTCGCGCCAGAGAGATCTGCATTGGTCAAATCTGCCTCCCTAAGGTCGGACCCTGAAAGGTCGGAATCGTTCAAGTGAGCCATATTGAGGTTGGTCTTTCTCAAATTTGCTCCCACTAGATCGGACTTGAACATCCAAACAGCCACCAGGCTCGTGCCCTGGAGATCGGCATGGGAGATGTCTGAAAACATGATGCCTGAGCCCGATACGTTTGAGAAGGAGATGTCCGCATGGCTGAGGTTAGCTCCGATTAGGTTCGTGAAGAGGAGACGAGAGCGTCTTAGGTTGGCGCCATAGAAGTTCGCACGCGAGATGCGAGCTTCTGAGAGATCTGCGCAGGATAAATCCGCACCGGTGAGATTTGCGGCGATGATATTTCCTCCCACCATGCTGGCATTAGTCAGATTTGCCCCGACCAAAAGTGAGTCCCGGAGCCGGGCCCTGTTCAAGAATGCATTTCTCAGGCTTGCTCTGGTCAGATCACACGAGCTCAGGTTCGTTCCTTCTTGACAGGTGTTGTCCAAGTTCGCTTCTCTTATTGTTGATTCGCTCAACGTCGCCTGGTCGAGGCAGGCACCGCTTAGATCTGACCTGGTGATGTTCGACGACCTCATATCAGCTCTCGCGAGGTCTGTGTTTTTGATATTGGCTTCTGTAAGGTCAGCACCATGCAAATCGACATCAGCCATGTACGAATAGCTGAGATTAGCCCTCACAAGCCTGGCACTGGACAGGTCAGACCGCCTCAATGAAGCACGGCTTAGATTAGAGAAGCTGAGGTTTGTCCCGTGCAAGTTAGACTGGCTGAGGTTATATCCATACAGATCCAGATGGCTCAAGTTCCTATTCCTGAGATCTGATTGTGCCCCAAAGGGCTGATTGATGAATATGCTCTCAGAAGGAAGATCTGAGAGGCTGATGTTAAAGCGGCGCAGCTCAATTACATCGAACATGTAATAGTTGGGCGGCGTTTTTATTACAGGGAGCTCATCTGCAGAATCGCCCATCAGTATTCGAAGCGCCAGGTCTGCTGCCAGGCTTCCCTGGACTGGCCCTGTGGTTATTGCTCCGCCTAGCACGCCAAAGCCCATGTAGACGTCTCGCGTGCCGTAAATTGGAACAGAGCTTGCGCTTCTCAGAATCCATGCACTCTCTTCATGGGTGAGGACTTTTCCTTCTCTGTCACGATTGTAATTCAAGAGAAAGATCAGACTGCCCTCATGTAAAGAAGAAGCATTTCTCTGCAGCTCCTCCGCAGTCATGTTATCCCAGACAGCAAAGCTGGCGTTCTTGCCAAATTTGGGAAGCGTCTGGTTCATGACTTCCCTGTTGGCCTTACCAGTAGTTGTCCTGTCGTTTACTATGACGATTTGTCTCGTTTTTGGGTGCAGTTTTAGCATCAGCGAGATGGTATCCGGCATATCGAAGGCTTCGACCACCCCTGTAAAGCCCTTCTTGCCAGATAGCATCTCGTCTTTGAAGAAGTTCACTCCGCAGAAAACCACTGGCACTCCTGGAAACAGATCGTCCCTGCGATCGAGCAAGAACTGGAACGCATCGTCGTCAGAAGAGATTATGACATCGAAATGGCGATCCTTAAACTTATTTTGATATAACTCCTTTAGCTCTTCAAGCCGAACTTCAGTGGGAGACTGCTTTTTGGCATCCATATACTCAAAAACAAATTGGGCAGTGGGATAGTATATGGACAGCTGGTTTTCTATCTCGCTTCCTATGGAATCTGTCCATTTCAATCCAGGATTATAAGAGGCCAGAATTAAAATCTGCTTAGATGTCCTTTCTTCTGTCCCAGATGAACTGGCAATGAGAAAAAACACTAGAATCATCATGGGGATCAATCTTATTATTGAAGTTGTCAAGTGCATCTCGTATCCCTCCCACACGTAGATAGCAATTGCTGTACTATCGCTCAACTCATATTTTAAATATAGTCCTGCCATCATCACAACATGGCCTGATGATCAGAATAGATTTGATATCTACATATTCTACATACCCAAAGGATACATAGATAGAACCTGAGATTGGATTGCCGAGGCAAGACTATGGCGTCCCAAGCTCAGGATAAAGCGAAGGTTCTCTTCATCTGCTACCACAACTCTGCCAGGTCTCAGATGGCAGAAGGATTATTGAGGGCTTTGTATGGAGATAGGTATGAAGTTCACAGCGCCGGGATCAAATCAACAAAGGTCGATCCTCGCGCTGTTGAGGTCATGAACGAAATTGGAATCGATATATCTGGCCAGCGCTCAAAAAGTATGGACGAGTATCGAGGCGTTCTATTCGATCTGGCTGTCACAGTTTGCGATAAGGCTAAAGAAGCGTGCCCAGTATGCGGGGTAAGCCTCAAGGCTCCGGCCACGGCTCCTGCTGCTAAAAAGGCCATCCATAAAACTTTCAAAGATCCGGCTGTCGCAAAAGGATCTAAAGAAGAGCAGCTCAGCGCCTTCAGGCAAGTGAGAGATGAGATAAGGAGCTGGACAACCGAAAATTTCCATCAGGCTTCCATCTGAACCTTAAATTGGACTGAAGGTCGCTTTATCAGAAATTCTACCTGTGGCGATGCGACCATGAAGAGCATCCATGCATAGTCTCAAATCCTCATAATAAGCCAGCCGGATCGCTTCTGGCGGGCAATATCGCATTTTTGATGCACTCTTGCCAGGCCCACCTGGCCTTGATCTCCGTGACATGATTGCTGACCATGTACTGCTCAAAAATGCATCATGCGCCAGACGCTCTCCTGCATCGCTGAACTGCTGTGAGATCATAACAACAAATCCAATCTTCAGGTGCAGATCATTCATCTTGAGACGGCATTTTTAAACCGAGATTAGCAATTTTTAAATATCAGGTATTACTTAAGGCATACAAAGATGTGACAATATATGAGTAAATTGATAACTGCATTTGCTCTGTTGCTACTGTGTTCTGCAGCAGCGAACGCCCATGAGACTATCCTGAGGCCAATCTCAGGATGGTCCGACCTTGGGGATACTGTCGTTTTGCCAATAGGAAGCGGCCACAATACAACGTCTACTGAGCTGCCCGAAGGCTTCGCTTATGTGAAGGTCATCAGACAATCAGGAGCTGTGCGAAACCACACACTAGATGAGAAGACGCCCGAAAATGGCTTCTGGAAGCTCTACGACTTCGACGCCGACGAGACAGGGCTATACATCATCGACCTGTACCATACAGAGGGTTCCTGGACTCATTTCATCACCAATCCACCTGCGACGGGATATTGGGAGCACCAGTACGCAGAAGACATCAACTGGAGCGATCTGAATACCACAGGATGGGCTGACGACTGGTACGTCGAGAGGTCCTACCCCAAGTACTGCTATGCCAAGGCATTCGTGGCAGCCCCCAACGCAGATTTCTCTCTTGCCTCCAAGCCCATAGGGCAGGCATTTGAGATAGTTCCCCTTGACAACATCACAACAGTGGGCGATGGCGAGTTTGAGTTCCAGGTGCTCTATTACGGTGAGCCCTTTGATAACGTCACAGTGACTGCTGAGAAGATAGGAAATGACACCAAGCTAACTTGCGTCACAGACAAGGATGGCAAGGTCAAGCTGGACCTCAAAGACTCCACTGAGCTTACTGAGTGGCTGATCAGGGCAGACACTGGACTTGACTCCCGCGTGGTGGAGCTTAAAGATCTGGAGAGAGGTAAGGACTCTAAAGAGAAGAGCTATGTAGGACCTGTTTACAGGACGGCTCTGACTCTCAGGAACGACTACATCAAGATTGCAGCTTGATGGCGTTCTCTTTTTTCCAGGTGGCAATTAACTGCAGCCAGGCTGATAAATGAGCGCAGCTTAAAAGGCAAAATTCATCCTATAAGCGGTTTTTTTCGAGAAGATCCCTGACTGCATCCAGCGCCTCCTCTTTGGTAAAAGGTGTCGGCCCTCTGTAAATGCCGTCATCCCGAAGTGTCTCGAAGAGATCTGCCAGCAGTGGCATCTCAAGGCCTAATCCCTCAAGAAGATCTCTTCTGGCCAGAACATCCCTGACCGATCCCAGCAGCACCACCTTGCGGTTGAGAAGGAGAACCTCGTCGGCCAGGAGAGGCACCAGGTTCACGTCGTGAGTTGAGATGACGATCGTTGTGCCGCCTTTTTGCAATCTTCTCACAAGCTCCACCACTTCCCTCCTGGACCTCGGGTCCAGGTTGGATGTGGGCTCATCCAGGACCAGTATCTCCGGCCTCATGGAAAGCGCTGTTGCCAGAGCAGCTCTCTTCTTCTGCCCGAAGCTCAGGCTCTGCGGAGCCCTCTGCGACAGCTCTGAGAGTCCTACCACCTCCAGCGCCCAGAGGACATCTCTCTTCACATCTTCCTCTGAGAGCCCCAGGTTCCTGGGACCAAACGCCACGTCCTCCCAGAGGCTGGGCATGATCAGCTGATCGTCCGGGTCCTGGAAGACCATGCCCACCCTTTTCCTGATCCAGGAGAGGTTCTCCTTTGCCACTTTCCTTCCGATCACTCTGACAGCGCCTTTTCCTGAGAGAAGCCCATTCAAGTGCAGGAGAAGAGTCGATTTTCCAGCGCCGTTTGGCCCGAGGAGCGCCAGAGATCCGCCTTGCCTCAGGCAAAATGAGACCCCATCCAGCGCCAGAGCGTCTCCTGTATAGCTGTAGCTGAGGTCCTTCACCTCAATTGCATTTGATCCCATAATACTCTGCTGTACAATATTCGATCCTATAGCGTTCGATTCTGTGGCACCCAGCTCTATGATATCCATAGGGACATTCACCTCTGCAGCATTCGCCTCTACGGAGCAACCCACTGCATCACCCCTAAAACCTGCAAAGTCAGAGCTATTCCCACCAGTGGCAAGGACTTGATCCAGTCTTCCCTCATCATCTCCCCAGCCCTGCTTCCGGGAAGCTTTCCTTCATAGCCCCTTGAGGCCATTGCAAAGAACATCCTCTCAGATCGAGCCATGCTCCTGAGAAGAAGGGCCCCAAGAGCGCTGCCCATCACCCTGGCAGTCCTAGCGCTCGACTGGCTCTCGAACCCCCGCGATGATAGAGAGCGAAATGTGGAGCTCAGCTCCTGTCCCAGGAGGTCTATGTAGCGATATGTGAAGAGGAAGATCTGGACCAGGGGATCTGGAAGATGCAGGTCTCTCAAAGCCATTGCGTGTGCATAGAAGGGAGCGCTTCCCAGCATCGTCAACCCCAAGATCAGTGCAGCTATGCCCTTGGTGAAGATTAAGAGCCCCATGAACAGCCCCTCACGGCTGACATTGAAGACTGAGATAGATGCGGCAGCAGTCCCCTCCACAGTAAAGGGCAAGATAAAGAGAAACGGCAGGAGAAACATCAGCGGCCATTTGAGGCTCCTGGAAGCAGTGCGCAGCGGAATTCTGGATATGACGAGGACCGCCAGGGATATGGCCAACCCAAATGCTGCCAGAGCCAAGCTCTGAAGCGTGACTATGGAGACCATGAGCGCAGTCAATGAGACCATCCTCGCCCTGGGATCCCAGTCGCATATCGGCGACCTCTGGTTTGAGTACAGCTCAAGGCTCATGCGCCCTTCTTTCTCTGTATCCTGGTTCTGGAGTCTTTGCTGCCATCTTTGCCAGAAGAGCCGTTATTGGATTCCTTCTTCCTTGAGATATAGATCATGGATATCCCTGCTGCTCCCAGGAGAATGCCCAGACCTGCTGCAGTCCTTGCGGCAAGGGGCAGTTCCACGGGCCCGCTTCCTGATTGGCTCAGGTTCAGCTCAGTCCTGTGGCCAGCCGAGGAGCTGACGAAACTGAGGCCCTCCAGATCGCCTTCTGGCCGATAGATGAACTGGCCATCGTCATCTGCAGTGCCGTTGTACACCGGCCTTCCATCCTTATAAACGACGATCTCAGCCCCCTGTGCAGGAGTTCCATCGTCATACATGGCCTTGAGCTGCATCTCGTTCACCTTGTAGCCGAGGAGCATCCTGTGGGCGTCAGCAGTTCCCATAGCGAGCACGAGAATCAATGCTAAAGCCACCAACCTCCGTTCCATATCCCATCCCCCAAGCTCTCGTCTTCTCATCTCTCGTCAACTCATATCGTGTCGTCAACTCTTGTCCGATGTTCTCATGGCTGGAATATTCGCGTCCTGCCTCTTCGGGCCCTATCTCCCAGATCTCCTTCTCCAGAAGAAAGCGGCAGGCGCGATAACCAGCGCCATACCTGCGGCAGCCACAGCCCCTGGAGCTACATCGTTTCTTATGCTGAGAAATGCCTCCTCTTCATGCCCACTGCCAGAGACCAGGAACCTCCAGTCTCCTGTCCCCTTTCCCGGAAGCACGAGAGTAAGCCTTCCTGTAGAGTCGGTCTTGTTCTCTGCGTAGAGCTCTCCATCCCTGTATACCCTGACTGAAGCGTCTGCTGCAGGCTCTCCGTCATCGAAGACTCCTGTGAGCTCAACAGTCACCCTCTGTCCGACGAACATCCTGTGGCCACAGGCCAGGCCTGAGCTGAGAATCAGGGCAAGGATCATAATTGCCAGAATCTTTTTCATAATATCACATTGATTTTGTCTCGCCATTCTTCATAGTGCAGTGCCAGCTGACGATTGAAGCATCTCCGGGCGGGTCCTGACCAGAAATCCAGCTGCGGCACCAGTCACAACAGACTCAATCAGCGCCACTGGAATATGTGCAGCCAGAACCAGGATTGCTATCTCCCTGAATCCCTCTCCTGTAACCAGAAGCTCTGCTGAGACCATTAGAGTTGCAGCAAGCACAGCCAGCCCTCCTGCCATGCCCGCGAAGACCACCTCCCTTTTTGGGGAAGAAAGCCCGCGCCTGCGCTCGAAGATCTGCCAGGCCAGGAGCGCTGGAACTCCCATGTTCAAGGCGTTGACACCAATGGCAGTCAGGCCACCGTGCTGGAAGAATGCCGACTGCAGCGCCAGTGCCACAAAGACGCTGGCAAACGCCCTCCTGCCAAGCATGATCCCAGCAAGGCCGTTCATGATCAGGTGTACTGATGTTGGGCCCACTGGAAAGTGCACAAGGCTTGCCACGAACAGTGCTGCAGTGATCAGAGAGATCTTCGAGATCTCCTCTGCCTGGACCTTTCGAAGTGAGAAATAGAGCAGAAAGGCTGTCAGGGCAAGCCCGGAGATCAGCATCCAGGAAGGGAGGACGCCATCGGAGATGTGGACCAAATCAGCTTCCTCCTACTTGCCCACCCAGAAAGTCAGGTAGGATGTCGGCGCTATCTGGCCGTACTCGACTTCGTCTCCTGCTTCGTAGTGCCCCTGGGCATCGTCTGACTCTGCAGTCCATCTGCCGCCCTCGTCTACAGTCGCATCAAAGCTCAGAACCCAAAGTCCGGGCCTGGTGAGCTTGAAGCTTAACGAGCCGTCTTCTGAGCTTCCCTCAACCTCATTCTCCTGGGCGTGCTGTATCACCAGGACGTCTTCAGGGGTTCGGGCAACGACTGCGCTGTAGTCGCCTGAGATCGGCTCTCCGTTCCAGAGCGCCCTTGCCTTGAACTCATCTCCCGACTTCAGGCCGTATGGATCTGTCTCCGGCACGATCTCCAGGCCCTGTCCCTCAGACCAGCCGTATCCCTGTCCTGACCCGGCTGGCATGAGCGCACTAGCATACTTCTCGACCAGACTGGCGCTCCCAGAAGAGCCGTACCAGCTCGGATCGAAGATGAAGGGCTCTGACTCGAAGTCGAGCATATAGCAACCAGGAGATTTGAGCTGGACTGTTCCCAGAAAACCCGACTGGCATGGTTCGAGCTTGAGTTCGGACTTACTGCCGTCTGGCGCAACCAGCGACGCCCAGGCCAGAGAGAGGTTCTCGGATTCAGAGACGTCGCCATGCCCATATGCGATCCAGATCTCGGCCTCGGAGCCGGAGGCGAGCTTTTCTGGAAACTCAGCGTATAGCGAGTGAGCAGACACCAGAGATACAAGCACCAAAAGCTCCATCGGTAGCAGCAAGATTTTGCTATTCATATCTGATGGGAATGATATCTCATTGGTATTAAGTTTTCTGATTTTAGTCGCATTAAATGATACATAACGGTTTAGATGAGCGAAAAAGAAACGATGAGAGTGAATCTTCTTCACCAGACATGGCTGTTTCTGTACCTGATAGCGCCATATGACGACCTGCTTCCGATCAAATTGTAGCTGCGCGCAGAGAGCATTCCTGGGTCGATGTTCTGCTAAAAATCAAAGGACGCTTCCTGCAGCTCTGATGCTGGGCATTCGGGACAGATAGAACAATGACGGGCATTATTTTTGGATACCGAACGATTAAACCATCCGCAGGCATACTCTTCAGTTTCTGGCATTCAACTGCACAGGAGGGTCGTTCAGCTTTACTTTTAATAATCGTTCCAATGTAGTATATCTACGCCAAACCAGTTTAAAGAGCATTGAAAGACCATAAAATTGCAGGCAATGATTGGATGAAACATCGGATTAACTGGCATCAAATTAGAGGAATCTCAGATGAAAATGTGGATAATAGCAGCTCTTTGCATGATGTGCTGCATGCTGGCGACGTCCCCGGCACTCGGCGAGACCGTAGACCTGGGACCCGCTCATGTCTCTGTAGACCTGACGAACCTCGGTTCTTGCTCTGTAGATAAGGGGCCCACCTCCTCAACGGATCATCCGGAGAGGGAAGCAGACTTCACGTATACAATTTATCCGGCTGCAGTAACCGTCGAGGACACTTCAGATAAGGTGCTCATCGAGGTCCATGAGATGAGCACGCCTATGTCCCTGGATACCGCTATCTCAGAAAGAGATACATCCACTGGCCTTAAGCATTGCATAGAGCAATCCGGCCTGATATCGGGGAAGATGGACCTGCAGACAGAGCCATACCAGGTCGACGGCCATGAGGGAGTTCTGGCTGAGGTCGAGGGGGATGGCAAAGACCCCATGTACATCGTGGCTTACAGCCCTGACGAGATAGACGGCTCAGGAAAGATCGTATGTATTGTAGGTTCGGATTTCCCATGGGAGACCACCAAGGCAGTCTTCGATTCCCTCGATGTAAAAACAGCTTGAGCGATCAAAGCCATGAAACTGGACAGATACCTCATTAAACTTTCCCGATTCAGCGCCTGGATTCTCCTGGTCCTGATGATTCTCTTCATCATCTCAGGCTACGCCTGGACGGATAGGATCCTCATGCCTCTGCAGCAGGCCAGGTGGATTCACACCCAGCTGGACACATGCCTGGTATTTTTCTTCCTTGTGCACGTATTGATCAGCGCCAGGTTCGCCCTGAGACGCTGGAAAGTAGGCCACGATGGCTTAATCAACTGGTCCTTGCTGCTTATTGGGATCATCAGCTTCATCCTGGTACTATCAGTATAAATGTGTGCATTTAGGATTCTGTTGCACATGAGGAGTTGCGCCAATATTGGTGGCTGCAGAATAGCGGTTTTTTATTGCAGCCGCCCTCTGATGCAACCATACAGATGGAGTATTTAAATGCAAGACTCTCGGGACCCCACACGCTCCAGCCAAGGGCAACCTATAAATAGCACAAATAAAAGCATCATAGCTTTGAAAAGAACATAGTTGTACTAATTAGTGCATTTAGAAGATAATCTGGCGGTCAAAGGCTGTGGAGAGGAAGACAATTGAGAGGCAAATCGATCAGGATGGAGAGGATCTTCAACAGGAGAACGGGCAGAGCAGTGATCATCCCAATGGACCACGGGGTCACAGCAGGGCCGATCAGGGGAATAAAGAACATCAGGACCATAGCTGATGCAGTGGCCTCAGGCGGCGCAGACGCTGCAATTGTCCACAAAGGCGCTGCAGCCTTTGGCCACAGGGGCTATGGGCGCGACCTGGGATTGATAATACACCTTTCTGCAGGAACATCGCTTTCTCCAGACCCAAACAGGAAGGTGCTGGTGGCTACAGTCGAGGAGGCGATCAAGCTTGGGGCAGATGCCGTCAGCATCCACGTGAACGTCGGCGCAAGAGACGACAGCCAGATGATCTATGCCCTAGGAGAGGTATCCAGGTCATGCCAGGAGTGGGGTATGCCCTTGCTGGCCATGATGTATCCCAGGGGCAGGAAGATCAAAGATGAGTATGCAGAGGAGTACGTTGCCCACGCAGCCAGAATTGGAGCTGAGCTTGGAGCAGACATAATCAAGACCAACTACACAGGAGACATGGAGAGCTTCTCCAGGGTGGTAGAAGGATGCCCAATGCCCATAGTCATAGCAGGCGGCCCCAAGACCAGCACAGACCTGGAGTTCCTGAAGATGGTGGAGGGAGCCATATCCTCTGGCGCCAAAGGTGTGGCCATAGGAAGGAACGTCTTCCAGCACGACGACCCCACTCTGATGACAAGGCGCATCTGCAGCGTAGTGCACGAGGGAGCCTCTGCAGATGAGGCCCTGCAGATGTGCTCAAAGGCCGCTTAGCAGCAGCCAGCCATCTGATCCTGACAGACTCACAATAAAGATAAGAATGCCAAGGGCGTTTAAGTCCCAGATGAGAGCGCCAATTGCCCTATTCCTCACTATTCTCCTGCTGTGGTCCTCAGCATCTGGAGAAGACCGCGTGCACGCTGAAGGCGGACCTAGCCTCTGCATCGCGTCTGTGGATGCCAGGCTCAAGAGCGAGAGCACAGACGCCATCTGGATCACGCTTAAGAACGAGGGCAGCCTCTCGCCAGACCTGAAGAGAGAGCCCTGCGAAAAAAGCGAGTTCAATTTGGCAAACCTGCAGTCCGCCTGCGAGGCAAAAGGGCATGATGCCATAGACATAGAGGCTGTGCTCCAGAGCAGAGACGACAGAATCAGGATCCTATCCGGGCCCCAGGTGGCGGGCTCTCTTTCTTCTGGCGAGTCAAGGACAATAGAGTTCACAGCCCAGGCAGGAGAGGGCGCAGGCGTGGGCATTTATCCTCTCGACCTGGTGCTGACCTACACGATACAGTCGAGCTTCGAGGTCTCAGGAGACCAAAAGTTTCCAGACATATTCTTCCAGTACGAGAACGCCACCCAGATCCTGCCGATTGAAGCAGAGGTCTTGGAAGGCCCAAAGATCGCAGTTCAGGAAGTCAAAGGAGCTGCGTCTCCGGGAGAAAGCTCTCAGATAAGGCTGGTCATTGCAAACCAGGGCGACATGCCTGCAGAAGGCCTGACACTGCACGTCGTGAACCAGAGCCCGCTGAGCTCGCCTGGAGGCCAGAAGGACCTTGGAAATTTGAGCCAGGGAGAGTCTTTGACTTTGAGCCTTGAGATATACGCTGAAAACGGCACGGCTCCAGGAAAGTACGCACTTCCCATCGAGATTGGCTACATTAGCGGAAGAAATGCCGTGAGCAGGGAACTTGCAGCAGCGCTGGAGGTGAAGAGCAGCTCGCTGCTGGAGCGAGCACTGCTCTCGCCCACGATGATCGCAGGGCTTCTGGTAGTCCTGGCGGTCGCCTTTGCAGCATGGAGAAAGCCCTGGTCCAGAAAATCCAAAAAGAGGAAGCGCCTCACATAGTGAGGATCTCGAACCTCTTCTGGGCCTCGTCGAGCACCTTCTCTTCTCCTGGAATCTTTCCATCAAGCATCAGGACCCTGCCGTTGACTATGGTTGTGTCCACGCCGCCTGCCATGCTGTAGACCAGGTGGGACTCCAGGCTGGTCTGAGGAATCATCCAGGGCTTCCTCATGTCCACCAATGCGAGATCGGCAAGACAGCCTTCGCGAAGCCCTATATCCAGGCCAAATGCCCTGTAGGCGTTTTCAGTTGCCATCTCCCAGATCGACTTGGCCTTGAGAACAGTTGGCCTGCAGCAGGCGTTCTTCTGCACAATGGAGGCTACCTTCATCTCCTCGAAGAGGTTGAGGTTGTTGTTGCTCGAAGCTCCATCAGTGCCAAGGCAGACGTTGACTCCTGCAAGGCGAAGCTTTCCTACAGGAGCTATGCCTGCAGCCAGCTTGAGGTTGCTCACAGGGCAGTGGGCTACGCTTGCCTTTCTTTTGGCAAGTATGGAGATATCCTGATCAGAGACCCAGACGCAGTGAGCCGCAACCACCCTTGAGCTTAAAAACCCCAGAGAGTCGAGGTACTCTACAGGGCTTCCCCCATGCTCCTTGACGCACGCCTCGACCTCGCCCTTGGTCTCTGAGAGGTGGGTGTGAAGCATGACGTCGTACTTGCGAGCCATGTCTGCAGCCCAGGAGAGAGTCTCTCCAGAGCAGGTGTAGATCGCGTGCGGTCCTATAGCCGGCCTGATCAGGTCGTCGCCCTGCCACCTCCTGATGAAGGGCTCGACTTCAGATGCGAGATCGGGCCTTGAGTCGAAGATAACTCCAGAGAGAAAGGCGCGAAGGCCCATCTCCTTTGTAGCCTCGGCTGTCGCATCCATGAAGTAGTACATGTCGTTGTAGCAGGTGACACCAAACCTGATCAGCTCCAGGCAGCCGAGCTTCACTCCCCAGCGTATGTCCTCTTCAGTTAGCTTCGCCTCAAGGGGCCAGATCTTCTCCTGGAGCCAGGGCATCAGCTCCATGTCGTCTGCATACCCGCGCATGAGGGTCATGGCAAGGTGGGTGTGAGAGTTCACAAGCCCTGGAATGGCCAGCATGCCCCTGCCATCTATTACCTCATCATCAGAGAGATCGCCTTTGAGGCCGGATTTGAGGTCCCTTCCAATCTTAGAGATTCTGTTCTTCTCTATGAGGATGTCCTGGTCCTTTGCCAGAGCACCAGAGCGCAGAAGTGAGACGCCTGAGATAAGCATGAGCGCCTGTTGGAGAAAATCGGTATTAAAACTAACTAAGTCTCAAAGTCCAAAACTGGCCCTCCTAAGAGCAATCGGGCACGCAGAACAGTCCACTCTGACAGCATCGGGATGACGGCATCAAAGAACGCGCCAGGCCCTGAAAGAGACATGGAGCCAAGATCTCAAAGCACCGATCTTTCGGCCCCAGGCCGTCAGGCTTAAAAAGGTCTGAATTCTAAGATCATGAGACGTGCTGAGGTAGCCAAGCGGCCCACGGCGCTGGTCTTGAGGTCTCATGAGAGACAGGTCAACCAGTGGTGCATCGCACCTCGTGAGTTCAAATCTCACCCTCAGCGTAATTTTACCAGCAAGGCTATGTCCAAGCCAAGAGATACATACAGTGCGGAGATTGTCATACCAGTCCAGGGGCCCTTCAAGACAGATCGGCGACATAAGAGAGCCCGATACAAGCATAAAACCG
>CAZXDN010000005.1:37037-76773 GCA_964639235.1 uncultured Methanotrichaceae archaeon | reverse complement strand
TTTGTGCAGGATCTTGAGCCGAACTGCCCCACAGCCTTATTTTAAGCGCCTTGCAGCTCAAAGCCGTTCTAGCAAAAGATATTAAGCATCCTGCAGCAATTAAGTCCTGGACAAAATCCAGAGTTAAATAGAGAGATCGAAATCACATGAGCAACCAAAACGGCAAAACTATGATAAGGCGTCTTGTGCTTGACGTCTTGAAGCCACATGTCCCGACAATTTTAGAGCTCTCAACTGCGCTTGCCCAGGTGAGAGGGGTTACAGGCGTCAACCTCAGCCTCTACGAGGTCGACCAGCAGACAGAGACCATCAAGGCCACAATCCAGGGAGAGAACATCGACTACGAGGGCGTAGAAGAGATAATAAGGCAGTTTGGAGGCGCAATACACAGCATAGACGAGGTAGTGGCTGGCAAAGAGATAGTGAAGGAGTACGAGACCCTTCAAGAGCGCTGAGCTTTCCCCGACTTCTTCCCAGCCTTCAGGGCCTGCGAGATCTTCCTCAGAATCGCGCTTTTGGGCTCTGCCTTGTAGATCAGTATCCTGCCGGACCCCTCATACCACTGGGAGGGATGCTTCTTCTCGCGCTCTATCTCAGGCCTGAATCCAGCTTTGCGCGCAGCAGATATCAGGTCTTCCAGCGAGGGAGAATTCACAGCCTTCTCTTCAGAGACCGCCCTTCCCTCGCTCCTGGTCCTGGATGAGTCGAAGTAGACTGGCCAGATGACGACTTTATCGCTCTTTCCGGGCATGGAGATACAGTGCGCCCACATCTGATAAGTATTTTTGCGCGCCCAACGAGCCATCAAGCTATGGAACTGTTAGAGCTGCAGCCTCGTTGTCTGAGAACCGCTGGCGTCAGGGATGGCGCACGGCGAATTTTCTCTCCTGGCCAAGATAAATCAGATGCAAGCCTGACAAAACCTGGCGAAAATATCTCCTCAAACTGATTGCCGGAACGAAATCTATTAGATATCCCTGGTTAATTGATATGTACCGCAGTGGAGTATACCGCAGTGGAGTTCGAATTATGAGCGAAGAGACACTTCCCGTCGCCAATGTGGGCGGCACTGCAGTTCCTTTTGACCCGGATCAGCTCAGAAGGATCCAGGAGCATCCTTGCTTCAGCGAGAAGGCCTGCCACGCCTTTGGAAGGATGCACCTGGCAGTGGCCCCCAAGTGCAACATCCAGTGCAAGTACTGCGTCCGCAGCTTCGACTGCGTGAACGAGTCGAGGCCAGGGGTGACAAGCCAGGTCCTGACCCCACAGGAGGCTCTGGCGCGCACTGACGAGGTCATGGAGAAGTACCACTACATCAAGGTCGTTGCAGTTGCAGGCCCAGGTGAGCCTCTTGCAAACGAGGAGACCTTCGAGACGCTGAGGCTTGTGGGCGAGAAGTATCCAAACGTGATTTTGTGCATCAGCACAAACGGGCTTCTCCTGCCAGACAAGATCAAGGAGCTCGACCGCCTCGGTGTGTGCAACATCACAGTTACAATGAACGCCATAGACCCAGAGATTGGAAAGGAGATCTACGACTACATAACCTACCAGGGCAAGAAATACGAGGGCCTGGAGATGGCGAAGATCCTCATAGATCACCAGCTCAAGGGAATAGAAGAGGCGCTCAAGCTCAAGAAGATTGTCAAGGTGAACACTGTCCTGATCCCAGGGATCAATGACCGCCACGTCTTCGACGTAGCCAGGAAGATCAAGGAGATGGGAGTCTACATCCACAACGTGATGCCGCTCATCCCCCAGTACAAGTTCGCACACATAAAGCCCCCATCGCCTGAGGAGAAGAGGAAGATCCAAGATGAGCTTGGAAAGATCATCAAGCAGATGAGGCACTGCAGGCAGTGCAGGTCTGACGCAGTGGGAAGGCTCGGATGCGATGTTCAGCAGGAGCTGAAGAGCTGCAGGGCACAGGCTCCCAAATGAGCCAGTCCCTCTTCAGTTTATCACCCTTTTATCCCGGCGCCAGGTCCAGCGTTCAGATCAAGACGATTTTTGTTGATATTTTCAGCCTTGTCAATCTTTCAGTCTTGACAATCCCAGGCCAGAGCAGGCTGGTTTATCTAAAACCATGATAGAATCTCAAGCCCTGATTGAGGTCACCTTTATCCCACCTACCCTGTATATTGGCCCGCCAGGCGCCTGAGCGGTCACTATCTCCTGTGCGCCCAGGGTCATGGCCGCAGCCACGTGGAGCGCATCCATAGATCCCAGGCCGAAGTCCGAGGCGACGGTGCTCGCAAGGTCAGTCACAGCCTCCAGATCGTCGGCCCACTCCTTGACAGAGTCAAAGAATGCCTGGTAGAACTCAGCCTCAATCATGTTCTTGGAGTAAACTGCTCTTGGCAGAACCTCCAGCTTCAGGAACAGGCTTGAGACGAACTCCCTGTCGGGATCATCCAAGACGCGAAGTGCCCCTTCAGCCTCAGGCCCGATGGCTCTGGCTCCTGCCAGGAGGACTCCAGAGTCCACGAAGGTCCTTGTGCTCATCCTCCCCTCCTGGATACCAGCTCTCTTTCGAGGTCTTCCCATACCATCTGATTTACTGGATCTGCCGATCTCGATCTGATCTCTAGAAGCCTCCTGCCAAGCAGAGTCCTGGGGGAGAAATCGCCGCGGTTAAGCGAGCCTTCAATGCTGACGCCGTCGACAGCTGCCTTCACCAGGCTTCTGTCAGGCATCCTCTTGGACCTCGACTTCGCCCAGATAACAGGGCTCATCTAGACCACCCATCTGTCATAGCACAGAAGGCTCTCAAAATACCATACCAGGAGGACCTTTTATGGTTTGAGATCGTTGACATCAATAACCCCGGACTCTTCAATAAAATATTTGGTGATGTAACAGTCAGCAGAAGAGGGCAGCTCAAAGGACTGGCACAAGAGTGGCCAATCCTTCATAATCCTTCATTCCTCTTTGGCCTTGGGCTGTCCAGCCGATGTTGGATAGCAGGTGCCCAGCAGCGACGACTTCCTGGAGACTCTCTGATCTCCGGGCTTTATGGGCTCGACCTTGGCTTCTCCAGACTCAGTCATCGTATCTGCGTATTCTGCCTTGGAGACCTTGGCGCCCTCTTTCTTTCCAGCCTCTTGGGGATTATCTTGTTGTGCCATAATAACGCATTACCTCTTCATGTTTATTATATTTTCTGGTTGAAGATAAAAATTATTTTTGGAATTTTGGGACCGAGAGATAGATCAGAACAGATGCGGAAAAGGGAGCAAGAGCATTGCCTGATGCAGACAAGGTCAGAAGAACTGTCAAAAGATTGATTGGATAGATCAGGGGGCTGGAGACCTCTTCAATCTCTCAAGCTCAAGAAGGTACTTCCTTCTCCGTGACTCGTAAGCCACCCTGCTGGACCCAAATGGCACGTACTCCGCAACCCTCCACCCCTGGCTCTGCAGCTTGGGCTTGGCGCAGTCTGCCAGGCCCTTCAGGAATCCAACCTCCACCAGATCCTTGTCATCTTCTGCTCTGTCCCCAATCCACGCCAGGATCTCAGGATCGTGGGTGCCTGTGCAAAAAGGCCGCCCTGCATTCAGCAAAACCTCGAACAGGCTGAAGAAACGCTTCTGCACCTCAGAAAAATCGCTTGCATCCCCAAGATAGGCGCCCTTGACCAGCCGGACCTTGATCCCTGTGCCGTAAAGCCTCTCCAGATCGCCCATAGATCGATCCAGATATGCCTGCACCGCCAGGGTGATGGGCTTCACCTCATTAGCACAGGCAAGGGCGGTCTCGACTGTGTAATCCACAAGCGTCCTTCCCTCCATGTCTATCTCAAAGCCCACCCTCTGGCCTGAAGCGCCCATCAGGACCTTAAGGACATTTTCTCTGCAGAGGTCTCTGTCAAATAGAGCGCCTAAAGCTGTCAGCTTCACAGAGATGGATGCATCCAGAAAGCCATCCCGAATCGACCTCGCGCAGTGGAGATAGGCCTTGACAGCCTGCTCTGCCTGGGACTCATCTCTGGCGCTCTCGCCCAAAACGTCGACTATGCAGCGTATGCCCTGCGCGTTCCTCTCCCTGCACCAGATGAGAGTGCTCTGCCAGTCTGGCAGCGCCCAGCGATCGCCGAAGGATGCCATCCCGACCTAAAATTTAGTACACTCAGAAAAGGATGTCGGTGCAAATCCCTGGAAATGTTAGATCAATCAGGAATTTTTACATCTGCTGCAGTCAAAAGATGATAAGGAAAAAATTTACTGGCAGGTGTCCAGCAAGCCTTTCTTCTTGCCGCCCCTCTTATCTCCGGGCTTGATGGGTTCGACCTTCGCGACCTCTTCCTCAGCCTTGCCCTTCTTCTTATCTTCGTGGTGAGTCATCTTATATCACCTATATACATTATCTTACCCAAACCTAGTTAAAGTTTGTGCTTTGTATGACAAATAATAGCATGCAAAGGCAAGATTCGAATCACATCATCGATTTTTACATTAAAGATTTTTACAAGAACTCGATGTAAAAAATGAGAAGAGAAAGCTTATGCGCTCAAAATACATGGCTGCAAAATAGCGTCAGTCAAAAGGCGTGCTCCTCACAGCTGTGAGAAGAAGAATAAAAATGGAGTGGAGACCGCGCCAGAAGCGCCAAGCGAAGTGCTCCAGGCGCAAAAAGCACTGAGGTGTGCTGAGGCCTGCTCTCGCGTCTGGCGTCAAGATCTGCGGTCAGATTTGCAATCAGGGTCTTTGGCAAGAGTCGCAGAGCACCGGGGCCTGGGCCCACTCTGCCAGGAAGCAGGAGTGGCTGAAGTCCATCGAGCGCCTCAAGTCGTCGTATATCCTCCATCTATGATAAGCTCGCTTCCTGTGACGAACTTGGCCTCGTCAGAGACCAGGTAGAGCACGCCGTAAGCGATGTCATCTGGCTCTCCTATGTGACCTATTGGGTGAAGAGCGCCCAGCTCGCGCTTCAGCTCCTCAACGCTCTTGCCAGTGGATTCAGACTGCTCTTTTAGGAAGTTCTCCACCATGGGGGTCCAGATGAACCCAGGGTGAACTGAGTTGACTCTGATGTTGCTCTTGGCATAGAGAAGGGCGTCGATCTTGGCCATCACCCTGTTGGCGGCCTTAGTGGCGTGGTAAGCAGGGACGTCAGGAGCGCCAATTATCCCGTAGATAGAGGAGATGTAAACGATGTTTCCCTGACGTTTCTCGATCATGTAGGGAACTGCGTGCTTGGTGCAGAGGAAGGCGCCTGTGACGTTGACCTGAAATACCCAGTCCCATTCCTCTTTGGTGTACTGGTGAGTGGGCTTGTTCGGCCCTGCAATTCCTGCGTTGTTCACGAGTATGTCTATCTTCCCATGCCTGTCGAACACCTGGGCCATCACATCTCTGACATTGGACTCGTCTGTGACGTCCAGAGGATAGTACTCTGCTCTGCCGCCGGACCCCACGATCTGATCCACGACTTTTCTGCCCTCATCCTTCGTCCTTCCAGTGACAATGGATGTCGCGCCCTCGGAAGCGAGCACCCTGGCTATTGCCTCTCCTATGCCATATGTCGATCCTGTGACTATGGCCACTCTTCCATCTGCTCTCTTCATTTACATCAACTCAGATAAATTAGGTTGCCAGTGATATTTGTCACCTGATAGGCAATAAAATCTGCCAGGAGTTTGGCGAGAGCAGATCCACATGATCAAGCTTCAAATCCATATTCTAATGCTTCAAATTCTTATTCCAGTGCCTCAAACCCAGTGACGACGTCCAGAAGCTCTGAGGTTATTGCGTCCTGGCGCTGCCTGTGGAGCTGGACTGTAAGCTCTCCTAAATGCTCTTCTATGTTCTTCTCTGCCATCTGCATTGAGAGGAGCCTGCTAGAGTTCTCGCTCACAAGAGACTCCACAAAAGCCCTGTAGAGAGAGAAGAAGATGTATTCCCTCACAAGAGACGAGAAAATTTGTTCTCTATCCATGGAGCATGTGGGAATAGTCCTGCAAGGCCACTTCCTTTCTGTGATCTTTCCCAGCCACTGGCCATCCAGAGGATAGAGATATGCCATGTGGGGGCTAAAAGACGCGCCTGAAGCCTGCCTGTTGTAAAAGAGAACTATCTGGTCTGTGGACTTCTCTCTCCAATCCTCGACCTTCAACAGGACGTCGAGCATCACCTGAGTGATGCCAGCCAAGCTTCCAGAGAAAGAGAAATGGGAATCGACCTTAAGCCCTGATGCTTCCAGACGGTCCACAACTCGCGCGCCTACTGCCAGGGCCACTCTCTCCTCGTGCTCTATCTCGTTCATCTTCTCCACTGCGTAGAGTGCAACCTGCTCGTTGAACTTTCCAATCAGCCCCTGGTCAGAGCCGAAGATCACAGCGCCCAGGCGGGCTTTTCCCCTGGCAGCCCTGATTGGGGGAGACCTTCTCCCGCTTTGCATCATCGCGACCTGAAGCCCAAGCTCTATGGTCCTGTTGTACTCCTGGAGAGCTTCAATCGCCCTGCCGTACTCTCGGACGTTGGCAGAAGAGATGGCCTTCATCACCTTCACAAGAGACATCAGCTCTGAGGCGTTCTTGACCCTCCTCTTCAAAACGTCCAGCTCTTCCACCTTCAGGCCTCCTGATCTGAACCTTCGGATCTACGAGCACCAGGAGCCTCCTTGGCCCCAGTCGCAGGCTCCTGGGCTGTCAATGCTTTTTTGGATACATCCAGTATGGCCTTTCGGTCTTCAGGCACAAGCTTCTCTGCCAACTGTATCTTTCGATAAACTTCAGGCAGCTTTTCTACAAACGCCCTTCTGATATTTTCTTTTGCAGTTGCAATCCTCTCAAGTGGAACGCCGTCTAAGACTCCGGATGTCGCAGACAGGAGCACTGCCACCTGCTCAGGAGCCGGGACCGGCTGGAACTGGGGCTGCTTCAGGACCTCTCGTATCCGCCTGCCGCGCTCCAGCGTCTTCCTCGTATTATCGTCGAGCCTGGTCCCGAACCTGGCAAAGGCCTCAAGCTCCTCGAACTGGGAGTAGTAGAGGCGAAGGTCTCCTGCAACTTCGCGGTAAGCTGGAAGCTGGCTTTCGCCTCCCACGCGTGAGACCGACTTTCCAGCATCTACAGGAGGAAGAACTCCCTGGTCAAAGAGCTCAGGAGAGAGGTAGATCTGGCCGTCTGTGATCGAGATCAGGTTCGTGGGTATGTATGCCGAGATGTCCTGAGCCTGGGTCTCAACTATGGGCAGAGCAGTTATGGAGCCGCCGCTTTTGAGGTGCGTGGACCTCTCCAGCAGGCGCGAATGGGTGTAGAAGATGTCTCCTGGAAACGCCTCCCTTCCAGGAGGGCGGCGCAGGAGCAGAGATATCTCGCGGTAGGAGCGCGCGTGCTTTGTCAGATCGTCGTATACGATCAGGACATCCTCTCCTTTTTCCATGAAGTGCTCGGCAATCGAGGTCGCCGAGTAAGGCGCGATGTAGTTCATGCCAGAAGTGTCCTCGCCCGCTGCAACCACCACGATGCAGCTCTTCATTGCGTCGTGCCTCTTCAGGTCGGCGATGACCCTGGCCACGGCAGACCTCTGCTGGCCTATGGCGCAGTAGATGCACATGGCCCCTTTATCCCTCTGATTGATCATGGCGTCGACCGCAATTGCAGTCTTTCCGATCTGGCGGTCGCCGAGTATCAGCTCTCTCTGGCCGCGGCCTATTGGGATCATGGAGTCCACCACGAGGATGCCTGTCTGGAGAGGGACATTCACAGGAGCGCGGTCCATGATCTGAGGAGCCTCGCGCTCTATTGGCAGCCTTTTTGATGCCCGCACAGGGCCTGCGTCGTCCAGAGGCCTGCCCATAGGGTCCACGACTCTTCCCAAAAGCTCTTCACCCACAGGAACGTCCATGACCCTGCCAGTCCTCCTGACCTCCTGGCCTGCCTTGATCCCAGGCCCTGAATCGAGCATCACAGCAGAGACCTCCTCTGGGTCTAGGTTGAAGGCAATTCCCAGACTGCCGCCAGGAAAGATTATGAGCTCGTCTGACTGGACGTGGGGCAGCCCCCTGATCTTGGAGATGCCCTCTCCCACGTAGGTTATCACTCCGAACTCCTCTACGCTCAGCTCAGGCCTGCGGGCTTCAAGAGAGCGTGCGACGGCGTTGAGTGCACCATCTAAAGCTACGAAAAACGCATCTTCCCTGCCCTTCTTCGATTCCCCGGAAGTCGCCTCTGCAACTTCGCCCCTGCCCAAGTTCAATGCGCCCCCATTTAGCTCATCTTTATGGAGAAATTTTCTCATCCAGGGCATTCAAAAGGTCCTTCTTCAGGTCGTCGAGGTACGCTTCAATGCTCCAGGAGATCCTGATGCTCTTTGCAGAAAGCTCAATTCCAGAGATCAGGCCCCTATCTACCTCAAACTCGACAGCTGCTCTGCCACCAGCCAGGTTTAAAACAGCATCTTCTATTCTCTGCCGCATCTGACTGGAGATCTCAAAAGAGCTTCTCACTGTAATTTTTCCACCAGAATCTCTGGAGAACTCATACAGTGCATTTTTTTCGGCGTCAGACAGGCCATGCTGGCCATTCAGGCGCCTGAGGAAGGTCTCGATCATCTCTTCTTCGAGATTTGCATCCGCCAGGTCCTTCAGGGCGCGCCTGGCAATTGATTGGGCACTTTCTCCAGCGCTTCGGCTTATCTTTTCGATAAGGTCAGACTTCTGGCGCTCAATGGACTTCAGCCACTCCGACTTCTCGGCCTCAACCTCAGCCCTGGCCTTCTCCTCCAGATTAGAGCGCAGTGCCCTGGCCTTCTCCTCGACCAGGGCCTTCTCCTGGATCTGCCTGTCCAAAAGCTCCTGCTTCATCTTCTGGTAAGACTGCGCCTCATCTTGTGCCTCCTTCTTCTTCTGCTCAGCCTCATTTGACCTGGACAGGAGCCTCTTCTCTCTCTCGTCCATAGACCTGACAACAGGCCCGTAGAGGAAGTGCTTTAAGAGAACGATCAGCACCAGGAAGTTTGCGATCTGCGCAAATGTGGTGAAATAGTCGATAAGCGGCACTGCTCCACCTACTTTGCCACATAGTTCCATAGGGGGTTTGCGAATATCAGTATGATCGAGATCACAAAGCAGTAAATGGCGATCGACTCCACCATCGCCAGGCCCACGAACAGGGTTCGAGTAATCGTGTTTGCCTCATCTGGCTGCTGAGCAATGGCTGCAAGTGCCCTCGATAGAGCCCAGCCCTCACCTATTGCAGGGCCAATTGAGCCTATGGCCATTGTGGCACCCGCTGCAATTATCGAGGCCATGCCTATTGCGTTTACGCTCGTCACGTCTACAGTTACCGTGATCAGACACCTCCTCTGGGTTTTCCATCTGCACTCTCCAGGTTCGAGCTGGCAGAAGCTATGTACACAGTTGCCAGAACTGCGAAGATGTAGGCCTGGACCTGGCCTATGAGGAGACCTAGAAGCTCCAGAAGCACAGGCAGGAATAGAGGCGCAATTGTGAGCAGTATGGCCAAAAGCATGGCCTCGCTCATCATATTTCCAAAGAGCCTCACAGCCATTGCAAGGGTGCGGGAGACCTCTCCTATTATGTTGAAGGGAATCATGAGTGGAGTAGGCTGTGCATAGTGCCTCAGGTAGCCGACTGCTCCCTCATGCGCAACTCCATAGATGGGCACTGCAAAGAAGACGCAGATGGCCAGAGCCACAGTTGTGGACAGTGAGGCTGTGGGCGTGCGGTAGCCTGGCACAATGTCTAGCAAGTTCGAGACAGAGACGAACAAGAAGAGCGTGCCCACAAACGGCAGGTACCTGCCTGAGTCAGACTGAGAGATCTCTCTTATCTGATCTCTCATGTAGCCCACAAGAGTCTCCAGCAGGTTCTGGTATCTGGATATTGGCGGCTCTGCTGACAGCCTTCGAGTCGAAGCCCAGGAGAGGACAACGAGCAGCGCCATCACAGCCCATGTGAAGGCGATTGTCTCATTTATGGAGACAGATCCCCATTTGAACACAAATACCTCGTCTGGTGTGATCTCAACCATCTTCAGATCTGCCTCCCTGTGCCGTGCATATCTGCATCCGGAGATGCGTGCGGCCTCCACCAATGTACCGCAGCAGCCTTGACTATCACGAAGCCTGCCAGGCATGATGCCAGGAAGTCAAGGCCGCCAGGGGCAATCAGATAGAAGCCGAATAAGCAGACACAAGACCTCACTGTAAAGCTGGACAGCATGACTATCGCAGGAAGACCATGCGATGAACTCTGGGAAAACAAAATCCTGAGAGTCAGCCAAAGGCCTCCAAAGTAGACGATGCCCAATGCCAGGCCGAGCGCCAGGCTCGAGGCTAAGGCCAAAAGGTCACTCATCTACATCTCCTCCAGAGATCCCCTTCTGCTCTGACCTGACCCATCTCCAGGCATTCGCACATCCAACCACAAGCCCCGCAGAGAGAAACACGAGCGTCCAGGAGATCTGCCCAGGATGCCTTGAGTCGAGCCAGACCCCAAACACCACGCCGATCAACGTTGGAACGGCAATAGACCATCCGATCATGCCCATAGTTCCAAGGCCAAACCATACGCCTCTGTGCCTGCTCTGCCTGGCCCTGATCTTGCGATCCTCTTTCAGGCCAACCTCCTCTGCCAGTCTCTCGCCTGGACGTTCAGGCTCCGCGGGCTCAGCTGTGCTGTCCACGAGTCAACCCCTTCCCCTCAAGTCTATGAATCGCCTGGCGAAGTCGGCCTCGAGCTTTGCAAGAACTGAGCGCGTCTTTTTCTCCCTATCGTCTAGCGTCCTGAACTCTCTTTCCACCACCTGCCTCAGCTCTCCGAGGTTCTCGCCCTTCACTGCCTTTCTCGTAGAGACCATCACATCGCCTGAGCACTTGACGAGGATTCCGCCGTCAAGTGCCAGGAACTCTTCTCCCTGGCCTGAATAAAAATATAAAATTCCTGGAACAAGGGCTGCCACGAAGTCCACGTGCCTTGGAAGGAGAGAGAACGAGCCGTCCTCTGCCTCGGCTGTGACCTTGGAGACCTCCTCGTCAACCAAGACCTCCGTTGGAAGAAAGACCTTCAGCTTCATCTCTTGGCCTCGGAGATGCTCCCTATCATGTAGAGGGCGCTCTCTGGATAATCCGAGAACTCGTCTCTGAGTATGGCCTCGCACCCGTCGAGAGCGTCATCGAGCTTGACCATCTTTCCAGCGTGGCCTGTGAACTTCTCAGTCACGAAAAATGGCTGAGTCAGGAATCTCTCAAGCCTTCGAGCCCTGTTCACCACCTTCCTGTCCTCCTCAGAGAGCTCCTCAATCCCAAGCATCGCAATTATGTCCTTCAGGCCCTCGTACTCTGCCAGAGTCCTCCTGACCATCTGAGCTATGCTGTAATGCCTCTCGCCAGCCACGCTTGTGCTGAGCATCTTCGACCTGGACTGGAGAGGATCAATAGATGGGTAAAGTCCCTGGCTTGCCATCTTCCTTGAGAGGACAACTGAAGAGGACAGGTGGCCAAAAGTGTGGACAACTGCAGGATCTGTGAAGTCGTCAGCCGGCACGTACACAGCCTGGACTGAGGTGATCGTCCCGGACCTTGTGCTGCAGATCCTCTCCTCAAGCTCTGCAAGCTCTGTGCCGAGAGTTGGCTGGTAACCGACCCTCGAAGGCAGCTGGCCCATGAGGCCTGAGACCTCGGATCCAGCCTGGACAAACCTGAAGATGTTGTCTATCAGGAGGAGAACGTCTTGCCCTTGAGAATCCCTGAAGTGCTCAGCCATCGTGAGAGCTGTGTGCCCAACCCGAAACCTGGCTCCTGGAGGCTCGTTCATCTGGCCGAAGACCAGGACTGAGTTTTTGAGGACCCCTGCATCCTTTATCTCCCTGTAGAGCTCTTCGCCCTCGCGGCAGCGCTCTCCTATGCCGCAGAAGATGCTGACTCCCTCGTATCTCCCGGCCATATTGTGGATGAGCTCCATTATGAGGACTGTCTTTCCCACGCCCGCGCCCCCAAAGAGCCCAGCCTTGCCTCCGCGCTCCAGGGGCGCCAGAACATCTATGGCCTTAATTCCAGTCTCGAAGATCTCGGCTGTGGCGACCTGCTCTGCCAGGGGCACAGTCTTCTGATATATCGACTTGAACTCTCCAGACTCTATATCTCCCGCATGGTCGATGGGAACGCCAAAGACGTTGAAGGCTCTGCCCAAGATCTCTCTTCCAACTGGCACAGTTATGGGCCTGCCGGTGTCCTCAATCTCAGAGCCTCTGGCAAGTCCGTGAGCCGGGACGAGGGCGATACCTCGAAGAGCGTCCGGGCTGAGGTGGCTCATAACCTCTACCAGGACCCGCCCTTCCCCAGAAGAAAGAACGCTGTGGATCTCTGGAAGCTGATCTTCGAACCTGGCATCAATCACGCTGCCCCGAACAGAGATTACCTCGCCCTGGTTTGCAGCCAGACTTAAAGCCCCCAAAACGATTTTTTCATTAAGCTGCCGTGATCGTCAGACAGCACAGATCTTCGTGCTCAAATGTGAGACCGCAGAGCTATCAACCACATTTATGCATTCAACACGCTTATATCTTTTGGAGAGTTATCTGGAAGCTTTGAGATGCCCTGCCTGAAGCCAATTCGTTTGCAACAGCATGCTTCGCATGTCCAAACTATAATTAGCACCCAGGCAAACTTCACAAATGGCTCACAGGTAGAAGGTATTTATCCTGGAATAAGGATTGAACGGTGAGGCCCAAACGATTATCATAGTTATCCATAATCTAAAGCCAACAGCAGACTTCAGCGGGTCACTATGCTCGAAGATAAAAGAACCACGGAGGACGCACATTGAGGGGATCCCTTTCCATTCCAGCACTGCTCTTCCTCATCATCGGATCAGGGGCAGCTTTAGAGTACCATACGCCAGTATACATTCAAGCTACCATCAGCCCATCAGTGCTCATGCCTGGCGACGAGGCGATCATAACCATAGATCTCCAAAGCAGCGCTGCACAAACCAACGCTGCACAAACCAGCGCTGCACAGAACGGCGCTATAGCTAGCGGACCTGCCGGAGGCACAGGCAGCGCAGGCAACTCAGCGCCAGGCACGCAAAAAACATCGACGCCAATTGAGAGAACCACGCTCAAAGGGTCAGATGAGATAGAGGTAATCACTCCGGATTACAGCGATCTGGGAATGATCGGACCAAAGGACAGGATCACGATCTATTACAAGATAAAGGCCAAAGAGAACATATCAAGCGGAACCTACTTGATAGATTTCACGGTTGTGGGCGGCCAAGAGATCGCTACCATCAGCCGTCAGATACCAGTTAAGGTGGACCCTGCAACGGTGAGCATTGCCCAGGCAGATGTTTCAACAGCGTCTGGCATCAGCCTAAACGTGGCCAATCCAAGGGAGAACACCCTCAACGCTATGATCATTATCCCTTCTGCTCCAGGCATAATCTTCTCGCCAGACAGGTACTACATAGGCACGATGAATCCGGATGAGGTCTTCACAATAAGCTTCAAGTTGAGCTCCAAAGCTCCTGGCAGCACCATTGAGGGCCCGGCAAACCTGACATTCAACTCTGAGTTCAAGAACGGAGAGAACTGGCACAAGTCAGGGCCGTACACAGTCAGTTATGCTCCTCCTGTAGACGACTCAGAGCAGAAGAGCAGTCTGTTGCCTGCAGGCGCCGCGCTCATAATCCTGCTGGCTTTGGGGTTCTACGTGTACAGGAAAAAGAGGACCCGAAGCAGCCCAAGAGAGAACGACCGCAAATCTGCTTAGACAGGAGGAGGATTAAATGAAGCTGCGAGATATGCTGGAGTACATCTCTGTAGGCTTTGAAGCTGATAGATTCAAGACACTCATGTCAAGCCTGGGAATAATCATAGGGGTCATGGCCATTGTGGTGATGCTCTCAGTTGGACAGGGCCTGTACTCAGGCGTGTCTTCTCAGTTCAGCGTCTTCGACATAGATGTGATACGCGTAATACCGGGAACATTCAACTTCGGAGGTGGCGGAGGCCAGATAAACAGGATAGCAGAGGAGCCTGCCAAGTTCACAGAAAAGGACACCAAGATCCTGGAAAACGTAGTTGGCGTCAAGAACGTGGCGCCGGAGACATCGGCAAATGTAATAGTGTCGTTTCGCGACAAAAACTCAACAGCAGTCGTCATGGGGATAGATCCCAAGAAGGAAGATGACGTCAAGGCAAAGGTGGAACTGGGACGGTTCCTGACGAGCTCTGATTACAGATCAATCGTCATTGGAAGCGGCGTTTCAGATGGCCTCTTCAGGATGAAGGTGATCCCAGGAAACAGAATCAGGCTTTACAGCCTTGACGGCTACATGGACTTCAAGGTTGTAGGCGTCTTAGAAGAGCAGCAGCAGTCGTCCTTTGGAGGCCCAGACAGCAGTCCCAACACCCAGATGTACATAACCCACAAGGCCATGGAGGAGTTTCTAGCCAGGGATAACTACTATTTCGACACATTTAAGGTGACTGTGGAGGACGCCTCCCAGACCAACGACGTGGTTGAGAGGATCGAGAGAGACCTCAAGAGATACCATAAGGACGAGGCATATGATGCGATAGCTCTTAAAGACATGCTCTCATCGCTGCTGAGCGTTCTTACCATGATACAGTATGCTCTTGCAGGTATAGGCGCCATATCCCTGATCGTAGGAGGTATAGGGATTGCAAATGTCATGATGCTCACAGTCAACGAGCGCATAAAGGAGATTGGCGTCATGAAAGCCCTGGGCGCCACAACGAGAGATATCAGAGTTCAGTACCTCCTGGAGGCAGGCGTCCTTGGGGTAGCGAGCAGCATCGTAGGCATAGTTGCAGGAGTCGCCATCTCGCTGGCCATAGGGTCGCTGGCAGGACTGCCGTCAGCGATAACATCAATGTCCATAACCATTGGCCTGCTCTTCGGAGTGCTGACGACAACATTAGCAGGCGTCTATCCAGCAAATAAGGCTGCACTGCTCGACCCAATTGAAGCACTGAGGTCTGAATAATCCAAGCAATTTATACGCAAATAATCCCAGGCGATATATAAGCAAATGCAAGGTTTGGTATGGCCCTTAGCCAGATCGGCCTTCAATCACTTTGTTCATCATGCTGACAAATAATCAAGGCATAATTAGTTAGATATTCTGCTAATTATAGTTCCAGGAGACATCGATTTGTTACCAAAAGGTATATATATCGTCCATATGGCATTTAGTAATGATCATGAGGAATTCTGATAAGTATGGACGGTTCCTGGCGAAAGCCAGGCAACGCGTAGATGAAATCAAGCGACTACAAGCATTAGGCCTTATCTGTCATGATGGAGATTTCGTTCCGTCCGTTCATTACCCACCCATAACGCAGTATCCTCCAACAACAGAAGATGAGCTCTTTGCCGGCTACACAATGCCTCCCGATGGGCTTCTAGACGTATATGTGCACATTCCCTTCTGCGAGAGGCGCTGCACATTTTGCCATTATCCCGGCAAGCTAGGAGATCAGACAGAAGAGAAAAACCGCTACCTAGATGCCCTGGAAAGGGAAATGGACATCTATATGGACCGTCTCTGCATTGACAAAATCAAGGCCAGATCCATACTCATCGGCGGCGGCACGCCCACCTTCCTTGCCCCAGAACAACTGAAAAGATTCCTCCAGTTTTTCTGTAAAAGAGTTGATTTGACAAGCTGCAACCAGTTCAACTACGATGTAGACCCAGGCACCCTTGTTGGAGAGTCAGGCCTTGAGCGGCTGAAAATTATGAGGGATTACGGCGTAGACCGCCTCACGATAGGCGTACAATCGCTCAACGACAGCATCCTGAAGATAATGAACAGGCCTCATGACGCAAGCACAGCGATCGAGTCGGTTGAAAACGCCAAAAAGCTTGGATATCAGCTAAACATTGAGTTTATCTTCGGCCATCCGGGCCAGACCATGGAGAACTGGATAGAGGTCATGGAGAAGGCAGTCACATTGCCTGTAGACGAGATACAGCTGTACCGCCTGAAGGTTCTGGCATATGGAGACCTTCAGGGAAACATCATCAAGCTTCGAGAGAAAGACCCCACGAACATCCCCTCATTCGAGGAGACCATGATGATGAAACAGATGGCCATAGATATCCTTGGCGAACACGGTTTTAAGGAGAATCTACGCCGCGTTTATTCAAAGAAAAGAGAACACTTCTCCCACTACGCATATAACCAGTGCTGCATGCTCTACGATCAAATCGGCCTGGGGCTAACGGCGTTCAGCAGCCTTAGGGATAGGTTTGCGCTGAATACTCAGTATTTCGACGAGTACTATGCACTCATTGAGCAGGGAAAGCTGCCCATCAACCGGGGCATTGTCAGGAGCCCTGAGTCTCAGGTGCGCTGGGCAACTGTGCTTCCGCTTAAAAACAGCGAGATCAAGAAGGCACATTTTAAAGATGTAACAGGCATCTCCTTCGACGACATCTTCCGAAGAAAGGTTGAGAGGCTCAAAAAGTTCGGCTTGATCAAAGAGAACGAAGAGATAATCAGCCTCACTGAGCTGGGCGCATTTGTTGCTGACGAAGTGGTAGAGCAGTTCAACTCAAATGAGTTCATGCCATTCCCAAGAGATGCATATGCAAAGGGACCATTATACCCTTACGCAGATAACGCCGCTGAGGATGCATTAGGGAGCATAAAGGTATCTGCTGAGCCTAAAATTTGCATTTAACCGAACAATCAGCTCCAAAAGATGTCCAAGACAGTTGTAGATCTGAGGATTCAACTATGAGTGAGCAACAGCTATTAAGTTCATTGGCCTCTGAAATGAGCGATCAGCAGATACTCAGCTTATTAACATCTACAGGAGATCTGCAGCAGGAACTGTTCATACAGGCAAGGGCCATAAGACATCGATACCTGGGCGACGAGATCAAGCTTCGCGGGGTAATTGAGATCTCCAATTTCTGCCAGAAGGGCTGCGATTACTGTGCAATGAGGCGCGGCAACAGCTCTCTGAAGCGGTTCAGGCTCGATGTAGAGACGATTATAGAAATTGCGAGGGGCATCTCAGATATCGGCATAACGACGATATTTTTGCAGGCAGGCCAGGACCCGCGCTGCGATCCAGTGCTCGAAGAGGTCATACCTGCCATCTCTGGCGATCTAGGCGCAGAAGTGCTTTTAAACGTCGGAGAGAGAAGCGCGAAAACCTACGAAAGGTTTGCGAGACTCGGAGCCAGATCGTTCATCTTGAAATACGAGACCTCAGACCCTGCAGGATATGAACGCGTGGCTCATGGGCCGCTTGACAACAGAATCGAGTGCATGAGAAGGATTAGAGACGCCGGCATGAAGATAGGAACTGGAAACATCATCGGGCTTCCCCATCAGTCTGTAGAG
The DNA here is from genome assembly GCA_964639235.1 of uncultured Methanotrichaceae archaeon. Classification (GTDB taxonomy): domain Archaea; phylum Halobacteriota; class Methanosarcinia; order Methanotrichales; family Methanotrichaceae; genus CAZXDN01. The sequence continues at coordinate 59,421 of CAZXDN010000005.1, read as the reverse complement.
AGCCTTGTATCGGATATTCGGCTGGCCTTCGACTTTAAGCCTGACTTCGTCAGCGCAGCGCCCTTTATTCCCAACCAGGGCACCCCGCTTCAGGGCCAGCCCTTCGGGGACATCAACCTCACACTCAATACTATGGCGATACTGCGCATTGGCTTGAAGGATGTGCTGATTCCAGCGGTCAGCGCACTTGAGTACATCCATCCAGGAGGCCAGATGATGGGACTTAATGCCGGAGCCAATGTGATGACAGTCAACTTTACTCCGCAGTCATACAGAGAGCACTACAAGATCTACGCAAAAGACCGCTTCATAGTGACTATCAACCACGCGATCAATTCTGCCAGAGAAGCTGGCCTCAAGGTGAACCCCAGGATTCAGCTCTGGGCAGATGAGCTTAAACAGGGAACGCTGAAAGATTGCTCTTGACACCAGGTGGGAAGATCATGATGGACATAAAAGCCAAAAAGCTAAATTCGCCATTATCAGCAGAGGGCGCTGACCCGGACTCTGCCACTATCCTGAATATCCGCTCCAAAGCCTCGCTCATCCACATCGGAAGCCTTGACTCCTTCGACATCACAGAGGGCGGCAAGGAAGCTGCAGGAGAAATGCTCAATTACCTGGACACAGGCAGCGAGGACTCTCTCAAAAAGGCCATAGATATTTACGACGCAATAATCCCCAATGAGAACTTCGGAGGGGAATACACAGCACTTCAGTGGATCTGTAACCTGCTTCTGGCCCCAGAGGAAGAAAAGGCGCGCTTCCTCTCATACCCATTGGTTGCAAGCTGGTTTGAGACGCTGGCAAAGGACGACTACGCTAACCTGAGGGAGTATCTCAAGAGGAAATACCATTTTATCGAGAACGAGAAGGACGATCCTGAGGCAAAGACCAAGCTGCGCTTCCTTGAAGACTTCATTCTCTTCAACAACCCAGATCGCAACCGCTGGGACAAGATCTCTGAGAACATCTACCGCCTGGGCTTGGATAAGGGCTACGAGGTCATAGATTTCGGAAGCGGCCCTGGATATTTCACATTCAAGTTTGCAGATATAGTTGGCGAGAGCGGGCACGTATACGCTGTAGAGACGAACGACAGGCACATCAGCTACGTCAAAGATTACATCGATAAACACCATATAGGAAACGTCGAGATCTTCGAGTACCAGCCTGAGGGGCTGGGGATAAAGGGATCTCCCAAGGTCGACGTGGTCTTCATGTGCTCATTATACCACATCCTCTACGCTGCCCTCACAGACGGCGAGAGAGACCTGTTTGTTGAGAACATCAAGAAGTATTTGAAGAAAGACGGGCGCCTCGTCATCGTTGACAACGACCTTGTGGAGAGCAAAGAGCTGCCTTACCACGGGCCGTACATCTCCCGCGACCTGATCATCAGCCAGCTGTGGCACTACGGCCTCGACCTCATAGATCAATACCAGTTCACAGCCCAGCGCTATATCCTCGAGTTCAGGCTCTCCGACAGGCCTCAAAAGACAGAAGAGGACGTGGAATCGATGCCTGCGATGTTTGTAGATGAGGAGTCCAAGAACGCCATCAGGGTCACCTCTCCATCCTCGCTGGTCCGATACCGCATGATCGGAACCTCATCACAGGGCTACACGCTGCTCGGCAAGAAAGCTGCCAGGCTCTTCTATGCTGCTCTTGAAAGCAAAGACAAGTCGGCTATTGAAGCGGCGTTTAACGCCTATGAAGATCTGATCCCAAGGGAGAGAATTGGAGACGAGTACACAGTCTTCATATGGTTTTGCAGGTACCTCATGGCATCAGAAGAAGAGCAAACAGAGATGCTGAGCGACAGATTCGACGCAGAATTCTTCCATTATCTGGCCGACGACGACTTTTCATTGCTCAAAAAGTACGTCAGGATAAAGTACGACCTCGCCAAGGCAGATCCAGAGATGCCCAAGGAAGATGACGAATTTGCCACAAAGAGAATCCACGACGTCGTCTACGAGTACTCAGGAAACGAGGTGAGCTTCGATCAGCTCAACGACTGGAACGAGTTCATCTCGTTCAACAACCCCAACAGAGAGAGCTGGGAGAAGACCGGAGAGATGCTCGATTATATAAATATCGAAGAGGGAGATGCAGTAGCGGATATCGGCTGCGGCTTTGGATTTTTCTCTTTCAAGTTTGCAGAGCTCGTGGGCAAAAACGGCAAGGTCTACTCCACAGAGGTCAACAGAGAAGCCCTAGATTACGTTGTGAAGACCAAGGAGAAGTTCGGGCTGAATATCGAGACCATCGAGGCTAAGCTAAACGATGTATGCCTTCCGCCAGAAAGCGTGGATACAGTCTTCATGTGCTCAATGTACCACGCAGTCTACATAGCTTCAATTGAGTTCGTCAAAGACGAGTTCATCGCCAGCCTGAAGAGAGCCCTCAAAAAGGGAGGACGGCTCGTGATTGTGGACAATGCCATAACTCCGCCATCAGTTGTGGCATATTTCGGCTCAGGCATAGCAAAGGAGCTTGCAATATCTCAGCTGAAGCATTACGGATTCCACCTGGTCGACTCCAGACAGTTCATCCCTCAGCGGTATGTGCTGGTCTTACAGAAGGACTGATGCGAGGACTGACAAAGCAAAGGCAACTGATGGCTTTGGCAAAGAGAGGACCAAAGAGGCAAAGACAAAAGAGAGGACCAAAGAGGCAGATCCAGTATGCAATATGCCATAGAAACGAAAGGCATAACCAAGAGCTTCGACGGAGTTAATGCTGTAAACGAGGTGGACCTCTCTATCGAAGAAGGAGAGCTCTTCGGCCTCCTGGGCCCAAATGGTGCAGGCAAGACGACTCTCATAAACATGCTCTCCACCATGACAGAGCCCACAAGCGGAAGCGCCAGAGTGTGGGGCTTTGACGTGGTCAAAGAGGCGTCCCTTGTGAGACAGAGCATTGGAGTGGTCTTCCAGGAGATCACTCTTGACGATCGGCTCACAGGAAGGGAGAACTTAGACCTTCACGGCAGGCTGTATGACCTCGACGGCAATCTCAGAAAAAAGAGGATTGAAGAGGTTCTCTCCTTGGTTGAGCTTTCTGACAGGGCAAACTCCACAGTCAAGACGTACTCAGGCGGGATGATGAGGCGCCTGGAGATTGCGCGCGGATTCATGCATAAGCCCCATGTACTGTTCCTGGACGAGCCAACTCTTGGCCTCGACCCTCAGACGCGCTCCCATATCTGGGATTACATTAAGGTGCTGACAGAGGAAGAGGGCATGACTGTTGTCCTCACAACGCATTACATGGAGGAAGCAGATCACCTGTGCAACAGAATCGCCATCATCGATCACGGCGAGATAGTGGCGCTTGATGCTCCAGAGGCTTTAAAAAGAGAGCTTGGAGGAGACGTGATATCCCTCGAAGCACCAGATGATACAGAAAAATTATGCGCCATTTACGAGAACAACGGGCTTGGAAAGATCATATCGAGGAAAAACGATGAGATCTTCATTGCAGTGAGAGACGGCGAGCGCCAGATCCCATATGTCTTAAACCTTGCCTCGAATGCAGGCATCCAGGTCCTGTCGGTGAGCCTGCACAGGCCCACTTTAGATGACGTTTTTCTGCATCACACAGGCCGTGCGATAAGGGATAAGGAAACAAGCGAAATGGAGAACATGAGCTACAGGATTCGCTCAAGGAGAGGATGATGTCGACAGTTAAAAAGTCGATCAAGGCTGTCCATACCATCTGGCTTGGGGAGATGATGAGGTTCTGGCGCTCAAAATCGCGCATCATCGGTGCCCTCACAACGCCTCTCACCTTCCTGGTCTTCCTGGGACCAGGTCTCAGCTCAGGATTCCAGTTCAGAGGAGGAGGCAGTGTCGACATCGGCTTTTTCGCTCCCGGCTTCATAGGCATGTCAGTCCTCTTCGCATCATTGTTTAGCAGCGGCTCTATAATAATGGAGAGGGAGCTTGGCACCTTAAAAGAGATCCTGATCGCGCCTGTCGGACGGTTCTTCCTGGCGCTGGGAAAGGCAATGGGCGGAATCACAATAGCCATAATCCAGGGGATAGCGATACTGATATTTGCTGGGCTCATAGGCGTGAAATACGTCTCATTGCCGGGCGTGCTTGCAAGCATCCTTGTCATGTTCGTAACAGGGATTGGATTCATTGGGATAGGCATCTCGCTCGCCTCCAAAATTGACAGCCATGAGGGATTTCAGATGATCATGGGCTTCCTGACGATGCCGCTAGTTCTCTTGAGCGGAGCGTTCTTCCCAATCTCTAACCTGCCCGTCTGGCTAAAGGGCCTCGTATATGCAAACCCGCTCACATACGGAGTAGAAGCCCTCAGGTGGTGCCTGCTTGGCAGCTCCACAGTTCCCATCGCTCTCAGCTTTACAGTAATAACGCTCTTTGCAGTCCTCACAATGGGCATAGCTGGAAGGTTTTTTGGAAAGATGAGGGCCTAATCAACATTTATTTCTGTAAAATCCCTCACAGCGGCGTCTGGCACAGGCGCTGATATCCCGGAATCGCCCCTCAGCAGCCCTGGACCGGATATATCCGACAGCATTGTGATGACATATCTGCATTTAGCTCTCCTTGCGCACTCCATATCGAAGACAGAGTCTCCTATGAGAGCAGTATTTTCTGGAGAGATATGTAGATCCGACATTATTTTTAAGGCGCCCCAGGGGTCCGGCTTTGGGCGAAGTATCCTATCTCCCCCCAGGAACATATCCAAGTTTTTGCTCATCCCAAATGCCCGCGAGATTAGCTCAAGCCTGTCTGTCAGATCATATGAAAAAACAGCTCCTTTGCATCTGCCTTCCATGCACTTCAAGAAGTCAAATAGGCCTTTGACTGGCACGAGAGAGCTTTTTAACACAGATTCGTCATTGAAATATTCGTCAGTTTTTCTAAACGCTGAGATGATGATCTCCTTTTCTGCTGAATACCCAATATCCTTAAGCTCACTACATAAAAGATCCTGAATATATTCGCGGCTGTAGATGCCTATAGGCCCATTAACTCTCTTGAGCCTTATGTCAACGCCCATCTTGAGAGCTATCCACTGGGCTAAAGATTCATCAGCTCCAAGGCCACTGCATATGTTCAAGCCGCGCACCATTGCCACTCTGCTGAAGAAGGGGTACAGCTCGAAGAGAGTGCCATCCTTATCAAATATAATAAGCTCGATATCTTCAAGCCTCGTGCCATTTATCTCTAGACCGATCAGATCTGACGCCTCCTGAGCTATTTGAGATTGTAGCCGGACAGCATTAAAGGTCGATGCTGGCACAGGCCTGCCTGGAACTTAAATCCACGAGCCCCGACAAAGATAGGTGGGCGGACATGCCGGTCCGCCAGCCATCGCGCTTTATTTTTAGCTTATAACGCAGCTGATCAGGCGATGCTCCAGACTGCATAGCCTTGCCTGAGCGAATTGGGATGGAGACTTGACGGATCTACTGACCACCTTGCTCTGGCCCACTCCCCGGCCCGCCCTGAGGTCCGCCCTGCTCTGGTCTGCCCTGCTGCCCAGGTCCGCCTTCCCCTGATGGTTCAGCCTGAGCCGGCTCAAGGCAGAAGACGATCGCATCTGGACCTTCATTTACACAGCAGATCCTCGTGTATCCATCTAAGCTGAAGTCCGTGGATTCATCGATCGTTATTTCTCCTGTCGGACTGTAGATTAGCACATACTTCGCATTTGCCTTCATCTCCACCTGACCCCAGTACTGCCAATCCCAGCACTCCTCAGGCCCATGTGCCCATTGAAGATTGAAGGTTCCAGCTGGCATCAGGTTCTGGCAGCTCTCATTGTACGAGGGATCTGGCTCAAACGGACCATAATAGTTTGGACAAATCCCAGGATTTCCCTGCTGAGCTTCAACACAGGGGAATAAAGCCAGAATCAGCGAGACAAACAGCATTATCCATATTGATCTGATAGTGTTTTTAGCTATCATATCACAATCCCTCAGGTCATTCATAGATATTCTGTGTATGTATAGTTTATCGTCAGAAGATGCTAGGCGACACAGAAAAATTATATCAATAGATCAATAAGCAGACGATGCGCATCTTTTATGAAGATTAAATTAAAAAGTTTTTGCGGACAAAAGGCTTACTTAACCTTTACCACGCACGTCGGGTCCTCTGCAAGTACGTCGCCCCTGTAATAGTAAGCCTTCTGCCTGCACCCACCGCAGAGGTCCAGGTACTCACACTCACCGCAGGCTCCTTTAAGTTTATCCTTAATTCCTCTGAGAGCCAGAAGCTCAGTCGAGGGATTATCAATCCAGATATCCTTGAAGCTCCTCTCCCTTACGTTTCCCACAACTACCTGGGGCATGAAGTGGCATGGGTGGACGTCTCCTCTGTGGTTGATGTTGGCCACCTTGACGCCAGTCGAGCAGCCTCCCGCATTTTGCAGGAGCTTTCTGACGTAGTCCCTCCTTGGGTCGCCCTTTAGAAGCTCAAGCAGGTATGCGCCATCCATTGGAGAGTCAGTGGTCAGTATCTCAATCTCTTTGTCTTTCAGCTCCACTGCTGCCTCGGCCAAGAGCTTGATCACCATTCTGCGCTGCTCAGGAGTCACATCCCTGTCAGCAATTTCAGCGCCTCTTCCTGTTGGCACGAGGTGATAGAGACAGAACCGTGGAATCTTCTCTTTCAAGGCCAGATCCAGAAGCGCAGGCACCTCTTGCCAGTTATCCCTGGTCAAAGTGACCCTCAGTCCAGTTTTAAGTCCTGAATCCCTGGCGTTTTTCAGGCCCTGCAGGGCCATTGAATGCGCGCCCTCGACGCCCCTGAAGCTGTCGTGGGCTCCAGGCCTGGCTGAGTCAAGGCTAACTCCAACGTACCTGATCCTGGCCTCAGATAAAAGCCGTGCAACCTCTGGAGTTATGAGCGTGCCGTTTGTGGAGATTACGGTCCTCAAGCCCACCTCGCGAGCGTGGAAAGCATATGCATAGAAGTTGCTGCTCATGAGGGGCTCGCCTCCTGTGAAGATCAGGACAGGGACCTTGAGGTCTGCAAGCTCGTCTATGAGCCTGATGCCCTCTTCGAGAGAGAGCTCATCTCTTCCAGAGGCCTTTGCGTCCATGTAGCAGTGCTGACACGCCAGGTTGCATCTTCTGGTCAGGTTCCACATCACAACTGGCTTTGACTGGCCTGAGAACCTGACGAGATCCGGAGGAAGGTTCTCGCATACATCTGAGGCTCTCAGAGCCTCCCAAACTGTTGCTTGATCTGCAAGGGCTTTTGAGAATATTATCATCAGAGTCTCCTTAGTGCCTGGAGCATCGACTCGAATGTGAACTCATCGGGCACGAGGTCCACATGTATCCCAAGCCTTTTGAGCTCTGCGGCCGTTGGCTGGCCCATCACAGCTGTAGTTGCCCTCGCCAGGGCCTCTCTCAGCTCCATCTCCAGGCCCAGCTCCTTTGCCCTCTCAACCAGGCACCTGGCTGTAGAAGAGCTTGTGAATGCGAATATGTCCACGTCATAAGCCGACCTGATGAGAGCGTCCAGCCTCTCATCCCCAGAGGCCTCGACGCCGTAGAGGTGGACATCGTCCAGGACCACGCCAGAGGCTTCCAGGCCCCTTGTGAGGTCGCGGCTTCCCTGAGCTGACCTGAGAAGGATGACTCGCCTGAACTTTCCTGCCAGGAGCCTCTCAAGGCCCGCAGAGCTGTACTCGTCTGGCACGATCGATTTTATCCCGTAATATTCCAGGGCCTCTCTTGTCTTGGGGCCGATGGACGCCACTGTCTTGGACTTAACTGCTCTTAGAAGAGATTCGTCTTCCAGGGCCATCTTAACGCCGTTTGCGCTCGTGAAGACAACGCAGTCGGAGCCTGAAATCCGATCAAGTATGTCTTCTGGCAGAGGTCTTCTTGCCAGGGATATAGCAGGAGCGCATATCGGGATAAAGCCGTAGTCTTTTGCCAGGTCAGCAGACTCGTCTGCCTGATTTCCAGGCCTCAAGATTGCGATCTTCTTCCTGGCCAGATGCCTGGAGAGGGCAACGACCTCGCCCACAACCAGGATCGCAGGCGGCGTGACATTCGAGAACCTGGCCTTGGAGGCGATATCTGCGAGAGTTCCAGTTATCAGACGCTGTCCCTCCCAGCCGCCCTTCTCGACTATGGCTGCAGGAGTCTCAGGCGACTTTCCTCCTTCCAGCAGCTGGGATATGTTCTCTTCGAGCCTGGAGATTCCCATCAGGACAACCAGAGTCCCCCCAAGCTTCGCCAGAGCCGACCAGTCCAGAGGGCTGTCCTTTCCGGGCTCCTCGTGGCCCGTGACCACAGTGAGAGTAGATGCCACCTTTCTGTGGGTTACAGGTATTCCTGCAAGCTCCGGTGCAGCTATGGCAGAAGTAACTCCTGGGACGACATCAACTGGAATTCCAGCTCCAATAAGCGCCAGTGCCTCCTCTCCGCCGCGGCCGAACATGTACGGGTCTCCGCCCTTGAGCCTGACCACGACGTTTCCGGCTGATGCCTTGTCTATCAGGAGCTGGTTGATCTCGTCTTGGGTCATCTTGTGGCTTCCTGCGGACTTGCCCACGTCGATCAGCTCTGCCTTTAAGCCTTCGAGCATCTTGGGGCTCAGCAGCCTGTCGAAGAGAACGACGTCTGCTTCTCCCAGCAACCTCTTGGCCTTGAGGGTCATGAGCTCAGGGTCACCTGGGCCAGCGCCCACAAGGTAAACTTTACCGCGCGCCAAAAGCTCTCACCGCCTCATCCGCCAGGTCTTTTCCGCCAATTGCCACGAGCCTGCTGCCCATCTGGGATGACAGACCCAGGTAGTCGTCCCTGGAGATCTCCTCGTCCAGGCGCACGAACCTCTTGCCATCAACTGAGAGCACCTCTGCAATCACTCTGGCCCCAGAGGGGGAAGCATCTGCGTGAACCGCCATAGGCACTATGCACCCTCCTCCAACAGCCTCCATTATCCTCCTCTCGATCATAGTCTCCATCCTGGTCACAGAATCGTCTAAAAGCCTGGCAGCCGCCTCTGCCCTGGTGCCGTCTCTTGCCACGACAACTATCGTCCCCTGGTTGGCAGATGGAACGAACTTTTCGCGGTCCAGGACAGTGTACTCAAGCTCGATTCCCATGCGCTGGACCCCGGCCTCGGCCAGCACTATGGCGTCGTAGTCTCCCTGCTCAAGCTTCCGAAGCCTGGTCTGCAAGTTTCCCCTCAGGCTCTTGATCTCCAGGTCGAGCCTCGCGCGCCTCAGCTGGGAAGACCTCCTCATGCTAGAAGTCCCGACGACTGCTCCAGGCTTCAGGTCTTCCAGGCTCAAACCATCGCGCGAGACCAGTATGTCCCAGGGAGAGTCTCTCTTGAGGACAGCAGCAATGCTCAGGCCCTCAGGCCTCTTGGAGGGCAAGTCCTTCATGCTGTGGACTGCCAGGTCTATCTCGCCCTCCAGCATCCTGTCATCTATCTCAGCCACAAAGACTCCCCAGCCAGAGAGCTGGTGGAGCGGCTTGTCCAGGAATACGTCTCCGCTGGTCTTGATGGTCTGGACATCTGCCTCTATCCCAAGGCTTGAGAGCCTTTCCAGGACGATCTCAGTTTGTCTCAGGGCCAGGGGGCTACCCCGGCTTCCAATAACTAGCCTTTCAGGTTTGACTTAAAAGCCTCCAGAGTTTGATCCAGGATGTCTTTCGTGTGCGCTGCAGATATGAAGTCGGTCTCGAACTGGCTTGGGGTGAGGAATATCCCAGATTTGAGCATTCTTCTGAAAAATTCGAGGTACCCAAGCTTGTCGCACTTCAAGGCCTGGCCATAGTTGCAGGGCTCACCTCCGAAGAAGACCTTGAACATGGAGGCGATGCCCACAACGCTGTAATTCAGTTTCAGGTCTGAGACGATCTCAGAAAGCGCCCTGCGGAAATTGTCCCCTATGGAGTTCAGCCTTGGCAAAACGTTCTCATTCTCAAGGACGTCGAGAGTGGCAGTTCCAGCTGCCAGAGAGACGGGGCTTCCGTTGAACGTTCCTGCCTGGTACACGCCGCCTGAAGGCGCCACCTGCTCCATCAGGTCTCTTCTTCCGCCGACTATGCCTATCGGGAACCCTCCTCCAATAATCTTGCCAAGCGTGGTCAGGTCCGGCGTTATGCCGTAGTAGGCCTGCGCGCCACCGAGGCTTAGCCTGAAACCCGTTATGACCTCGTCGAATATCAGGAGAACATCGTGCGCCTGGGTGACTTCTCGGAGTCCCTTAAGATAGCCCTCGCGCGGAAGCACAGGCCCCACATTTCCCATCACAGGCTCGACTATAAGCGCTGCAACCTCGCCTGAGAACTCCTTGAGAAGCTTCTCCAGGGCATCCAGGTCATTGTACTCGACCTGGAGTGTGTTCTTGGCTGTGTCCTTGGGGACTCCCTTGGAGTCGGGTATTCCTAGCGTCGTCGCGCCTGACCCTGCCTTGATCAGGGCGCTGTCGTGCGCGCCGTGGAACCCACCCTCGACCTTGATCACCTTATCCCTGCCTGTGCAGCCCCTGGCAATACGGAGAGCAGCCATTGTAGCCTCAGTGCCAGTGTTCACGAACCTGAGCATCTCAATTCCAGGATAGAGGCCGATGATCCTCTCTGCGAGGCCAACCTCGATCTCAGAAGGAGTGCCGTAGAGCCAGCCATTCTCAAGCTGCGCCTCCACAGCCCGGACTATTGTCGGATGGCGGTGTCCGAGTATCATCGGGCCATAAGCCAGGCAGTAGTCCACAAACCTGTTGCCATCTGCATCCCAGAGATATGGCCCATCAGCCCTTGAGGTGTAGAATGGGAAGGGTTTGATGGCCCTGACGGGACTTGAGACGCCGCCGGGCATGAGCGTTTTTGCCCTTGCGAAGAGCTTGGAGGAGGCATCAAAATGCATAAGAGCACCGATTGTGAAGACCTGTGCAGATTAATCAACCTTGCGATTATGCCTGTGCCAGCAGTTATTTATTTGCAGCGTAAATTCTATCACCAGTTATAATGAATTTTAAGAGGCAGTTTTGGCCGCAAAAATTCATTTAACAATGCAAAATAAATTAGCGATAATAACAATCATTGGATTGTCGAAAAGTATATATAAAGGCAGTCACCATCAGAACTTCAGTAGTATTATGAAGTAGTTATGGGGTTGAGAGGGAGTGGATCAAGAGGTCATTTGCACAGAGGAACTATTGAGACAGGTTTCTCCTGAGAACAGACATGGCAGCGCCTGCCTGCTTCAGCCCCAAGGTCAAATGAAGGTGAGAGGCATCGCAGATGCTGCGACGCCTGTCAGACCTATTTAGAGGGTAGATTATGAAGAGAAGATGGAACTATATTGGAATCGCAGTCCTGAGCCTGATGATCGCCTTCATCATGGCCGCAGGAGCACAGCAGACCGGCCCGACGATAGAAGTTGAGAAGACTGCGACGCCCGACACCGGAACAAATGGAACTGAAATAACCTATGTGATAACCATCACCAACACCGACAGCAGCATAGATGTGGATACAGTGAGCATCAGTGACATCCTGCCAGAGGGAATAACCTACACAGGGGCAGTTCCTGAGCCAGACAGCGTCAGCGAAGCTTTCGGCGTCACAACTCTGGGGTGGACCTTGCTGGATAACATCAGCCCGAACAGCTTTGCCACCATTACAGTCAACGGCTTCATAAACGGAGAGGCATTCGGAAGCCTGACCAACTACGTCACAGCACAGGCCACAGCCATTATAGATGGCGTACCGGTTACAGGCGAGGAAGTCACTGCCGAAGCAACTGTAACTGCAAACGCAGCAGATCTGAACATCGAGTCTACAACGATGGGCAAGCACACAGCCAATGCCTTCGGGCAGGGAGTTGCCAAGAACTCTGTGAAGATCCAGGAAGATCAAGTAACGGTGTGATCAGTTATGGAGGGCAGGAGAATCTACGCCTCCGCAGCCCTCCAGCCCGCCTCCTCGGCCTTTTTTATGACAACTCTTAGTGGAACTTTGGACTCTAATGAAATTCTCCTGCAGTCCTCAAACTCAGGCTTGACGTTCAGGATCTTTCCATCAAGCTTGCTCACCTTGAAGTTCACGTCGTAGCTCTTGCCTGCGAAGTCCAGAGCAATGGCCAGAGACATCCTCTCGGCGATGTGGCGGTGAAGGCTTGGAAATACTCTAACTCCAAGCGATCCAGTCTCAGACATGATCAGGCCGGAGATAGCTATAGCATCTTCTTTTCTGACAATAGCTCTGATGACGTTTCCAGGCCTGCCCTTCTTCATCACTGCTGGAATTACAGAGACGTCGAGCGCTCCCGAGTCCATCAGGAGGTCTATCAGGTTTCCCATGACCTCGCCTGTCACGTCATCTAAGTTGGCCTCCAGCTGGACCACCTCGTCGCGATGTGTGCCCCCAGAATGACACACAACTGCGCGCAGTAGGTTTGGGATCTCCAGATCCCTCTTTCCAGCGCCGTATCCCACAGACTCTGCCCTCATAAAAGGAGGCTCTTCCAGGAACCTTTCTGCCAGGTTTGAAAGTACAGCAGCGCCAGTAGGCGTCAGAAGCTCCTGGTTTACAGGGCCCCATCTCCAGGGAGCCTTGCTCGACCTCAAGATCTCCAGAGTTGCTGGGCCTGGAACAGGGAGAAGTCCGTGGCAAGAAGATACAGTGCCAGAGCCAACTGAGATTGGAAGAGAGAATACCTGATCTACATCCAGGCTCTCCAGTGCAGCGCAGCTTCCTGCAATGTCAGCCAGAGCGTCGAGAGCACCCACCTCATGGAACCTTATCTCATCTTTTGGAATGCCGTGCACCTTGCTCTCTGCGCAGGCTAGTAAGTCCATGATCTTCAGAGCTTTATCCAGGGATTTTCCTGACAGGCTTGAAGATTTGAGTATTGAGAGAGCGTCTTTCAGGCTCTTGTATCTTCGATCGGAGGTCACCTCTGCCCTGGTGGCCTGGATGTGGCCCCGCTCTTCTTTTCGGGTGATGAGGCTACATCCCACTGACTCCACTGCCCCTGTTACAGATGCCAGATCTGCGCCCAAATCCAGGAGACTGCCCATGATCATGTCCCCGGATGCGCCTGAGTAAGGATCGAAGATAAGCGCCCTCATGTGGTGAACTCTGGCATCTCTCCTTAAATACTAATTCGTCCGCTTATTGCCAACGCAGAGCTGAACGCGAATGTCTGAAAATGTTGGGCCTGAATGGGAAGGCTACGAGTGGGTAGCCCTGTCTGTCACAACGGTAGGAGCGCTCCTGGCATCGATACAGGGTTCAGCGCTCCTGATTGCGCTTCCTGAGATCATGGCGAACCTTCAGGTGGGGTTCATAACCATAATGTGGATACTGCTAGGATACATGCTCATCACCACAGCTGTTGTTCCGGTGATTGGCAGGATGGCGGACATCTTCGGCAGAAAAAACCTGTACAACATGGGATTTGCAGTCTTCACACTGGGGTCTCTCCTCTCAGGACTTTCTCAGCCGCAGTACCACGGCTGGGATATGGTCTTCTTTCGCATGATCCAGGGAGTGGGCGGCGCCCTGCTCTTCACAAACAGCGCAACGATCGTCACAGATGCATTTCGCCGCGGCAGGGTGGGCTTTGGCCTCGGAATAAACCAGATAGCCTTTGCTGCTGGTTTCATGATAGGCCCAGTTGTGGGAGGAGTGCTCACATCCATCTCCTGGCGCTGGATATTCCTCATAAACGTCCCCCTTGGAATTGCGGGCACTGTCTGGGGTATACTGAGGCTGAGAGAGCCAGTCTCGCTCCCCTCCAACCAGAGGTTCGACTGGATCGGAAGCCTGAGCTTTACCCTGGGACTGGGATCGCTACTGCTCGCTTCATCGCTCATAGCCTTCCCGCTCGTGAGCATAAACGCAGTCTACGCCTTATTCGCCATTGCAGCCCTGGGCCTTATGGCGTTCATCTTTGTCGAGAGAAGAGTAGAGCAGCCCATGCTTGACCTGGACCTGTTCAAAGACAGGCTCTTCGCCTACGCATCTGCAGCAGGAGCCCTAAACGGCCTTGCTAGAGGCGCTGTGATGTTCATCTTGATCTTCTTCCTCCAGGGGCCTTATGGGCTTGACCCGCTCTGGGCCGGGATCATGATGGCGCCTTTCGGGGCAGCATTCATGATCGTGGGCCCGATCTCAGGCCACCTCTCTGACAAGTACGGATCGCGCCACCTCTCTACAATTGGGCTGGCAATCTCAGGAGTGGGACTTTTGGGCATGTCTTCAATCGTCAGCACCACCCCATACTGGCTCCTGGCGACATGGATGGCAATCATGGGAGGCGGTTCTGGCCTCTTCAGCTCACCAAACACCAACGCAATCATGTCTTCTGTGCGCCCCGATCAGCGAGGAGTGGCCTCAGGCACGAACATGATGCTGATGAACACAGGACAGATGCTCAGCATTGTGGTGGCATTTCCCCTGGTCTTGAGCAAGATACCAGAAGAGGTGATGTACCGCATATTCCTATACGGAGGGGGAATGAGCGGCGCGCCAGAGGCTCTGGCATCGTTTGAGATTGGAATGCACCACGCCTTCCTGATCTCGTTTGCCATAACGCTTGTGGCTGCAGCAGTCTCTGCATTCAGGCCGTCTCACAATATCGCTGCTGCAGGCTGAAGGATAGCCACCTACCTCTTCCAGAACTCAGGAACAAGGAGCACCAGGGCGGTGATTATCTCAAGCCTGCCCACCCACATGCAGGCGAAGAGGATCATCTTGCCTACTGGGTGTACCCCGGCGAAACTGAGGACAGGCCCCACCTCTCCAAATCCCGGACCCACATTTCCAAGAGTGCTTGCCACTGCAGAGATTACAGTCTCTATGTTCATCCCTGGGTCGCTGTAGGAGACGATGGCTAAAGCCAAGGAGGCCACTGCGAAGATGATAAGGTAGAGGCCAAAGAAGATTATGCTGGAATGCAGGATCTCGTCCCTGACAGGCACTCCGCCGAGCTTCACTGGCATGACCGCCTTTGGGTGCAGCGCCCTGAAGAGATCCCTGTAGGCATACTTCAGCACCAGGAGGAGTCTCACCACCTTTATGGCGCCGCCTGTCGAGCCCGCGCAGGCGCCTATGAACATGAGAAGGAAGAGAACGAACTTGGCTGCGCTTGTCCACTGGTCGAAGTCGGCAGTGGCAAACCCAGTGGTGGTCATCATCGAGACCACCTGGAAGAGAGAAAGTCGAATCTTGTAGAGGACGTCGCCTTCTATCCCGCCCCACAGCACTATGACTGCAGTTGAGACGAGCACAATTGCAGCATAGAACCTGAACTCAGGGTCTCTTAAAAGCGCCCTCCTGTCCTGGTAGAGCATCTTGTAGTGCAGAGCGAAGTTCGCGCCTGCCAGGAACATGAAGATTATGATTATGGCATCTATCATGGGGCTATTATAAGCGGCGATGCTCAAGCCCTGAGGCGAAAATCCGCCTGTGGCCATCGAGGCAAAGGTGTTACATAGCGAGTCGTACAGGGGCATGCCAGCTACGACCAGAAGTCCCACCTCGACTACTGTCAGGAGGAGGTAGACCCACCAGAGCACTCTTGCGGTCTCTCTGATTCTCGGAGTCAGAGTGTCTTTGTCTGGTCCTGGAACCTCTGCCTTGTAGAGCTGGCGGCCCGCGACGCCGAGCTTCGGGAGAATTGCTATGAAGAGAAGGATAATGCCCATGCCGCCAAGCCACTGAGCAAAAGACCTCCAGAAGAGGAGCCCGAAGTAGGTGCGATCGATGTCAGGAGCGGCGCCAATCAGGCTTGAGTTGGTGAGAAGCGTCCCAAAAGACCATTCGAGGGCAGCTGCGAGGCTTCTGTCTGCTAAAGTTTGGTTTATTATCCAGTAGCCCTGGGCGTTTGATTCGGTCAGAATAGAGGCTCCAGTTGTGGTAAAAGCTGACATGGACTCGAAGAGAGCGTCTATCACTCCAAATCCCAGAAAGATGTAGGGAAGCGCGCCGAAGAATGCAGCACCAAGCCAGCCGAAGGCAACCAGCGCAAACCCCTCTTTTGGACCCATCTGCTCGTCAGATCCCAGGCGCTCAGAGATGATCCCGGCCATCAGAGTCAGAAGAGAGGTGAGAGCAAAGGCGATCACGCCCCGGCTCTCGCCGTATATCGTGGCGACGATCCCTGGGACCAAAAGCAGCAGCCCAAGGAGCTTCAAAAGAGACCCGAACTGGCGCAGAAACACCCTGACCTTCATCTCGACTCAAATCCTCCCTGGAAGGCGGTTAGACACTAGAGCAAGACTCGTCGCACTGAAGGTATAAAAAGAGATTCATCGCCGAGATCCTGTGTACAGTCCCAGGTCTCTGATTTCATATGCTTAACAGGAAATCATGGGCAAGCTCAAGAGAAACCTACATGGCTCTACAGTCACCCATGAGGATGAAAATAGTCCCAGGATCTGGGCCATTTCCGTGCCAATAAATCGTGCGACGAATTGATGCCAGGTGGCATTGGCGCTTTTCAAATGCATAGTTATATAGCTTCGCAGGAGAACTGGCCCACCTCATGAAGTTTCGCGTAGTGCTGCGCGTGATAGGATCACTGTTAATTTTATTGGCCTTATTGATGCTGGTTCCAGCATTTGTCGCAGCGATCTATAAGGAGCCTTCAGGTGTAGTGGCACTAGGTCTGACTTCTCTTGTAACCCTCGCTTCAGGATTGACGATGAGACATTATGGTCAGGAAGGAGAGGTGATGCACAGAGAGGCCTTTGTAATTGTTACTTTCGGCTGGCTTCTGGCGACAGCCTTCAGCTCTCTGCCATTCATATTCCTGGGGATGGGAGCTGTGGACGCCTTGTTCGAGACCATGTCCGGATATACCACTACAGGCGCCACCATCCTGACTGAATCCAACGCCCAAGGATACTGGGTGCTGAACTCCACTGCCGCAGCAAGCAGCCTGGCCTATTCTCTCGTAAATTCTGTGCTCAATCCCTTATCCAGCCACCTTGTGACAAGTGGTGCAGAATCCAGTCTGTCAATAAGAGGCACCTTCTACGGCCTCCTCTTCTGGAGGGCCTTCATTCAGCTATTAGGCGGCATGGGCATTGTACTCCTCTTCATAGCCATCCTTCCACAGCTCGGAGTCGCAGGCAGGCAGCTCTATTACGTCGAGACCAGCCGCGAGCCGCTGACCCCCAGGGTGAAGAACACAGCCAAGATATTCTGGGGCATATATCTCGCATTCGTAGCTCTGGAAACTCTGGTGCTCTGGGCTGCAGGCCTGCCTTTTTACGACTCGATATGCACATCGTTCACAACGATATCCACAGCAGGATACTCCCCCCTTTCAGCAGGGATAGCAGCTTATGACAGCTTACTGGTGGAGGTGATAGTCGCAATCTTCATGATCATTGGGGCTACCAGCTTCATCCTCCACTATCAGCTCATCTACAAGAGAGACATCTCCGGCTATGTGAGAGATCCTGAATTCCGCCTCTACATGATTATTCTGGCGTTTGCCACGTCAGCTATTGTCCTGTGGGGAGGCCTGGAGGGCGATGTCCTTCATAAGATCCGGTTTGCAGGCTTTCACGTGATCTCCATTGCCACGACCACTGGATTTACAAACAACTTCGAGTACAACTCCTGGTCACCTGCAGCCAACATGATCATCATCCTGCTGATGCTAATTGGCGGGTGCGCTGGTGCGACAGCCGGCGGAATTAAGGTCATCCGCGTGCTCTTGCTTCCCAAGTACGCTCACAGGGAGATGATACACATGCTTCATCCTAAAGCTGTGAAATCCATAAAGATGGGAGATATAATCGTTTCAGAAGGCGTATTGATCTCTGTGCTCTTCTTCACCCTAGTTTACCTCGCCATCTTCTTCACGGCATCTCTCACATTGACTGTAGTTGAATCCGCGGACAGGAGCTTCGATCTTCTCTCAGCGATGTCTGCAGTTGCTACCTGCATGGGAGGCGTTGGGCCAGGACTTGGAGAGGTGGCTTTCGACTTCAGCAAGGTCACGCCAGTTGGCAAGATGATAGCATTCTTCTGCATGTACGTAGGGCGCATGGAGATAATGCCAGTGATGCTCCTGTTCCTGCCAAACCTGTGGAGAGAGTGAGCGCGCCTTGAACTCGACCCAGAGCATACAGCGCATTGGATGCAAATTCGTGGTGCTGTAACCTATCAGGGCCTTAGACATGCCCCGGTAAAGGCCATTGGAAGAAGCTCTGATGCTTTGGCCATAGCCGTGTCTCCGTGCAGGTTGGCCATTATGACATCGATATCGGGCCCGAACTCGATTATCGTCTGGCGGCAGATCCCGCAAGGAGCTGTGGGCTCTGGGGTATCGCCCACGATCGCTATTGCTTTGAGCCCTTTTTCGCCAGATGCCACTGCCTGCATCAGAGCAGACCTCTCTGCGCAGATGCCTGCGCCTGAAGAGGCGTTCTCCACGTTTCCTGCTGAGTAGACCTTGCCGCTCTTAGATAGCACTGCAGCGCCCACGCTGAAGTTGGAATACGGGGCATAAGCCGTCTTCCTGGCATCAGTAGCGCGCTCTATTAGGTCATCATAACCCCCAGTATAGGGCCTGTGGCCGCCTTTAAGCGCACCGATATACATGCACTCATCTGGTGGGATCTTGGGGATCTCGCAGCTCTCCTCAGAGAGCTCTACTGGTGCGCCCCTGATTATGGCTGCAGGTATTCCCTCGTCTCCCTCGCCCATGACCACCTGGGCTGCCGAGACCAGGTTGTCGGCCACGGCCTTCCTCGTGATCTGAAGCTCTCTGCCGTAGAGGTCCTTCTGGCCGCGAGCGTCTTCCACAGGCACCAGGCCGTCGCAGGCGAGAGCCACTCCAACGCATCCGAGCCTCAGAGGGTGAGTCCTGCTGTCCCCGATTATGACTCCGATCTTCTTCTTCCCTGAGAGCCTGGACCTCATCATAGACGCAGTCTTAAGAGGATCTTCTGGAAAGAGGACGACGTAACCCGGAGGAGCGTTTGAGTGATCTATCCCAGCGTTTGGATAGAGGAATCCGTCGTTGAGTGTAAGAACCACTCCAGGAATTCCGCCCACTATACTATCCGACTCGCGAAGTATCAGCTCCATCTCCCTTGGATCTTTGGAGTACCTCCTGGCGAGAATAGCGGCAGGCTTTCCTGGAATCACGTCGTCGAGCTTGACTACTCTCCTCTGCCATGTGGCAACTGCGCTTTCTGAGACTACCAGAATGTCGCCATCTTCAAAGCTTATGCCTGAGCGCCTCATTCCTGAAGATATGGCCTCCACCAGGTCGTCTCCTATTCCCACCAGATCTGTCTTTACGCCGAGTACTTCCAAAAGGCTCACCTGTAACGCTGTGGATTCTCGATATCCTTCAAGGCTGCGCTTATGGCGTCACTGACCGCCGGAAGCCTGAAGGGCTGGAGCTTGAGCTTTCTTGCCATGCCCAGAATCTGGGACTCAGTTCCCATGATCAGAACTTCCTCAGGGCTAGGGTCGCACCTCAATGCGAGTTTGGGGATAGCTGCATCTCCTCCCTTGGAGAGCATCTCCTGCTTGATCACCAGAGCCTCCATCGAGCTCAGTCCTGACAGGAAGATCAACCTGAAGGAGCCCTTGCCGCAAAGTATGGGCCCGCCACCCTCATCCACCTGGACGCGCCTCAACAGGGGCAGAAGATCCTGGCCCTGGCCTAAAAAATCGATGACCTCGACGCGGATCTCGCCGCTGGAAGCTGCAGGCGTCCTCCCCCTTATGGCCTGGGAGAGCCTTATTGCATCCAGGCTTGAGGCCACGTCATGGGTCCGCACCATATGAGCGCCGTTGTAGACTGCAATCGAGGTTGCGGCCAGCGATCCACAGAGCCTCTCAGCCGGGTCCGGCCTGCTCAAGGCTGTACCTATGAACGATTTCCTTGATACAGCTGCCAAAACGGGCCTGCCCAGAACCCTCATTCTGCGAAGGCCGTCTAGAAGAGCCATATCCATCTCAGGCGTCTTCCCCGGAATCCAACGCCCAATTCCGGGATCGAGTATTATCTTCTCAGAGGAGACTCCTGCGCCAACAGCCTGAGAGAGCCTCTCCTCCAGCACCTCGATCACATCTCCCATGAACAGCAGATCGCCGGGAAGAGACCGCGAGGCCATGATTATGGCAGAGCTGTCATAGTCTGCGATGATCCTGGCCATATCAGGGTCCCTCAATCCTGAGACATCGTTTATGCAGTCTGCGCCCATATCCAGCGACCTGGCTGCAACAGAAGACCTCATGGTGTCGACTGAGATGGGAACTTTCATTCCATTCTTCAAGGCTGCAAGCGCTGGAAGGAGCCTCTCCAGCTCAAGCGACTCGGAGATCTCAGGGGACCCAGGAGCAGTTGAGACCGCGCCCAGGTCTATCAGGTCAGCACCCTGATCCACAAGAGACTCTGCCCTGGCAAGGAGATCTCCAGGCCCAGCTACAGACCCTTTGTAGAACGACTCCTGGCTGAGGTTTATCACAGCCATCACTCTGACAGGGTGCTCGTCTCCAAGAGCCATCCTGCCAAGCAGTCCCTCGATCAAATCAAACGCCCTGGCTATTACGACTGTATGGCTTAAAGCTTTAATCCATTCTACTCAGAGAGCCTCAGGAGAATTCCAGTCCTCCTGGCACGGTCTATGGCCATGCTAAACACGAGCAGTCCCAGAGCCAGGTAGAGCGCAGCAAGTGCAGTTCCAAGGGCGAGGTTGCTGTATCCAGGAACGAATACTGACCTGTAGTACTCAAGGAAGTATGTCAGGGGTATGGCCCTTGCAAGCGCCTGCATGGGCCCTGGAAGCACATCTACTGGGTAGTAGATTCCGCTGACCAGAAGGATGATGCCGCTTAAGGACCAGGCAGCCACGTCTGCCTTCTGGCCGAAGGTGAGGATCGAGATGCACACAGCGATCCCTATGAAGGCTGCCATTGCGAAGACTCCTGCCAAAAATATGCTCAAGGGCAAAATTCCTCCAGCAAGCGAGTCGAAGCCGAAGAGGTAGTGGCTCACAACTGCAAGTATCGCGAAGACGAATATGCCCCTTAAGATGCCGAAGAGCAGTGCCCCGAACACGAGGTGGTAGCTCTTGACTGGAGCTATGAAAGTGTTCTTTATGCTCTTGGACCACATGTCGAACAAGAGCACGTAGGCCACATCTATCTGGCAGACCTGAAGGATGGTAAGCGCAATGGCTCCCACAAGCAAGAAAGAGACCATCTGGGGGCCAATCTGGAGGAACTTCGTCAGGAGCCCGATGGAGAGCAGGCTTATCATCGGCCAGAAGAAGAGCTCGAACAGGGTGAAGACGTTTCTTTTGGAGATGATCCAGTTCTTATAGGCAGAGGCCAGGTACTTGTTAAGCTCACTTCGCCAGTTCAAGGAAGACGTCCTCCAGGTCGGGCTGCTCAATTGCAATGTCAGTTATGCTGGCATTAATGAAGAGCTTTATCACCCTGTCGAGGTTCTCAGAAGACCTGTCTATCACTATCTCCACACTGCCGGAAGCGGGCTTCAGGCATAAAACTCCCTCAACTGCCGCAAGCTTCTCCAGGTCGACTGGCCCGCTGTACTCCACAATCACCCTTTCGCCCAGCTTGAGCTGGTTCTTGAGCTCCTGAGGAGTCCCCATAGCTATCAGCTCTCCGTGCCTCAGGAAAGCGATCCTGTCGCAGAGCATCTCTGCCTCAGGCATATAGTGAGTGGACATGACTATCGACACTCCCTGCTCCTCGTGGATCTGCTTAATTATGGCCCTGGTTTTTATCGCAATCTCAGGGTCGAGGCCCGTTGTTGGCTCGTCTAAGAAGAGGAGCTTGGGGCGGTTGAGCATGGCCTTGGCCAGAGAGAGCCTCTGTTTCAGTCCTGTTGAGAGGTTCTCGAACTGCACCTTGGAAAAGGGCTCAAGCTCGAAAGCAGCCATCATCTCGTCTACAGACCTCTCAAGCTCATGGCCGTACATGCCATAGAGCATTCCAGAGTAGCGCAGGTTCTCCCTGGCTGTGAGGGACCAGGGGAAGTTGGGCTTGGCTGTGCTTATGTTTATGATCTTTCTTATGGCATCCGTCTCCTTTCTGGCATCGAGCCCCATGACCTTGAGGCTTCCGCCGTCCGGGCATATCAGAGTGGAGAATATCGAGATGAGAGTGGTCTTTCCAGAGCCGTTGGGTCCCAAAATTCCGAAGATCTCGTCGTCGTAAATCTCCAGGCTGATGTTTTTTAGGACTGCTGCCTCCTTTCCCAGGAGGCCCCTGTACACTTTTGAGATGCCCTTTGCATTTATCGCTAATTCTGGCGTCTTCAATTCAGGCGTCTTCAATCCAGATCTATTTGGTCCAGACATGTTCAATTCAGGCATGTTCAATTCAGGCATGTTCACCTTAATGGCCTGAGCC
>CAZXDN010000005.1:21651-36937 GCA_964639235.1 uncultured Methanotrichaceae archaeon | reverse complement strand
CATGTTCAATTCAGGCATGTTCAATTCAGGCATGTTCACCTTAATGGCCTGAGCCTGCGCCTACCTTTGACGCTCAACCTCAGGACCTGTAATACCAGGGCTACAACTGCAATTGCAGTCATCCCAAGCGCTATGCTCCTGACAACAGAGGATTTCTCAGCCAATGCCACAGGCACTGCGACGATGCTCGTCTTGCCATCCGCAATGATCTCGCAGCCGAGCTGGTACTCTTTTGCTGCGACACCTTCGTCCACCTCAGCATAGAACCGTGCAGCTGCCACCTCTCCAGGACCCATAGATCCGATCGCATAGAGGCCATCAGATATGTGAAAAGGCGGCCTTGAGATGAGCCTGGCTGTGCAGTTCTCAAACGCCCTGTCTGGCCCCTTGATCAGAAGGCAGATCTCTCCCTTAGATCCGGGAGAAAGCTCACATTCAGATCCCACCAGCCTGAAGGAGCCCTCCTCGCCCACCACAGTAACTCTCAGCCTCTGGCTGAAGTTGGCGGGCTGATAGAGGGGCGATACAGTGCCGCTGAGGATGCTGACGTCTGTCTGGCGATCGAAGCTCACCTCCAGTGGAAGATAGAAGTCCCCGGATGCATCGCCAGGGGCATAGACGCTGAAATTTAAGGCCGCCACGTCTCCAGCAAGAAGCGATGTGAGGTGACACGGCTGCGAGGTCACGGTTATGGGATACTCCGATGAGAGCCTGGCTGTGATGTTGTAGGCATCGATGCAGCGCATCTCCTCAGACATCTCCCTAGACGCGGCCTCCTCAGATCCAGGAAGCGCGCTTGTGGGTATGAGTTCCTCCAGCTTGCCGCCATTTGCGAGGACGACCTTGATTGATGAGGCCCTGCCAGGCTCGACCAGCGGGTTTGAGATCGAGGCGCTGAGCCTTGGAGCGGCAATGGACTTGTAGTGGTCGTCTGCGAAGTAGAAGATCTCCTCAGAGCAGGCTGAAGTCGAGATCAACGCTATTATGCAGAGCAAGATTGGCAGCCTCATGTCCTCGATCAACTTTAGGCCGCAAAATTACATAAGCATATGCATATCCATCGCGACTGTGCACTAGCGCGACAGAGCAGTGCTCGCAAAGAAGGCGATAGCTGCAACCAGTATGATGGTCGCTCCAGAGGGCACATCGAGCATATACGAGGCATAGAGCCCTGCTGCCACGAAGGCCATTCCAAGAAGAACTGATCCAGCCATTATGGACTTCAGGCTCTGGAGGTGCTGCCTGCTTATGGCTCCAGGAATGGTGAGAAGGGCGATGACCATGATAATTCCCACGATCTTTATCAGCACCACCACGCTTAAAGCCACCATGCAGAGCAGCAGGAGATGCAGATACCTCACAGGAAGCCCTATGGCCTCGCCGTAGACTGGATCAAACGAGAGCAGAAGGAACTCTTTGTAGAGCAGGATAACTGCCAGAACCACAACTACGGTCAGTGCCACTATCATCTGGACATCGTACCAGGTCACAGCAAGTATGTTTCCAAATAAATAACCAAACAAATCCCTTGAGTAGCCGCGAGAGAGGCTCATGAGCAGTATCCCTAAAGCCATGCCAGTTGCCATGAAGACGCCTATGGCCGTGTCCTCAGAGACCTTAGACCTGGTGATGGCTCCAATGCCGATGGCTGTGATCACAGCAGAGGCGATGCCGAATGTCAGTGGGTCGAGCCCCAGGAAGTAGCCAAGGCCAATTCCGCCGAAAGCTGCGTGGGTTATGCCGTCGCTTATGAAGACCACCCTGTTCAGGATCACGTAGACTCCTATGATCCCGCACAGGACCGAGGCTGCAATGCCCGCGGCAAGTGCGCTTCTCATGAACTCGTAAGAAAATGCCTCAATCATGCTCCCTCAAAACTCTGTGCGGGAAGCCGTGGGCTATAAGCTCCACAGGACACTTGTAGGCCTGCTCTATGTCCTCGGCTGTGAGTTCCTTGCTCCCGTGGCAGAAGAGCTTCTGGTTCAGGCAGGCGACCTTGCTCACGTGCTTTGACACAGCAGTCAGGTCGTGGGTGACCATGATTATGGTCATCTTCTCGTTTAGCCGGGACAAGAGGTCGTAGAACTCACGCTGCTGTGCAGCATCAATTCCGGCAGTGGGCTCGTCCAGCAAGAGAAGACTGGGCTCTGAGACCAGAGACCTGGCGACAAACACTCTCTGCTGCTCTCCTCCAGAGAGAGAACCGATGGCAGTGCCAGCATGGCCCTCCATGCCAACTGACCTCAGGGCGTCAGCTGCTGCCTGGCGATCCTCTGCGCTGTACCTCCGAAAGAGGCCAGCTTTGCTGTATCTGCCCATCAGCACCACATCCCTGGCAGTCACTGGAAACGCCTGGTCGAATATGTTCTTCTGGGGCATATATCCCACATGCTTCCTGGCAGAAACCGGGTCTTTCCCCAGGACCTTGACCTCGCCCTTATCCGGCACGATCAGCCCCAGGATTATCTTGAGGAGCGTGGACTTTCCGCCGCCATTTGGGCCAATTAGCCCAAGGAAGTCTCCCTCGCAGACCTCCAGGTTTATGTTCTCCAGAACCACTTGATCCTCTCTGTAGAGCCAGAGGCCTTTGATTGAGACTGCCGTCATTTTATCCAGCTAAGCCATGCTCTTGGCGATCTCGCTTCCCGCGTACTGCATGTTCTCAAGGTAGTTTCCTGCCAGCGGGTCTATGTAGGTCACTGTGCAGTTGATCTCTCTTGCGATCACCTCAGCTGACTTGGGATTGAACTCAGGCTCGACGAATATGGTTTTAATTCCCAGGTCCTTGGCCTGCTCGACCACCTCAGCCAGATACTTGGGGCCAGGCTCCTTCTCGTTTTCCATGAGAGGTATCTGGTTCAAGCCATAGTCCCTGGCGAAGTAGGTCCACGCAGGATGGTGCACAACGAAAGACTTCATCTCCGACCTGGAGAAGTTCTCCTCAAGCTGAGAGTCCAAAGCAGCAAGCTTCTGCAGGTATACGTCCCTGTTCTCCTCGTAATACGCCTTGTTTGCAGGATCGATTCCGACAAGGCCATCGCATATGTTCCTCACCTGGACCTCTGCGTTTCTCAAAGAGAGCCAGATGTGTGGGTCGTCTTCTCCTCCCTCCTCGCTTTCGAGCTGAACTCCCTTTGATGAGTCGATTATCGAGGTCTCATTCGCATACCCGATGAGGTTCTTCATCCAGAACTCCAGGCCTGCACCGTTCTCCACATATAAATCGGCATCTTCTATCTGCTTTATCTGGGATGGAGCAGGCTCGAAGGTGTGGGGCTCGGCGCCTGGCGGGACCAGGACCGAGACGCTCACCTTCTCCCCACCAACTGCGTTGATGAACTCAGCCAGCGGAGAGATGGTGGTTACAACCTCGATCCTCTCGCCCGTGCTTCCGACTTCGCCCACATTCTGAGACAGGCAGCCCGAAAGGGCCACAGCCAGGATAACAGCAGATGCCAGTAAAAACTTCTCTATCACGCTAACCTCTTTCCTATGTACTTGGACTTTGTCTTGCCGTCTTCTTTCCAGTATCCGTACCAGTACGGCCCGTGGGGGCAGCCTTTGCAGCCTTTGCCACAGGAGACCTTCTCCAGCCGATAAGTCATGGCTCCAGATTTCTTCTCCTTGACCACCTCTCTTCCAGAGGGAATGTCCTGAGAAGACAGAGGCCGCTCCATGTCAGAGATCATTCCATCCACCAGGTCTCTTATCTCGTAGAGCACAGAGAGCTTCTGGCGGGCCAGAGCCTCAGATATCGTCTTTGGTATCAATGCAGTTCTTATGTACCACTGGTGGTTATTAAACCCATTGGATGGTTACATAAGAACACTCCCATTAAATTATTCACGACATGATAAGTAGAGCTTTGCAGCTTCGAAGGCCCGCTAAAAACCAACAGCGCAATCCGATGACAGCAGGAAGAAAACTGATGAATGGC
This sequence comes from uncultured Methanotrichaceae archaeon, assembly GCA_964639235.1. Classification (GTDB taxonomy): domain Archaea; phylum Halobacteriota; class Methanosarcinia; order Methanotrichales; family Methanotrichaceae; genus CAZXDN01. Next base: position 33,000 of record CAZXDN010000005.1, on the reverse strand, counting down.
TTATAATAGACTGAAAATACGTGATGCCTGGAAAAAGCGTGGGTGAGGACGGCATCTAAGCCGCCCTTGCACCGGAGAACCTCTTGTAGATGTCAGCTTCAGCTGCTGTCGGCTCTATGTTCTTCATCGCCTCGTCGAAGTCCTTCTTCTGGACCTTGTACTCGCAGATCGCAGCCTCTTCCTGGGCTTTTCCGGACTGGACGCAGCTTCTGATGGCGAGCATCACAGCCTCGTTTACGATGGCTGCGAGGTCTGCCCCAGAGTACTTCTCTGTCCTTTTAGCAATCTCCTCGAGGTTGATGTCTTCAGCCAGGGGCTTGCCCTCTGTGTGGACCTTCAGTATGTCGAGCCTTGCCTTCTCATCCGGGAGGCCAACCTCGATTAGCCTGTCGAAACGCCCAGGCCTCAGGAGCGCCGGATCTATGATGTCTGGCCTGTTGGTTGCGGCAATTACGATCACGCTGTTTAAGGGCTCGAGGCCATCAAGCTCAGTGAGTATCTGGGAGATGACCCTCTCAGTTACGTGGGAGTCTGACGTGCTTCCGCCTCTGGTCGGGGCGATCGAGTCTATCTCGTCGAGGAAGACCACTGAAGGAGCCGCCTGCCTGGCCCTCCTGAAGGTCTCCCTCACAGCCTTCTCGGACTCTCCGACCCACTTCGAGAGGAATTCGGGGCCCTTGATGCTTATGAAGTTGGCCTGGGATTCAGTGGCAACAGCCTTGGCGAGCATCGTCTTTCCAGTGCCCGGCGGGCCGTAGAGGAGGATGCCCTTCGGGGGAGTTGCTCCCATGTGCCTGAAGAGCCTGGCATAGGTGAGGGGCCACTCAACTGACTCTATCAGCTCCTGCTTCACGCCCTCAAGCCCGCCTATCTCTGACCAGTGAGTATCCGGGGTCTCGATCATGACCTCCCTCATGGCAGAGGGCTCCATGTCCTTGTAGGCGTCCAGGAAGTCGTCCATGTTCACCTCGATCTTGTTCAGGATCTCGGCGGGGATGGATGCGACCTCCAGATCGATATCCGGAAGCACCCTTCTTATAGCCCTCATTCCTGCCTCGCGGGCTAAAGCGGCCAGGTCTGCTCCGACATAGCCGTGGGTGATCGAGGCCAGCTTCTCAGTGTCCACGCCCTTGGCAAGCGGCATTCCCCTGGTGTGGATCTGGATGACTTCCAGCCTGGACTCCTTGTTGGGAACTCCAATCTCGATCTCGCGGTCGAACCGTCCTGGACGTCTCAGCGCAGGATCGAGCGCATCAGGCCTGTTTGTGGCGCCTATGACTACAACTCGCCCACGCGCCTCCATTCCGTCCATCAGGGCCAGGAGCTGGGCGACCACGCGGCGCTCGACCTCGCCTGTGACCTCCTCTCTCTTTGGAGCGATCGAGTCTATCTCGTCTATGAGCACGATCGAGGGCGCCTGCTCCTCTGCGGTCTTGAAGAGCTGCCTGAGCTTCTCCTCAGACTCGCCGTAGTACTTGGACATGATCTCAGGGCCGCTCAATGTCTCGAAATGGGCATTGGTCTCAGAGGCCAGGGCCTTGGCAAGCAGCGTCTTTCCAGTGCCCGGCGGGCCGTAGAGGAGAACGCCCTTTGGTGCTTCTACTCCGAGGCGCTCGAAGAGCTCAGGGTGCTTCATTGGAAGCTCTATCATCTCCCTGACCCTCTTGATCTCAGGCCCGAGGCCGCCTATGTCCTCGTATGTGATCCTCGGCCCTGCCTTCTCCTCTTTTGCGGGCTTATCTGAGATCTCAATCCTGGTCCTGTCGCCAATGACCACAGCGTCCTTGGCTGGAGCCACTCTCGTGGCCACAAGCTCGATCTTCCTGCCCATGACGTTGATCTCTATGATGTCTCCCCTGGTGAGAACCCTGCCTTCCATGTACCTTCTAAGGTATTCTTCTCCGCCCGTGATCCTCAAGGGAACCGTAGGCGCAAAGACAACGCTCTCAGCCGGAGCCGACTGGATAATCCTCACAGGGACCCTGTCGTCTATGCTCACCCCAGCGTTTCTCCTGATGTTACCGTCCAGCCTTATGGAGCCGGTTCCAGTGTCATCAGGATAGCCTGGCCAGAGGAGAGCTGCAGTCCGCTTCTTTCCCTGGATGCCTAAAACGTCTCCCGCCTGCCATCCTTTCTCTCGAAATACCGCTGGATCAACCCTGGCAATCCCCCTGCCAACGTCTGATGGGCGCGCCTCTACAACCTTAAGAACTGTGTCTTGTGCAGCCATCGATAACCTCCAATCAATATAATATATTCATTTGACTCGCAAGTTTAAGTATTTTTTTGGCTGTTCGTTACACCTTCGCAATCATCTAATGCCATTTGAGCCATATCTGAGCCAGACGAGGCGTCTCGCGCCTCAGTTCTGGATCTCTGCATGGCAAAGCTTTGCAGGTAGCACATACCTATCATTACTAACCTTTAGTTAGTATCATAGTATTATTTAAACTTTGCGTCGAAATTAGCCGTAGCTTGAATATAAGATGGCAAATAAGTATGGCGTAGTATATATCATCCATTTCTGTTTGAGCAATTTATGACCAGCCGATATGGGAAATCAAGTTTACACCATACACGCGATTGAAACTTGTGAAGAGAAGCATCGCGCTTTCTTCGCATTTCATGGGAGATTTTAAAGGTGACCTTGGATATCAGGATCTGACTATTTTTATGGCCAAAACGCATAAAACTGCAAAGGGTTACAGAAATTTAAGCTCATAGGATAAGCGATTTAGATTCACAGCTCGCCCCGGAATGCTCTATCCAGCATTGCAGGCATGAGCGCATTTATCTCGGCTGAAGCTGCTGATTGGAGGCATAAGAACAGAGCATGAGCAAGTTCCGGAAAGTTATAATAAGCCACAGATACAAAAAAGCCACAGATACAGAAGTTCGGCGATTAAAATGGAGGAGATTACAGTCAAGGTCCCCAAAGGGCTTCCGGGCCCACGCCTAAAGAAAAGGATCGAAGACCTTGTGAGAGAGGAAGAGCTGAGATGGTCCTTGTTTGAGAAATGCAAAGAGGAGCTGTCTCTAAGCAAGAGGACATGGGGGAACTTGAAAGAGCAAGGGAGAAGGCATGGAGCAAGACCAGGAAGAAATACCATCTGTAACCAATGCCAGAGAACTCTCGTTCGCCTTCAATTCGCCAAGCTTAATTATTCTCTTATCTTTGCATCGTTTTAGTTATCTCCCCATAATTTTTCAGCTTTGGCTCCAGGTCGCTCAGGCTATCGGCATAGGCTTTTCCACACCATGAAGTCATCACAGCGCTCGAAGTCTTCAGGAAGCTGCTTAAGCCTATCCTCAAAAGACGTGAGGTCGCAGCCGTATCTCCTCTGGAATAAGCGGATTTTATCTTTCAACGGAGCTATCTGAGAGATTAAGCTTCAGCTTCTCGAAGGTTCTCACATCGTCTGCTGATACGACGATGCTCGTATCTTCGCCCATCGAAATATCCTGGGGTCTTTTACTACAAAGTCCTCGTCCTGAGGTTATCATGACTGAACAATCTCGACGTATCTTAGCAAGAAAGTTTATGAAATTGAATAGATCAAAGCCAAAGCGCCTCAAAGCTCTGCATCATGCAGACCTGAGCCTCTCCGCCGCCTCAGCTATCGCATTCTCGTCCCTGAGATGCGCCAGCTCCTCCGAAGACTCCTGGAACCTCTCAAGCGAGTTGAAGTATTGGTCTAAAAAATCGCCTTTGTATGTGGGCACGAGGAAGATGTGGGTGTGTGGAATTCTCCTGCCGCGGGCGTACATGCACACGAAGTCGGGATGAAAAGCCCTCATGATCTTTCCAGAGACAATTCTGGCTGCAGCAAAGAGGCTCTCTGTCTCCTCTTCAGAGAGATCATGCCACCAGGGCACGTGCCTCTTTGGTATCACAAGGCAGTGGCCTGAAGAGAACGGGTTTATGTCCATTATGGCTAAAGAGAGGTCGTCCTCATAGACGCGATGGGCCTTTGCTCTCCCCTCAAGTACATCGCAGAATATGCACCTCTCTTCAGGCATGGATTCTCGTGTCAAGATCGCTCCTACTCAGAACGCACGTCCAAGCAGCCAAAATATCTAATAGCCGCAGCCTTCTCCAGCCTCGTAGATCTCTCTTACCTTTTTGGCAAGATCTGAAGAGATCTTGCCTGAGACCATGTTGAAGAAGACCTCTGCGTACTCAGGCTCAAGGCAACCCAGGCTTTCTCTCCCATCAAGTGCAAGGTCGCAGAGGTACTGGAGTTCCTTTATGGAGAGCTTCGCAAGCCTGTTCTCGAAGTCCAGCTCGTCTCTGGAGATGTGGTTTGCAAGTGGCGGAAGTATGGACCTGTACTCCACGCCTGAGCCAGAGCAGATCAGCTTCTCAAGCTCAGGCGCGACCTTCTTCAATATCTCCAGGTCCTTCTCGTCAAGTTCTCTTGGCATTGTCTTAACCCTTATGAACGGCCAACGATTTTAAGCTACCGAATCGCTGATCCAGCGCAGATAGCTCTCGTCGCCGCCAGAGATCGGAAGTACGACGACCTCAGGAAGCTCGTAGCTGTGAAGCTCCCTTATCCTCGCGCCAACTCTGTTTGCCAGGCGAGCCTCGGTCTTCATGATCATCAGCTCCTCATCCTCTGCTGAGGGCTTGCCCTGCCAGGTGAAGTAGGACCTGACACGCGAGACGTTGACGCAGGCTGCAAGCCTCTCTTCCACGAGCGCTCTTGCGATCTTCTCAGAGCCGCCAGGAGGGACAGTAGTGAGCACAACCACGTAGTTTGCAGCCAAATCGCATTTCTCGTCCACAAGAGCCATCTTCCCTGCCTCCTCCAGATATCTTCATAGCTATCTCTTGCCCTTCTTGAGCGAAGAGAGAATCTTCTTTTGCTCTGACTCTCGAAGCCTCTTTATCTCCTCTTCAGACCTGACCTTCATCACAAATGTGCCGTGGCAGGGCTTGACATAGGTGAAGATCAGATCTTCGCCTTTCACACCCAGGGCAATCGGAGGGACGCCTATGAGGTAGTAATCCTTGAAGATCTTGTAGCCTGGGTCCACGTAGTAAACCTCATCCGAGTTCTTCTCTACGAACTCCTTGGCCTCCTTAAAAGAAGTCTTCTCCAGAAGGAGGTCGTACTTCATCTGCTCTATGCAGCTCATAACACCACCTTATCCAGCTTGACCTTAAGAGGCGTTGGGTTGTGGACTGCCTTTGCCACTATCTTTGTGCATGGAAACTCAATTGTTTCAGCCAGGGACTCTGCGTTCTTGCCGAAGACCACCGCGTATATCTTGGCCCTGGAAATCGCGCTCATGGAGGCTGCATACGTGACACCAGAATCGTTATGCATGAACGCAAAGCATGCGTCAAAATCCCTCCTCTTCTCCACTATGTCTGCAATACACCCGTCTAAGTCGACCAGGTTCTTGACATAATGCCCATCTGGATCAGACACCGTCAGAAGCTTTCGCGCTGCATCGGTGCCTGCAACGATCACACTATGACCATCCTTTTCGAGCTTGTTAGAGAGATATAGCACCATAGCTGTCTGGGTTGGGACCTCAGGGCAGCCCATCATCAGGAGCACGTCTTTGGAATCGTCAGACATAAAGCTCAATTCTCCGCGATCTTAAAGCAGCTATATCGCGATTCTGTATACTTAAGCATCTCGAAACAGAGGTTGAACCTGACCTCCCGGCGATTTAGGCACAATTTCCCGATAAATGTGGCAGATGGCATTGGTTTATGCTAATAGGGCTTTGTGCCTATTATGCACAGCGAATCGCAATGCATCGGATCTATGTGCCTAGTTTTACAGGAGGTCAGGGTTGAACCAGTTCTAGACGAGGACTGTAGTCCCAGAGAAGGAAAATGGAAGGCTAAAGAGATGGTAGGCGTTCCTTGCAAGCGAAAATGCCTGCGCATCTCTTCCAATACTGGATTAGTTGAAAGGCAATTTGCAGAAGGCTCATAGAAGCTGGTGTCGAAGAGGTCCTGCTCAGTCATCTCCTTGTCCATATAGTTCGTAGTCTATCTTGGCGTACCCCGGCGCAGACTCGATCTGGACATCAGTATCTGAAAGCCACTCTCCATCCCAGGTACTCATGGCATACTTCACCTGCTCCAGGTCCTAGCCGCTCCTATTGGAATAAATCTCGGCTGCCTCATCAGGGTGCTCGTTGACATACTGCGTGGCCCTCTCATGAGTCTTCACGAACTGCTCCACCAGCTCAGGCTCCTCGCGAATCAGCTTTCCGCTCGCAAGGTACGAATAAGGCTCGATATCTCCACTCAATTAGTTTCCATTGACGCGACCATCGATGAAGATCGCCTAGAATTCGCGTTCCAATAAGCTATTCCCTTAAGCCCATACCTTCAAGTTATCGAAGCTGACTTGCGCCTTTCCATTTGGAGATCCAGCTATCAGGCCTATGGCCCCAGATGCAAAGGAACTGTCTTCAGCCTCATCAAGCTTTTCTCCGTTAGCATAGAATACAAATCGGCTTCCGTTACACTCCACTCTCATTAAGTTGGTAGCTGCTCCCGTGATTATTGCAGAGGAACTCTTATGTGGAAAGATCTCGACAAGTTTTCCGTCTTGCTGTTTGTCGAATCCATGGTATCCATTGCCGGATATCCAGAACCTATAGAGATTATTTCTATCGATTTGACGCAAGACAACTCCATATAAAGCTTTATCTGGGCTCCAGTTAGTTGCCTCTACTTCCACAATAAAATCTTTGAATACGGCGTGCGTAGGCGGGAGGGTCCAAGCCACGATCCTCAGAACTGTTAGGTATAGCATGCCATCCCTGTAGCTTATATTAGCTGCTGCGCTACTCGGCGGAGGAAGTCATCTCTGGTTGTCGCTGGAGAAATCATCAGCGTAAATGGCTCTTCGCTATTTCCTGTGGGTAACTTCAAGATACCGATCTCGGTTCTTGGCGGCTCATTGGCCTGCCATGAGTTTGATAAGAGGCAATTGATAGCGATATATGGTTTGCAAGATGTAGACTATGAGGATTATGCCACTGAGAGAAATTGGCAATTAGACTCAAGACGTCCAATCCACCCACACAAAACAGCGAGGAGCCTAAAAATTGAACGCAGAGATGCTTGTGGCTGCGCAATTTCTTTGTGCAACCGAGCACCTCAGGCGATTATTCCATAGTTGCCATTGATGACTCAATTGCAGCTATAGTTTAGACTAGCTTATCTCCAGATTCTGGGGAAATAGTTGTACCAATCGCATGGATTGTATGTGCCGCTTCCACAGGAGGCGATGTTGGTGCAGGAACCTGAAGTACATACTTTGCCGTTCACTACGTTGGTCTGCTTGACGACGTTAGTCGAGCCGTCACAAGATCCAGACAGTGCTGGAGCTACCAGTACGCCGAAGACCAGCAGAGCTGCCACTAATATTGCAAGTTTCATTATATACCTCCACATCAATTCTCTGGTGATCCATCTCTGTGAACCACAGAGCTGACAACGACACATGTCTATAAAAGCCTGCCAGAATCATAAATCAGAGGAAATTTATAGAACAGGAGTTCTATGCAGGACGATTTTCACTGTGATCTTAAAAAAGATCGGCAAAAAGATATGAGACCACTGGCTGAATGTGCATCTTTTTGCAGAGCTTAATCGACATCTGCTGCGTTCAGGGCTCAAGAGATGTGTTTGCACAGATATTCGACGTTAGATGTATGATCCAAGAAAAGACACCAGATCGATGGGCTTTATCTATGTGCGCATTTAAGAGGTGCAATGTTGATAGTTATAGTTGGGCCAAGCGCCTCTGCAGCCTGGGCGGCACATATGCCAGATCAGAAACACCATAAATCGGCGCTAGAAAGGCCCGTGCCAAAGAGACGGGATGAAGATGAAATCGCCATGTGAAGAGGTAGTATGGGAAGTTCTCCCCGGCATCAGAGCTGCAATTGCAGAAGAGCTGGTCAGGAAGGGCGTGTCCCAAAAGGAGGTTTCTAAGATGCTGGGGATCACTCCGCCTGCAGTATCTCAGTACGTCTCCAAGAAGAGGGGATACAGCATAGAGTTCAGCGATGAGGTCAAATCCTCTATCTCCAAGCTCTCTGATGACCTGATAGAAAACAGGGTAGAGGATCTCACCACCAGGATCTGTGACATCTGTAAGGAGCTGAGAGGAGAAGAGTCCGCCTGCGTGACCAGAAGGTGCAAGTGATTTTATCCAGAGAAGAGATGGACTGTGAGATCTGCGAGGGCCCATGAAATCTGTGAGAGACGACTTTCCAATACTTAAAAAATCGATCTATCTGGACAGCGCTTCAACCAGCCTGACCCCGGAGCCGGTGCTCCAGGCAGTGATCGAGTACTACAGGGAGTACAACGCGAACACAGGCAGAGGAGTCTACAGCCTGGCCCAGATTGCGGGACAGAGGTACAGGGAGGCTCACAGGAAGGTGTCCGAGTTCATAGGCGCAAAAGAGGATGTGGTCTTCACCAAGAACTCGACTGAGTCGATAAATCTGGTTGCCAGGGGAGTTAAATGGAGTTTGGGAGACAGAATTGTGACGAGCCTGGTTGAGCACCACTCCAACCTCCTTCCCTGGATGAGGTTGAGGAACCTGGGCCTGGAGCTGGACATAGTGAAGCCCGGCTTAGACGGCGTCCTGGAGATATCCGACTTCGAGAAGGCAATCTCGAAAGGCGCGAAGCTGGTGGCCTTAACCCAGGCGTCTAACGTCCTTGGGACAGTGCTGCCAGTAAAAGAGATCTCCGAGATCTGCCGCGATTTTGGGGCGCTTCTGCTCGTCGATGCTGCTCAGTCTGCACCGCACATGCCCATTGATGTGGACGACCTCGGATGCGACTTCCTCTGCTTCTCAGGCCACAAAATGCTCGGCCCCAAGGGAACCGGGGTTCTCTGGATCAGAGGAGATGAAGCGCAGATCGATCCGCTCATGCTTGGAGGCGGCACTGTAGAAGACGTCTCAACAGATGAGTACCACCTGAAAGAAGGCTACGAGAGGTTCGAGGCAGGAAGCCAGGACATACCGGGATTCATAGGCCTGGGAAGGGCCGTGGACTACCTGAGGGGCATAGGAATGGAGGAGATTAGCGCCCACGAGAGAGTCCTCACAGAAAAGATGCTCAGCGGCCTTCTGGAGATTGACGGAGTCGAGGTCTACGGCCCGCATGATCCAAAGGGCCACTCAGGAGTGGTCTCCTTCAACATCCCAGGCCTCGACCCTCACGAGGTCGCGCTCATGCTTGAAGAGGCTGCTGAGATAATGATCAGGTCGGGCCACCACTGCTGCATGCCTCTCATGAAGCATCTGGGCCTGAAGATGGGAACTGCACGAGCGTCCATTTACCTCTACAACACAGAAGAAGAGGTCGAGAAGTTTCTCTCCACTGTAGAGGAGATAGCAGGGATTGTCTAAAGGTGATTTCTCTGTTTAAGGAGCTGAGATGCCTCAAGGCTGACGGAGCCGATACCTCAGAGATCCTGCACCCGGTAGTAGAAGAGGTGCCCTTATCCATCTTCATCAACGGAAAGCACTACACCACAGCCATGACCAGCCCAGGGATGGAAAGAGAGTTCGTCCTGGGGCATTTGCTCTCAGAGAGGATCATCCGAGGGCTTGACGAGGTCGAGTCTCTGGAGGTGGAGAAGAACATAGTCAGAGCTGTGGTCAAGAATCCCATCAGGGCGATCGCCTCCAGGAGGCCCATACTCAGCGGCTGTGGAGGGACCTCCTCTTTCCTGGATAAGTCGAAGCTTCCTACAATCGAGTCAGACCTGAAGTTGAGCGCTGAAGAGATCTTTTCCGCGCTCAAGTCCATAACGCTGTCAGACCTCCACAGGGCAACAGGCGGAGTGCATTCTGTTGGGCTCTTCTGCAAAATGGGCCAGGAGGAGCGCTGCCCGGATGCAGATGGCCTGAAGATCGTAGTTGAGGACATCGGACGCCACAACGCCCTGGACAAGGCCATAGGCTACGGATTGACCAACGGATTTGAGTTCAAGACCTCATTTGTGACGTGCACTGGAAGGATCTCATCTGACATGGCGCTCAAGTGCTCAGTTGCTGGAATCCCGGTGATCGCCTCAAGAGGCGCAACCACAAGCCTGGCAATAGAGATCGCACAGAGGACGGGCCTGACAGTTGTGGGATTCGTTCGGGGAAGCAGGATGAATATTTATGCCGGGTGCGAGCGCGTGCTGGTCTGAAGCCCAAAGCATATGCAGATCTCCATATCTTCAGGATCAAATAAAATAGTTCAGACGGAGAGCATCCTCTCTATCGCCTTTCTCGCCCTGTCGGCGACATCCCTGGGGACAGTAACCTTCGGCTCCAGAGTCTCCAGAGACCTCTTTACCTGCTCAAGGCCTGACTTTTTCATGTCCCTGCATATGGCGTTCTCCTTCAGGGGGTAGAACCTCTTTTCCGGGCACTCCTTCTTCAGCCGATAGAGCATTCCAACCTCGGTGCCTATTATGAACTCCTCAACTGATGAGGTCTTGGCGTACTTTCCCATTCCGGCTGTGCTGAAGACGCGGTCTGCAAGGTCCACAACCTCAGGCCTGCACTCAGGGTGCACCAGGATTTCCGCCCTTGAATGAATCCTCTTGGAAGCCAGGACGTCTTCCCTGGTGAAGCTGTCATGCACGTAGCAAAAGCCATTCCAGGGGATGATCTCCTTGCCAGTGAACCTGGAAACGTAAGATGCGAGATTCTTGTCAGGCACGAAGATCACCTGCTTTTCAACCAGGGAGTTCACCACCTGGACCCCGTTGGCAGATGTGCAGCAGATGTCGCTCTCAGCCTTGACCCCGGCCGTAGAATTCACATAGCAGACCACAGCTGCATCAGGGTATATTGCCTTGAGTTCTCTTAGCTGATCTGGTGTGATCATGTGGGCCATTGGACAGGAGGCGCCCCTGGCTGGCTGGAGGACGGTCTTTTCTGGAGAGAGGATACACGCAGTCTCTGCCATGAAGTCCACCCCGCAGAAGACTATTACCTTTGACTCAAGCCTTGCTGCTGCGCGGCTCAGCTCAAGCGAGTCGCCAACGAGGTCGGCTATCTCCTGTATCTCTCCTGGCTGATAGTTGTGTGCCAGGATGACTGCGCTCTTCTCCTCCTTCAACCTTGAGATCTCTTCGATCGTTTGATTCATCTCTTCCACCGAAACGATATACTTACATTGTACTTCCAGGGAGAAGTATACCAGGTTTAAATAGTATTCTCTCAATGATTTAATGAGGGCCCAAAATACAATGCCTTCAATTAAAAGAGAGTTTATCCCAGGATTTGGCTGCCAGGAAGATCGCCAGATCATCCCCATCTTTTGAGACCGTGCCAGGCCCATGTAGC
>CAZXDN010000005.1:7730-21551 GCA_964639235.1 uncultured Methanotrichaceae archaeon | reverse complement strand
AATCCATCTGGCACATGTAGCGAACCCATCTGGCCATGCAGAGACCAGGCTCTTTTTCTATCAGCCACCAGGCGGACGTACTCGCCTGTGACCCAGGCAGACATACTCGCCTGTGCCTCACGGCAGAAGGCGGCTTCTAAAAGAACAGAATCGGCCCGGGATTTCAGTTAATTTCACAGCATCCGGCCGCTTTGCCCTCGAATACTTCCTTTGTCCTCTTTATCGCCTCTATGGCGTCTTCCATCTTCAGGTCCCTCTTATCCTGTGAGAGAAAGTCCTCGAACCTCTTCCTTGCGTCAGGAGATATGCCTGAGATCTCGATGATCTTCTCCCAGGTCCTCTTTGGAAAGTAGAGCGACTTTGCAGAGGCGAGAAGCATCTCGCAGCTTGTCTTGTCCAGTGCTCCAGCGCTCAAGGCGACATTCAGGTTGTGCCTGATGTTAACCAGCGGCTCTGACAGCGGGGCGAAGCTGAAGGGATCAAATGTGAGAGCGACCTCGTCGTCAGATATCAGCTCTCCGCTCTTGTAAAGCCTGTAGATCTCGCCTACGCCCTCCATGCCGTAGAGGTCGAGCTCAGAGGCGCGAAGAGCCCCCATGCTCGATGCCCCAAGGACTTTTGCACCCTTATCCAGGGCGTAGAGGATCTCCTTGTGGGCTACAGAGCACTCCTGGAAGAAGACGCCGTCAATCAGGCAGATCACCCTGGCGCCTTCTTCTGCGGCTCTAAAGATGTCTCCGCGCTTTGCAGGGGGCCTGTAGTCCGCGTCCAGGGTCCCTCTTGCCCTTGGCTCAAGCAGGCTTGGGCCTAAGAACACGACGGGCTTTTGCAGCATTTCTAAACCGCCTTCCAACTCTCTCAGGGTCGACTCCAGCCATCTCCAGGCCAGGGACGATCACCCTGACCACAGGCACACCGATCTCCGCGCGCGTCAGGTCGACGACTACAGCCCTGTTGAGCCCTGCCTCCTCAAGCTTTCCCAGCATGTGCCTGATGTCGTCCAGGAAGTCGTCGCTCTCAAACGATTTTATCTCAGAGAAGTCCTTCTCCTCCAGGACCTCAAACCAGTGCTTATTCAGGCGCTTCGTCCTCTCATAACCTATCTGCCTCCTGAAATCTGCAGTCGTGGTGTCTTCTCTGGCGCCGTGTATCTGGGTGAGCCTCGACTGCGCCACCTCAGTTAAAGCCCTCAAAACCGCCACCCTGGCGCTTGTGTGGGTGCCCATGCCTGTTGTGAGCAGAGTCGGGTCGCGCAGCTGGAGGTCGTCTGAGATGGCAGCGCATGTGGGAATTCCAATGTCGCTCGTGATGTCTCTTACGATCACGTCCACGTCTGCCTTTGAGAACTTGTCAAGGAGGCTCTCCGCCAGGCTGTCGCTGATGCCTGTAACTCTTGGCCCCGTGTTCCTGGAGGCCTCGACCAGAGACCAGGCGTCTCTTTCTATCACCTCAGAGAGCCCGTGGAATACCGCCTCCTCAAGCACATTTCCGGATGCCAGGCCGTTTGTGTTCGTCCTGAAGAGCAGGTTGTAGCTGTGCGACAGGGGATGGAAAACTGCGTTTGCTGGAACGAAGATCTCCTCATCTGAGACCAGGTCGTGGCCAATAACCCAGGGTATCTCTGCATCCGGGTCCGATGCCTGGGGCAAGATGAGATCTCTTGGGTCCAGTGCATTCTCGTGCTTCGAGATCTCAGAGAACCTGGAGATCTTCAGCTCCATATCCCTGACCTCTCCTGAGTACCTCTCTATCCCCTCCATCATCGCAGAGACTCTGGCCTCAGTTGGCGTCGCCCCTTTTCCGTTGTAGACAGAGATCGCCCCAATCTCGGCCAGTGGCCTGATGCTTGAGAAGACCGGAATCCCAATCCTGTCCAGGTCGGTTATATCTGCTACGCGGGTGATGCCGGCTTTCGGCATCTTGGACGCCGCCCTCTCAAGTGTCTCCTCTGGAGAAAACGCCCTGTGGGTATCGTCCTTGTACCTCTTCATGCAGGAGTTGAGCCTCATCTCGACCGCCTTAAACTCATCTTGATCGCCTCAGCCTCGTCTTGACCTCTGGCACATCCATGATCAAATATAAACTCTGCAGTCAGGGCAGGGCAATCTTATCGCCCTTTCCGTAAGCTATCGCCTGGCATGTGGCGACGAGCCTCTCTCCACAGGTCACCTTGATGCTGTAGCTTGAGAGCTTGCGTGACCTGCTCACTTCCTGAGCCTCTGCCTGGATCACGTCGCCTGGCATTGCTGCGTTGTGGAAGGAGACGTTTACCGAGATTGCCACGTAGACTGTGCCGTGAGAGTTCGCGGCAAGCTCGAATGCCCCATCTATTAGTGAGAATATGGCTCCACCGTGGGCAGTACCGAAGATGTTCCTCTCATCATTTGTCAGAGTCATCTCCACAACTGAGCGCCCAGGCTCAAGCTCCAGGAGCCTCATTCCCAGCACATTTGCAAACGACTCAGCCTCGAAGTTCGCCCTGATGATATCCAGCGCTTCTTCCATCTCGACACCTCAGGGCTACCAGGAAACGAAGATAGATTAAGAAAACGCCTGAACCCTTGGAAGGGCACTTCTGCAGGCACAAACTCGCGCTGCAAGAGAGATGCTAAGGCGAAGGTCATGCACAGAGGCGGCGCTTGGCACATATATGCGAATTTTAGGACCTATTTGAGAATATATTTTGCGGCCAATGATGGTTGTTGCTCGAAACGGTTATATGTGCCATTTCGGATCTTTAGGCTCATGCACTCCGCTCTTGGCGGGCTTCGTCCCGAACTGATATCCCTGGAGATGAGCGGGGCCACAGCTTCAGTTATGCTCTATCAGGGATCGATGAACATCTGGTTTGGGAGAAACGTAGAGAAGTCCACCATATCCAAGGTCCTGATAATCATATCCAAGATAGATTCAACTGCAGAGCACCAGAAGGAGATACACTGCAAGTTCGAGGAGATAAGCGAGTTCGAGAACAACGGCTATGTCCTCACCTCCTATGCCAGGAAGGGTGACAAGTACAGGGCCATATTCGTGGTGCCATTCTCTAACCCCAGGGCCCTGGAGCTGTTTTCTCAGTCCATAATCAAGGACCTGGAGCAGGGAGAGGTGAGGTTGACGCTCTACTGGAGAGGGGGAAGCGCCAGGATGAACCTCTTAAGCCAGGAACTCTCCAGGCTCAACTGCTTTGATGAGCCAAACGCAACCTACAAGGAGGACCTGAATAGAGACGGCCAGGTCAAGGAGAATACATCATGAGGTTCGCCAGCCACATACAGGAGATTGACCTCTCAGGCATAAGAAAGTGCTTCGAGGGAGCAGGCCCAAATGCCATAAACCTGGGCATAGGCCAGCCAGACTTCGACACCCCTGCCCACATAAAGGAAGCAGCAGTCGACGCCATAAAGCAGGGCATAACAGGATACACTCCCAACTGCGGAGTCACAGACATCAGGTCTGCCATAAGCCTGAAGTTCAGGCGCGAAAACGGCCTGGACTACTCTGCAGAAGAGGTGATGGCCACAAGCGGCGCCAGCGAAGCCCTCTTCATCGCGATTGCATCTCTCCTCAATCACGGCGATGAGGTCCTTGTGGGAGATCCGAGCTTTCTATCGTACTCTGCCATGGCCAGCATGCTGGGAGGAAAGCCCGTGTACGTGCCTTTAAGCGAGAATCTCACAATCAACCCAGAAGCAGTCGAGGAGAGGATCACAGGCAGGACTAAGGCCCTCATAATCAACTCGCCCAACAACCCTACGGGGGCCATACAGACAGAAGAGGAGCTTCACGCTCTGGCAGACCTCGCCACAGACAGGGACATTGCGCTCATCTCAGATGAGGTCTACGAGCACTTCATCTACGAGGGAGAGCACATCAGCCCTGCAAAGTACTCTGATAATGTGATCACCATAAATGCTGTCTCCAAGACATACGCCATGACTGGCTGGAGGCTTGGCTACGTCGCTGCAAAAGGAGACGCGCTTGAGCAGATGCTCAAAGTCCACCAGTACATCCAGGCATGTGCCTGCTCCATCTCCCAGAAGGCGGCTGCAGCAGCTTTGACCGGGTCACAGGACTGCGTTAAAGCTATGAGAGACGAGTTTCTGGTCAGAAGAGACATCCTCATCAGAGGCTTCCAGGAGATGGGAATAGAGCTTGCAAGGCCAAAAGGCGCGTTCTATGCATTCCCAAGAGTGGGAGATGGAGACGCTGTTGCTGCAAAGCTGATCAAAGGAGGAGTGGTCGTCGTCCCAGGCTCGGCCTTTGGGCCCAGAGGCAAGGAGCACATAAGGATCTCGTATGCCTCCTCCAGGCAAAATATAGAGGAAGCTTTGAGGCGGATGAAAGATATCCTTTAAATAGGAGCTGCTGCATCCGACTTAAGGAGTGATCTAATGAAAGAGCAGGTTGAGGTCAGAGAGCTCAAAGAAGGAAGATACGTAATTATCGATGATGAACCCTGTATAATCAAGAGCATATCCCATTCCAAGCCTGGAAAGCACGGATCTGCCAAGGCCAGAGTCGACGCAATAGGCATCTTCGACAACCAGAAGAGGTCAATAGTCTCTCCAGTCACCACCAAGATCTATGTGCCAACTGTTGAGAGAAAGACCGGCCAGGTTCTCTCTGTTGGTGAGAGCACAGTCCAGCTCATGGACATGGGAGACTACAGCACAGTAGACGTCCCTGTCACAGAGGATATGAAGCCGAAGCTTGAGCAGGGAAAAGAGGTTCCGTATCTCTCAGTCATGGGCAAGACAAAGATGGATCTGCGCTGAAAAGTCCTTCAGCATATGATAAGAAAGTGCCTCTTTGCAGATGCCACATCAGAAGCAGCGGATGCAGACTTCGTCTTGGTCGGACTTCCGATAGATTCAACTACCTCTTATCGGTCTGGGGCCAGGGATGGGCCTGACGCAATAAGGCTTGCCTCATGGTCGTTCGAGACCTATAATCACAGGTGCGGCATCGATCTCCAGGATCTGCGAATATGCGACCTTGGGGACGCAGAGCTGGGCACAGACCCGGCTTTTGCTGCAGAGGAGATCAAGTCATCTTTTTCTGAGATTCCTGAGGGCTCCATACCCATATTTCTGGGTGGAGAGCACTCTATTTTGCCGCCAATCGTTGAGAGGATGGCAGAGGACAGAAAGCTCGGAGTCATAGTCCTGGATGCCCACCTGGATTTAAGAGATGAGTACGGCTGCACGAAGCTCAGCCACGCCTGCGCCAGCAGGAGGGTCCTGGAGACAAAAGGCCTGGGAGGATATGCTTCAATTGGCATCCGAAGCGGCTCTAAGGAGGAGTTTGCATACGCCACCAGAAACTGGGTCAACTTCAGGACGAGCGACGAGGTAAAGGAGCTTGGAATGGACAGGGTGCTCGACTCAGTTCTGGAGAGGATGGACTGCGACTATGTCTACCTGTCAATAGACCTCGACGTCCTCGATCCATCATATGCGCCTGCTGTGGGAAACCCTGAGCCCTTCGGGCTCTCGCCCTGGGACGTTAGAAGGGCAATAGACCGCCTTGCGCCTAAAGTCGTTGGCATGGACATAAACGAGATCGCGCCTGCTTACGACAGCGGCCAGACCGCAGTGCTTGGCTCTGGAATTGTAAGAGAGTTCATTGCTTCCAAAGCCAGGTGCTCAAAATAGTAAGGGGATAGTTACTCTTCTTTCTTGACGAAAGTGCCTGATCTGCTGGCCTTTGGAGAAGATTCTCCTGTGAGCTTTGACTTCCAGGCACCTGTAACTGAGGTGAAGATCTTGAGCATGATTATGGGCAGGACTATGGCCAGGCCCATGCCCATCATCCTCCTCAGAATCTTAAACGGGATCAGGAGCACGAACATAGCGATCTTCATTGGGATAGATATCGTATTTTTAATCATAACTGTCACACCTCTATCTCTTCGGAGTTCAGACTGATGCAATCATGTATTGGCATCCATTGGATTTAATTTTTGTGATAGTTTTCCGAAAAATAAGATGCCCAGGAGCATTGATGGCCCAGAAACAGACTGCTGAAAAAGAAGGCGATAAAGAGAGATAAGCCACGTATTTGGCCCTCACCTCATCTCCATCAATCGGTCGAGGGATGATCGTACGCTAAGTCGCATCTTCGAGATCTGATCATCAAGCATCTGAATCTCTTTTTGCCTTGAAGAGATCATCCTGGCAGTCTCCAAAGGAGCAGGGCCTCCAGTCCTGGACCTGACAGCCACGTTTGACCTGGGGTCCAGGGCGTTTGCTAGAGCCACAGAACTGTAGCCCAGCTCGCTTGGCTTTACCCCTGCCACCTCAAACGCTGCCCTGTCCAGGTCCTGTATGCTTGGATTCTGGTTTTCCGATGCCAGGCGGCCAACTATCTGATGAGCTGTCCTAAAAGGCATCCCTGTAACCCTCACAAGTGAATCTGCAATCTCCGTGGCTGTTGAAAAGCCGGCTCCAGCAGAGCCTTCTAACCTGGCAAGATTGAACTTCAGAGAGGAGACACAGCCGTCCATT
Organism: uncultured Methanotrichaceae archaeon; assembly: GCA_964639235.1. Taxonomy (GTDB): domain Archaea; phylum Halobacteriota; class Methanosarcinia; order Methanotrichales; family Methanotrichaceae; genus CAZXDN01. The sequence goes on along the minus strand of CAZXDN010000005.1, from coordinate 15,045 downwards.
ATCCGAACTGTGCCGCGTGCCCAGTCAACAGACCTCCAGAGGTGAGGCGTGACCTCCTGCAGATCTCTGTTGTAGCTCATGGGAAGGGCCTTGCAGATCGAGAGAGCCGCAACCAGGCTTCCGATCACAGAGCCTGCCTTTCCGCGGGCAAGCTCGGCTGTATCCGGGTTCTTCTTCTGGGGCATGATCGAGCTGGTGGATGCAAACCGGTTGTCCAGCTCCAGGTATGCGAACTCTGATGTGGACCAGAGGATTATCTCCTCAGCTATGCGGCTTAAGTTGACCATCAGTATTGCCAGGTTGGATATCGTCTCAAGAATGAAGTCTCTGGAGGAGACTGCGTCCATGCTGTTCTCCAGGAGGCCCTCGAAGCCCAGAAGGTCTGATGTCCTCTTTCTGTCGATGTCAAAACCCGTGGAGGCGAAGGCCGCGGCTCCCAGCGGGCTTAAGTTGACCCTGTGGTAGGATGCCTCAAGCCTTGAGAAATCCCGGACAAGAGCATCGGCGTGCGCCAGCAGGTGGTGCGCCAGAGTCGTAGGCTGAGCGTGCTGAGTGTGGGTAAATCCTGGGATTACAGACTCTGTGTTCTTGCCAGCCAGCCTCACAAGTGACTTGATCAGGGAGAGAAGCTCATCCATCAGATGAAGCATCTCAGACCTGAGCGCGATTCTGATGCAGGTTGCAACCTCATCATTTCTCGACCTGCCAGTATGCATTTTTCCGCCAAGGGCCCCAACCCTGGAGATTATGCAGGCCTCAATCGCCTCGTGGACGTCTTCTCCTGGCCCCAGGCACTCTTGAGAGATCTCATCCAGGGCCGAAATTATCGCTGAGCACTCCTCCTGAGAGATGAGACCCTGGTCCCTCAGCATTATCAGGTGAGCTCTGTCCACGAGGAGGTCCGCCTCGAATATTCTCCTGTCAGCGTCTCTTGAAGAGATGAATTCCAGCACATCAGATGATATGTCTCCGAGCCTTCCGTCTCTCAGCTGCATATAAGTCCCCAGTAGTTTCCCGCAAGCAAGCTAGGTGGTGTATTTGGCGTTGATGTCAACGTACTTCTCAGTTAAGTCGCACCCGAAGGACCTGGCGCTTGCACTTCCCAGTCCCAGGTCTACTGTGATCAGGATCGTGTCTCCAGCCATGATCTCCTTTGCCTTGTCCAGGACGCCATCTCTGATCTTGCCTTTTTCGACCAGGAGTACCTTCTCTCCCTGTCCTTCCAGGCCTAAAGTCAGGATGTCTGGATCCATCTCTGCGCCTGAGTAGCCCACAGCCGCCACGATCCTTCCCCAGTTGGGGTCAGCTCCGTAGACTGCAGTCTTGACAAGGCTCGACCTGGCTACAGCCCTTGCGGCCGTACGGGCATCTGCATCGTTTTTAGCCCCTGTGATAAAAGTCTCAAAATACTTGGTCGCGCCTTCTCCGTCCCTGGCCATGATCTTGGCAAGCTCTGTGCATACGTAAGAGAGAGCCTCTTTGAACGCCTGGAGGTCGCAGCGCTTCTTGCCAGTGGCAGTGATGACCGCGGTGTCGTTGGTGCTGGTGTCGCCGTCGACGATGAGCATGTTGAAGCTGTCTTCAACTGCCTCTGCCAGGCACTGCCTCAGCACTTCAGCCGGGAAATCGGCATCTGTGTAGAGGAAGCAGAGCATTGTAGCCATGTGGGGCTCGATCATTCCTGCGCCCTTTGAGATGCCTGCAACTCTGATCCCTGAGTGCTCGACTGCCACCTCCTTGACCACTGTGTCTGTCGTCATGATGGCCATAGCAGCCTCTCTGCTTGCCTCAGGGCTGTTTCTCAGTTTAGCGCCAGCCTCCCTGAAGGTCTCGCCTATGAGCCCGAAGTCGAGGCGCCTTCCAATGACACCCGTTGACCCGATGCCGATCCTGCTCTTGTCAGTGCCAAGGAGGTCGGCAAACATCTCTGCCATCTTTTGGGCATCGTCAAAGCCCTCTTGGCCGGTGTAGGCGTTTGCGCAACCGCTGTTGGCGATTACGCCGTCCAGGCGCCCGCCTTTGAGGTTTAAGGCAGTCACGTCCACGGGAGCTGCTCTCACCTTGTTGGTTGTAAACACTCCAGCTGCCGTGCCGCTTGCGGCAATCAAGGCGAGACCATATTTGCCGCGCCTGGCAGCAGCCGCGCGGACGCCCTCTACTGCGCAGATGCCACCTTCAATTCGCCTCAACTGAGGCCTCCTAGACCAGCGATTATGTCGCCTCTTGTGACGATTCCTACCAGCTTTCCGTTCTCGATGACTGGAAGGCGGTTGATCTTGTGCCGGGTCATGGCAGCAGCTGCATCCTCGATCGTCTGGTCAGGGCCTATGTGGGCGACGCTCCTGGACATGACGTCTGAGACCGTTCTCTTGGAGACGTCCTCAGAGCCAGCTCGCAGTCTCTCCCAGCGGACCAGATCCCTCAGAGGCACCTCTATCAGCTCAAAGGGGCTTGGAAGCCAGAGGCCGCCTTCCTCATCCTCTGCGGATAGGAGCTTGAGCAGGTCTGACTCTGAGACCACTCCCACAAGTGAATCTCCATCGAGCACAGGCATGCCGCTGATCTTGTTCTCTCTCATGAGCTTTGCGGCTTTGCCTACGAGGTCGTTCGCCTGGACAGTCACTGGCCTTGAATTCATGACATCTCTTACCAACATGGAAAGCCTCCTAAGGCGCCACTGCGGGGAACCACAGCCCCGAGGTCTCGCCCAGTCCCATCATCACATTCATGTTCTGTATGGCCTGGCCAGACGCCCCCTTAACAAGGTTATCTATGGCCGATATGACCACCAGGCGATCGCTTCCCTTCTCAGGCTCGAAGCTTATATCGCAGAAGTTGGAGCCGCGAACTGAGCTGAGCTTCGGGATCTCCTTGGACAATCTGACAAATTTTGCTTCGCTATAGAACCGCCTGTAGATCTCAGCCAGGGCTGCCTTATCCTGCAGAGCGTCTTCTGAGCCCTCTTTGGCAAAGACGTGGGCAGTTGTGAGTATACCCCTGACGCCTGGGAAGACGTGTGGAGTGAAGCTGACCTTGATCCCAGGAGAGAGCCTTGAGAGCTCCTGCCTGATCTCAGGCACGTGGCGGTGGGTGGTGAGCTTGTATGGAATTATGTTTTCTGCCATGTTCGGATAATGGCTTGTGGCGGTGGGCTCGACTCCAGCTCCTGAGATTCCGGATTTGGAGTCGTACACGACCCTGTCAACCAATCCAGCGTCGGCCAGTGGAGCTACAGCCAGTGTGGCTCCAGTAGGATAGCAGCCTGGGTTTCCAACTAACCTGGCACTGGCCACCTCCTGGCGGTGAAGCTCAGTCAGGCCGAAGACTGCGTCTCTTGGCGCCCTGTGTTTTGTGCCGTAGGTCTTCTCGAAGACGTCTACTGGCAGCCTGTAGTCGGAGCTGAGGTCGATCACCTTGGCACCGAAGTCGAGGAGCTCAGGCACCCAGTCCATGGCCGTCCCATGGGGAACTGCTGTGAAGACCACATCGCACCTCTCGGAGATCTCGCTTGCCGAAGGCGCCTCGAACTTGAGGTTTGAAATTCCAAGGAGATGAGGATGAACATAGTCAACTGGCTTTCCAGCGAGCTTTCGCGAAGTCACGCATACAGCCTCTGCCTCTGGATGGCATGATAGAAGGCGCAAGAGTTCGCCGCCGGTGTAACCAGATCCACCGACTATGCCTACTTTTAACATGGAGTTAAGCATTACCTGCTCGTATAAATTCACAACGCCTTTTAGCCGCGGCAGACCGCTTGGCTCAGCTCTGAGAGCCTTTTTCCCAGAGATTCAATCCTATCAGCGTCCTCCAGCTGTGAGGTCCAGCGCTCAGGTATCCACGTCTTGCCGCAGGCAGCACCTGCAAGCGCTCCTGCGATCGAGGCTATCGAGTCCGTGTCGCCACCAGCGCTAGCAGCTGCGATCAGGGCCTCCTCTGGCTCGAACTTGAGGTGGCAGAAGAACGCTGCAGGCACCACCTCGAAGACCGCAGGCGAGGTGCCAATTGCATCCAGCGCTTCAGACGCCTCCATCTCAAGAAGTGTCTCGACCTGGAGGAGCCTCTGTGAAAGGTCCCTGTCTGCCCTGGATGCCAGGCTTGAGGCCATCTTCAATGCCTGGACCTTTGGAAATCCCATCAGCCCCAGGGCCACACCGCAGGCAACAGCAATCGATCCTGCCCTTGCCGCGCCGCCGCAGTGAGTTGGTATGGACTGGAGGTCTGCATACCTGCTCACCAGCCCCAGATCGCAGTGATAGAAGAGGCCAATGGGTGCAGCCCTCATTGCAGAGCCGCATGTGGGAAGTGTGAGCCCAGACTCCTTCCATGAGGTCCCAGACCTCATCTGCTCGATAGATGACCGGGAGGTCATGCCAACACCGCGCCCAAGCCTCTCGTCCAGGGCAAATGCCCCTCCCCAGGAGGCGAGCCTCTCTGAGAAGTCGTCACCAGAAAAGCCGCAAGAATCGATCATGGACTCGGCCAGGATCAGCGTCTCAATTGTGTCATCTGTGAACTGGCCGCTTTTAAGCCCGAAGTGGAAGTGGCCCTCAGGAGCTGGCATCATATCTCTGACAGAGCCGAACTGATCTTCGATCTCTTCTGGTCCGAGCCCCTCAACTGGCATACCAAGGGCGTCGCCTATCGCTCCTCCCAAAAGGCATCCTATGAACCCGTCTTCAATATCTGCGGCCATAGTGGACTTTATGCCTCAATCAAACTAATAACCATCGGAGAGTCCAGATTCAGCTGAGGCGCCAAACAGCTTTTTTACAGGAGAAGAGATTGGGCCTGTGGAAGATCACATAAAAGCCTGGGAGAGGAGCTACCTCAAAAGGGGCCGGCTCTGGGCTGGAGCCACTAAGGGCCTGCCTGATCTGCCCAGAGGCTCGAAGGTGCTGGAAGTCGGGTGCGGCAGCGGAAAGACTCTCTCCTCCATGCCTCGCGGATGGAAGGCAACTGCAGTAGACGTCTCCCAGGAGGCGATAAAGATGGCAAGAGATCTGGACCTAGACAATCTCCAATGTGCGTTATCTGATGCTCGCAGGCTTCCATTCAGAAAAGAGACCTTCGATGCAGTCCTCGCATTTCACGTGACAGGCCACGTCCTGGAAGAGGACAGGAAGAAGATGGCGTCCGAGCTCTCCAGGGTCCTGAAGCCTTCTGGCAGGCTGTTCTTCAGGGAGTTCGAGCTTCAGGACATGAGATGCGGCAAAGGAAGAGAGCTTGAGCCAGGAACATTCCAGAGAGGCGAGGGAGTGGTCACCCACTACTTCTCACAAGATGAGGCAAGAGAGCTCTTCTTGGCACTAGACCCTGTATTCGTCCAGGCCCGCAGGTGGAAGATGAGGGTGAGGGGAAGAGACCTCACCAGGTCTGAGCTGGAGGCTGAGTTCGTCAAGCCCGAAGATCATATGGCGTAGGGATCATATGGAGCCGAGCTCTTCGCGGGCGCAGCTGCGAGGTTGGGGAAGTCGAAGTTGGCTGGAACTATGTTCGACTTTCCAAGAGGCACCTCATAGAGGTTCACCTCGTAAGTGCTGTACTCTATATCGTCAGCGCCCTCGGTCGTCTCGAAGGCAAGGGGGTTGCTGAAGTGGTAGAGCCCCCTGGTCGTCTCGAACCTGCCTGTGCTGTTCTCCCAAGAGGTGCCCATTGTGAAGTACAACCCGTATGTGCCGTCGTCTATTCCCCTGATGCTGTAGGTGTCCTTTGCCCTGATGTAGACCGCGATTTGAGGCGCCAGGTCTGAGGAGGTCAGAGCCGCCACAACGTCCATGCTCGCCTTGTTGTGTATGAGCACAGTTCCAAGGCCGCTTCTCGTGCAGTTCTTTATGACTGATCCAGTAGCTGGAGCATCATCCTCAGCCATAACGCACGAACTGAGCAAACACAGCAGCACAGCTGCCAAGACCAGAGCAGACAGATCCCATCTCAAGCGATATTCTCCCCCATTGCCAGAAGACCTATCGGTATCTCTACTATTTATCATTTAATAAAAGCTTTGGATAAGGGCAGTCTGATATTGAGGAGCAGTCCGATATTGAGGCAATCATCCTCAGCGGGGCGCTCGATCAGGACTTCTCAAAGACTTCCAAAAAACTGTATCAAGACTTCCAAAAGATTTCACAAATATCTCCTTCATGTTCACTAAAAATTACAGAGAAATTAAAAATCGTTTGGAATGAAAAGGGCTGGCGCCGGTCCTGGTGCTCACAGCCCCAGAAGAGTGGCAGCATAGGCCAGCACAGACTGCCTGCTGCGGCCTCTGGCATCGGCCTTCTTTGCCATAGCCTCAGCACCTTTGGCGCTTTTCATCTCAAGGGCGATCAGCGCGAAGCAGCCCAGAAGGCACATGATGCCTGCGAGGAAGAAGGTCGCCTTGAAGCCAACGAGGCTTGCGATAGCAGCTCCTCCTGCGCCTGTAGCCGCAGTTCCAAGGCCCGTAGATGTGGAGTAGACTGACCACTGGAAGCTCTCCCTTCCTTTATCGAGGTTTGTGGACCAGAGCCCAAGCCAGGTGGGATAAGCAAGTCCGCTTCCTATACCGTAGATCACCTCTGCCAGATAGACCTTGTAGATGCTGTCTGCAGATACGTAGATCAGGGGGACGCTGGCCATCAAGAGAGTTCCCAGTATCAGCCACCTGAGCTTCTTGGCATGCCCGTCTATGTACTTTCCAAAGGGCAGCTGTACCAGAGACTTGGTCATGAGGAAGAGCGCGCTTGCCAGGCCCGCAGCAAACACAGTTCCCCCAGGTATGCCCTCATTTATGAATATGGCTAGTATCGGCTGTACAAGGCCAAAGCCCGTCAGGACGAATATGTCCGAGAGCATGAGCAGCCTCATTGTGCGATTCATCAATGCCTTCACCTCCGTTTATCAATTGTTAACATCAATTTCGAGCAGTTCAACTTCGAGCATATGGGCTGAAAAAACATTTCATGCGGCAAGAAAGCTCTAAGTTCGTCACTTATGGAGCCAGAAGTGCGAAAGCTCACGCCAGAGTGAAATATTGACAGTCAAGACTGGCCTTAAAACAGAGCGCTACAAGTACGATTTCAGTATGATGCAGTATATAGTTGTGCTTGGCTCCATCAACAATTTATTGAGTTGACATTCTATATAAACCTTCCTCAAAATTGCCAAGCTAATCGCTAGCATGCAACGCAAAGGCCGAGTTTCCGGCATGGCCCCTGCCGCACGCCACATATGGCGAGAAGAGACTCACTGTCAGTACAGAAAACCCCTTCTCCTCGACGCGAAATCCAAGCTACGGCCCTATCAGGCTCTCGAAAGAATAGACAGCCACTCAGTA
>CAZXDN010000005.1:0-7630 GCA_964639235.1 uncultured Methanotrichaceae archaeon | reverse complement strand
ACAGCCACTCAGTAGACAGCCACTCAGAGGCCATGCTGCAGCCTTGATAGACTGCACAGGAGCAAAGCAGGAGATCAGAAGCGCAATATCGCAAGCATTAAGGTCCATAACTTGGAGATTTTTTCCAGCTTGCCCACAGAAGGGAAAACTTAATAAAACTAGGCTGACCTTACCCGGAACCACGGCTCAAACCCAGAAGAATTAAATATCATGATGCCGGCCAGAGCACAATTTAAAATAGACGATCATTATATAAAGGAGATATCCAATGGCCAGAGACGTCAAAGAGAGTTCCATAGATCCAGCAAGCCAGGAGATGCTTAGCGTGGCAAGGCAGGCAGGCATAGAGACTGCCTGGGATCGCTTAGAAAAGCAGCAGCCTCAGTGCGGCTTTGGTGAACTGGGCCTCTGCTGCAGAAACTGCAATATGGGGCCATGCCGCATAGATCCGTTTGGCGAGGAAGCGACCAGAGGAGTATGCGGCGCCACTGCAGACATAATCGTAGCCAGAAACCTTCTAAGGAGCATCGCAGCAGGAGCTTCTGCTCACTCGGACCACGCCAGGGACGTGGCCCACGCATTCAAGCTGATGACTGAAGGAAAGGCCTCATCTTACCAGGTCAAGGACCAGGCGAAGCTTGAGAGGCTGATGGAGGAGTACGGAGTAAAGAGCCAGAAGGAGCTTGCAGATGCTGTCATGGCCGAGTTTGGAAGCCAGGAGGGACCAATCCAGTTCACAAGGAGGGCTCCAGCAAAAAGGGTGGAGATCTGGACGGCTCTTGGAATTGACCCCAGGGGCATAGACAGGGAGATAGTCGAGTGCATGCACAGGACCCACATGGGCGTGGACAACGACTATGTCAACTTGCTCCTGCACGGCCTGCGCGCCAGCATTGCAGACGGCTGGGGAGGCTCGATGATAGCAACAGAGCTTCAGGACGTCATGTTCGGAACTCCAAAGCCAGTAATGTCAGAGGCAAACCTCGGAGTCCTGGACAAAGAGAAGGTCAACATCATAGTCCACGGCCACGAGCCGATCCTCTCAGAGATGATAGTGGCTGCAGCAAGTGATCCAGAGCTAATTGGTCTTGCCAGATCCCAGGGAGCTTCTGGAATAAACGTCGCAGGGATGTGCTGCACAGGAAACGAGGTCATGATGAGGCACGGCGTGCCAGTTGCAGGAAACTTCCTGCAGCAGGAGCTGGCAATCGCCACTGGAGCCGTCGAGGCGATGATTGTCGATGTCCAGTGCGTGATGCCATCTCTTGGAGCCCTGGCTGGGTGCTACCACACCAAGCTCATATCCACCTCCGCCAAGGCCAAGTTCCCAGGCGCCACCCACATGGGATTCAAAGAGGAGACTGCATACGACACAGCAAAAGAGATCGTCAGGTCAGCAGTTCTGAACTATGCCTTCAGGGACGGCTCCAGGGTCCACATCCCGGATATCAAGTCAAAGGCGATGGTGGGCTTCAGCGTAGAGTCGATCGTGGGAGCCCTTGGAGGAAGCTTAGATCCTCTGCTTGGAGCCATATCAAGCGGATCCGTGCGCGGAATTGCAGCAGTTGTTGGCTGCAACAACCCCAAGGTCAAGCATGACTTCGGACACGTAAACCTCGTAAAAGAGCTGATCAAGAACAATGTCCTCGTGGTCACAACCGGCTGCAACGCACTTGCCTGCGCCAAAGCAGGGCTCCTTCTGCCTGAGGCTGCAGACCTGGCAGGAGACGGCCTCAAGGGCGTGTGCAAGTCCCTTGGCGTGCCCCCAGTCCTCCACATGGGGTCTTGTGTTGACATAAGCAGGATAATGGTCGCCTGCGCAGCAATCGCAAACGCCCTTGGATGCGACATAAGCGACCTGCCTGCTGCAGCGGCTGCTCCAGAGTGGATGAGCGAGAAGGCAGTCTCCATCGGCACCTACGTAGTTGGATCTGGAATCTACACTGTGCTTGGAACCGTTCCTGCAGTTCTCGGAAGCAAGGCAGTAACAGAGCTTCTGACGCAGGGCATAAAGGGAGTTACAGGCAGCGCGTTTGCAGTCGAGCCAGATCCCTTCAAGGCATCTAAGCTCATGATAGACCACATAGACCGCCAGAGAAAGAAGCTCGGAATCTGAGGCGCAGATGAAACAGATATTCGTCCGCCTGGACAGGTGCCTTGGATGCAGGTCCTGCGAGATGGCCTGCGCTGTAGAGCACTCAAGCTCCAAGAACCTCTTCCTCGCCGTATCTGAGAAGCCTGTTCCCAGAAAGAGGTTATATGTCGAGCTGGCCGAGGGCCACAAGATACCCCTGACCTGCAGGCACTGCGAGGACGCTCCATGCGTCGAGGTCTGCCCGACAGGGGCGACGAGCAAAGACCCGATCACAGGCATCGTGACCAAGGACCCTGAGAAGTGCGTGGGCTGCTGGATGTGCACAATGGTGTGCAAAAACGGCGTCATAGGCCAGCAGAGGGAGAGGAGGATCGCAGTCAAGTGCGACCTCTGCCCGGACAGGGATACGCCTGCCTGCGTTAACGCCTGCCCCAGCAAGACCCTGATCTATGCTGAGGAAGAGGAGTTCGCCAGGCTCCTGAGAAAAGAGGCTGCCTCAAAGGTCGCCAAAGGATATGCAGGCGGGGCATGACCTCCCTGCCCATTTTTTAAACAGCATCGTATTTCAAGCCGCAGAAGCTGCCCAGCGGAAGAGATATAGATTTAAAGGTGAAGGACGGAAGGAAACTACCGCCGCAGGGATACAATGCCGAGATCTCTTGTTCCACCAATTTGTCAGTATTGCGCCCTCGGCTGCGGGCTTTATCTCGCAGTCGAGACAAAAACGGCCATAAGGCGTCATAACTCAGGCCCCACGACCTGGAGGAGCCGGTCTCTCCAGAAGAGAGCTCCAAGGCTCCTTGTGGAGGTCAATCCCCCGGAGACATCTGAGCCTGATACAGGCAACGGAGACTGCGCTGTCGTCTCCACAATCAGGGGAAGGACCAGGGCCAAGGCCCATGCGGCAGACAGGACTAGAAAAGGGGTCATCTTCATGCCCTTCCACTACCCAGGAGCAAACACAGTTACCACAGATGCCCACGATGCTGAGGCTAAGATCGCCGATTTCAAGGCTGCAGCCTGCAGCATATCCAGGAGGAATTGAATGCCGGTATACGTAGACATGAGCAGGTGCATAGGCTGCAAGTCCTGTGAAGTAGCCTGCAAGCGAGTCCACGGAGGCCAAAACCACATATACGTCCAGGTGATAGACGATAGGGCCTCAGTGCCGCTGCTCTGCCACCACTGCGACAATGCCACCTGCACCATGGCCTGCTTCTCAGGGGCTCTGGCAAAGGATGGCGAGAGGACAGCTTTCGACATATCCAAGTGCACAGGCTGCGGGCTTTGCAGGCTGGCGTGCCCGTTTGGCGTGGTCTGGACAGACAAGTTTGCCCACAAGTGCAACCTCTGCGCTGGCCTGGCGTCGCCCACGTGCGTCACCACCTGCCCAGCCCAGGCATTGTCGAGCGATTACGACTCGGTCTCAACCAAGGCCAGGCAGAAAGCTGCTTCTGAGCTCCTAAGAGGTTATAAAAGATGATAGCAGTCGACGCCAGCAAATGCATAGGATGCTTCTCCTGCTCCAACGTCTGCCCCTCCAAGATCATAACTGCAACAGAAGAGAGCATGAAGAAGACCATCCACTTCGGCCCCTGCGAGGAGTACTGCGATATATGCGTAGAGTCGTGCCCGGAGAAGGCCCTCTCGCTGGTGCCAAAGGAGACTGACACCAAGATCACATTCGACCTCGTCTCCTGCAAAGTCTGCAAAAAGGGGTTTGCCACTGAGCCGATGCTGAGGAAGGTCAAGTCCTCCATACCTGAGCAGCTCCAGACAAATGCAGACGGCGTATGCTGGATAGAGATCTGCCCCATCTGCAGAAGGGAGATGGAGAGCGAGAAAGCTTCCAGCCAGATAGTGATGAAGCGAAGAGCTGTTTAAAGGGAATGGCAGTTTAAAGGCCAGAAAGGATATGCCTTGTGCGGCTCACACTATGGGAGTCAGGCGTATCCTGTTCTTATCTTCCAGAAGCAGGTTATATGGCTCTGTGTATGGTATGACGCCATAGAGACACAGCCCGCCGTTGAGCTCGTTTACAAGGGTGTAGGTGTCTGCCATGTGTACTGCCATCTTGATGCTCTCCTGGCCGGTCTTGAATACAAGGAGGTTGATGTCGTTTGTCTCCTTCCATTTTCTAACTATCCTGTTGGTGATGTTGAGGAGCTGCTTGTAGCTGAAGGCAAACTCCATTGCATCCATGCCGATGATGTTCAGTATGGGCTTTCCAGTCCTCTCCCTAAGCTCGTCCCACTTGCCCAGGAGCTCAGTTGTGCCCCATGCCTCCAGGTCGTCGCCATGAGGCTGTGTGACTGCCACGTTCGTGGGCACGAAGATGTCTTTTGGAGACAGCTCGTAGCCGATGCTCGGAAGCACGCACACGCCTCGGCCGTTTTTAAGCGCGTTTGAGGCAAGAGCCGTCAGGATCTGGTAGTACCTCTTTCCAACTCCGTGGCCGATCTCAAGCACATTGCATGAGCCGTACTTGAGGCCGCCGATAATTGCGTCGAGGTCTGGAATCCCAGACGAGATTCTTCCTTCGCCGAGGTCTGGCACCCTGGCGCCCTCTCCTCCGATCTTCGACTCCCTGTGCTCCCTGTAGGGCTCGAAGTACTGGAACCTGCCTTTGTGAAGCGACGCAGTGTAGGTCTTTCTCCTAATCTCTATGCCTCGCAGCTTTTCGAGCCTGATCTGTCTAGCCTGCCTGGTCCTCATGTCGCTCTGCTCAAAACCGCCAGAGAGCTGGAAGCTCTCCATAGTCACCACCCCATCGACTATGTAGTCTAAAGGCATGACATCTGCGAACTCGCTCACGAATATGAGGTGAATTCCGAGGTCCCTTGCAAACTCGCACATGTTCTGCTCGAAGCTGTGCTGGGCCTCTCCAATGACGCTGGAGGTGTAGTTCATGATGGCATCCCAGCTATCTATGACGATCATGGGGTCTTCCATGTCCTCCGCCTCCTCGAAGAAGACCCTGAAGAACTCCAGGACTGCGTCGTAGTTTGAGAGGTCGACTTTAGAGCCCTTGAGGCTCCTTATGAGCTTGGTGTGGGTGGCGTTGACCACGTTTTTGGGCGGGATGATCTCCTCGATCCAGGGGTGGGTGGCGTAGAGGCGCTTGGGATCAATCCTGGTGGAGATGTAAAGGCCGTTCTTCTCCTGGCACAAATTGTTCATTATCTCAAAGGCGAGAGTGGTCTTTCCAGTGCCAGGAAGACCCTTGATCAGCAATGTCTGGCCATCTTCTATCTCGAAGAAACTCTTGATCTCAGAAGGTATGTACATGCGTCCTCTAGTGCGTTGTGATCTCGACCCCAAATCTAATGACAGGTGCGTTTCTTCGATCGATTTATGATGGCGGACAGCTCTTCTAAGCTGACCTTGAAGGATAGAGAGACTGTGTCGCAGTCCATGCCCTCGCAGCACATCTCAGCATCGAGCAGGTTGTAGCCACCCAGATTTGGCTCGTCATCATCTGCCAAGAAGTGGCTTCCAACCTCGCCAAGAGAGTTCGTTACCTTCCAGAGCTTGGAAGGGCCAACCTCAACGAACTCGCAGAGCCCCTCTGATTTGAGCACTGAGAGGTACTTTATCACAGTGGTCTTGCTGACGCCCGCTCGCTTTGCCACGTCTACAGTAGTTAGGCCCACCTCTGAGTCTTCAATAGCCTTCATTATGCGTTCCTTGTAGGATGCCATCTTCAGAGCCACCGTCGTTTAACTTCGGTCGTCTTGATCTAGGGTCTTCTCACTATTAAAAGAAGATTCAAGCCAGAATAATACCTTCTAATATTTGATCTTAATGCAGCGGCCCAAGCGATGAATGAAGCCCGAAAACATTTAAAGACATTGACGCCCACAGATGTCCAATGGAGAGAGAGGCTGAGGAAGAGGAGGGAAGAAAAGTCGCCACAGAAGTAGCAAGCCTAAAATCAGACTGCGAAATGGAATCGTCTGAAGAGAAGTGGCAGTGGCCAGTTTTCAGAGGAGACTATGTATTAGGCGACCTCAAATCCCAGGTGGCGGTGGTAACTCTGGCATCGCACCTGGATGTGTGCGGCGCTGCTATCTCTGGCCCCTGCAAGACAGAGAACTTAGGGGTGGAAAAGGTGGTGGCAAACCTGATCTCCAACCCGAAGATCCGGTTTCTCATCATCTGCGGCAGGGAGTCAAAGGGCCACCTTCCCGGAGACGCCATCTCAGCTCTGCACAGGAATGGGATTGACCAGGACGGAAAAATCATTGGAGCAAAAGGCGCCATTCCCTTCATCCAGAATCTCTCGCCAGGAGCCATTTTGCGCTTCCAGAGCCAGATCCAGGTAATAGACAGAACCGGGCTGGAAGATTTAAGGGAGATAAACGAGATAGTCTCAGAGCACAGATCGAGACTAGAGCCCTATCCAGACGGTCCATTTTTCGTTGCCAAGCCCAGGCCCAGGCGATATGACCTAGAGCCAAAGCCCGGAGCCAGAGACGTCTCTTTCGGCTCGGCTCTGGGATCGTCCACCTCTCTTGACACATCTTCCTGGCTGGTGGGCGATGAAGGCCCAAGAGCTGAAAATTGCCAGAACCAGAGATCTCAGGAGGAAGAAGTTGTATAGATTCGCCCGCCCCCAGTCGGTGGTAAACCTGGCTGGGGTGAGGATAGGAGGCCAGCCGGGAGAGTTTCCCACAGCTCTGTGCGGCACGATATTCTACCAGGGACACAGAATTGTAGAAGATGAGGACCTGGGAATATTCGACCAGGAGGCCGCAGAGCTGCTGGTAAACAGGCAAAAAGAGCTCTCTGACGAGACAGGATGCCCGGCAGTGCTCCACATATACGCCCGCACATTCGAGGCATTTCAGAGGTACATGGACTTCGCAGACCAGGTGTGGCAAGGGCCGATAATTGCAGACTCCGCAGATTCTGACGTGCGCGCCAGGATTGCAGGCCTGGTCTCAGAGGTGGGCATAGCAGACAAGACCATCTACAACAGCATAAGCCTTGCAACCGCGATTTTGGAAGAGCAGGCCATAAGGGATTCAGAGGTCGATTCTGCGATAGTTCTGGCTTACAACCCTGTAGATCAGAGCGTTGAGGGAAGGATGAAGGTTCTGGAGTTGGGAAGGCCCTCAGGCCAGAGGGGACTGATACCTCTGGCCGGGGACCTGGGCATAAAAAACCTGCTCTTAGATCCTGGGGTCACGCCGATGGGAAGCGGGGCCGGGCTGTCTTTGCGGTTCACGGTCATTGCCAAATCGAGGCTTGGGCTTCCAACAGGCTCAGGAATCCACAACGCCACAAGCTCCTGGACCTGGCTTTCTTCCAGGACGAAGCTTGAGAAGAGGTGCTGCGATGCAGCCGCAACAGCAATGCAGCTGCTGGCCGCAGGAGATTTCATATTGTATGGCCCAATCGAGAACGCAGAGTTCATCTTCCCTGTGGCGGCAATGGCAGACATCATGATCTCAGAGGCCGTCAGAGACCTGGAGGTCTGGCCTGTTCCAGAGCATCCTGTGAACAGGCTGGTTTAGATTTTATTTTGTTATT
>CAZXDN010000004.1:0-78732 GCA_964639235.1 uncultured Methanotrichaceae archaeon | reverse complement strand
TTATAGACCTCTAATTACTTTTTTATCCCTTCAGAATTGCATTGCTTCTGTTTCTTTAGCCTTCTAGCTCCTAGCATTAAAAAGCCGGTATAACGAGCATTTATGAAGAAGAACCGGGGATCTGGGAAAATATAAAAGTATTGGAAGGCCAATCAAACTTGACAAAGAAGAATACAAAGGAAGAGGCGCTGTAGAACGGCTTTTTAGCTGGATTGAGGCATATAAAAGGTTTATCCAAAGCACGAACGACTGGTGAGGTCTTACTTAGGGCTCGTTCTACTAGCTGGCTGCATTATGCTATGGAGTGTTTAGGGATGAGTTCTCCTATAAGTTTTTCGCAGCCTTCTGGTAGCACACAGCTTCTTGCGTTTCATACATTATCACAATCCAAACAACCTACGCCCGATCATTCCGTGTGACCGGTTGTTGTACTAATCAGTCAAAAAACGCACCCCGCAGCAAGCCGCGGGGTATTCACCTGAAGATCAAATTTGCAAGAATTATATTCACCTCACTCGATCATCTCGATCGACTGCTGTCCTCGATGTAACCATATTTCTAAAAATAGAGAACTCGGGTCTACCCTTATGCAAACTCTCTTGATGCAGTTTCCTCGACCCATAGTGCCATATTCGGATGTGGATCGATGCTATCCGGATACCCGTAGAAACCCCTTCCGTTGTAGGTGTAGTTCAAACCCTCCAGCCTGTCTGCGATCTCCTCATCGACATAGCTCGATCCCATGCTGTTGGCCGTAACCACAATCACTGGATCTTGTTGGGCCTCTTCCACAGTCTCCCTTATGTTCGGGCAGCCCTGGTACTCCAAAAATCCATATCTCACACCTTTGAAGTTTGAGATCTCATCTATCTTCTCTGCCAGAGACTTCGCCTGCAGCTCGCTGTGCTCAAAGTAGGTCGAGCTTCCCCAGGGGCAGATCACCAGAGTCTCGTTCTCTTCATCTTTGCTGACTTCTCTGGCTCTGTCCAGGAGCATTTCAGCAATAAGCGGGCTGTCATCGACAGGTCCAGCTATTGTAACGTGGAGCCCCATGTGTATTGGCGTTTTGTGAAGTATCTTCGTCTGATTCAGGTCCTGGAGCGCCGAGTATACGTTCTCGCGTACCTCGTCGTGGTCGACGGTCGAGCCTGTGAAGAGTGTCACTACAATCAGGTTGTTCACACCCTGGTCAAGCAGCCGGGCTATGCTAGCAGAGATAGTCTCGTTTTCAAGAGGATGCTCGTTGAAGGCCACTGCAATCGGCACGCCCAGGTCTACATCGCTTGCCAGCTTCCTCACTGCCTCAGCTCTCTCAGGACCGGTAGAGCCGTGATCCACAAGTAGTACCCCATTTGTCTCGTGGCCCAACTCGCACCTGACTGTAGTCTCGATCCACCTCGATAAGTCCGAATGTGATGCCAGCGATTCTCCATTGTACCTGTATTTCAAGCCCTGGAGGAGCTGTGGGATCTGCTTGTCGGTGATCTCTCCATTTGCGATCATCAGAGGAATGACAATGACCCCTCCATCAATCGAGGCGTTCTCAACCACTGCCCTGGCTGTCAGATTTTTGTGGACCGTCTCGTTCACGTGTATGAAGCCGTTCTTTATGTCCTTGATCTTGATGGCCGGGTCCACCCAGGTTCTGAGGATCATCTTCGTCTCCTCGGCCAGCCAGTTCTGGCATCTGGTCTGGGAGCGAAGGTCGCCCTCATCTGCAGATCCGTGAGCGACTATGACTGCAGTCTCGTTGGCTGGGTCCTGGCTCTGCTCTGCGATTCTGTCCGCCAGAATGTAGGCCACGAGGAGGTGGTCATCCATTGCCCTGGCTAGAGTGATATTGGCAGCAGTTTCTACCATTTCAAGCTTCTCATCTCCAGGAGGAGTCTCCCTGAGGCCTAATATGTATTCGATCTCCTGAATGTGACTGCTGTATGATGAGATGAAGAGAGGAACGGCTATTATCCTGTCCACTCCGCTTTCATCAAGCTCTTCTACTGCATCGCCTATGGTCTCATTGGGGACGAACTCCAGGAACCCCAGCTTTGTGGGGTATGGAAGAGAGACGTTCTCCACAGACTCGCGAATCTGCTGGACCCACCTATCTTCATCGCTGCCGTGGGCTATCACCAGGACGCCGATCTTTTCATTGCCTTTTGCAGCAGTATCGTTTCCATAATCGCTAGCTGTAGCCCCAATTAACAGAAATCCGATTATCAGGGCGATTAAGCCTGCACGTCTTATTTCATTCATCCATTACTTCTCCATTTATCTTTATCTGCATTTTAGCAAATTCCAGACATTCTTATCTGTTAGGTATAATGAAAACTATTCCTAACAAAGATCGGATTAATGTAAAAACCTAAAGAATTTAGACGACCATGTAATATTTATCATCTTGATGATCGGTTATGAATGTAAATTGCAGGCTCTATGAAATGCCTTTTTGGGAAAAAGGATTTACTAAAAATTTTCGAAGCAAGCCATCATAACTGAACCAACCAAAAATTTCTTCACTGATGTATATAGATATCTTTTGGTGATAAGCAAAATGAGGCTCATTGGATTGTTGGCTTCAGTTTTATTGGTGTTGCTCCTTGCGCCCTCTGTTAGCTCAATGAACCAGGGCGATAGAGCATACGTGTCAGACAAGGTGACCAGCACGCTTGGCACTGAGACGAACATCAGCTGTGTATCCACAAAAGTAGGAGAGGACGACGTCCTGAATGTCTCGATGGTCCCTGCGCCTGGGCCTGGGGGAAACGCCGACGAGAATGCTCTGATCTGCGTGGAAGCTGCAACGGGCGTATTCTTGGGCGTACACAGAGATTATCCTGAGATCGAGAGGATGAATATATCCATAAGCCTTGATGGGAGCATTGATGGGGGCAATAAAACTGCCACTGCTTACTGCCTTGGTGAATGGGTCGATGAAGTCCGGTTCAATGGGGATGCGCCAAACTCAGATGATTTGCTGTCTATCTTAATGAAGGTGATTGGAACCTTGAGCGGCATCTAATCTATAGACTGGAGCCTAAGAGCTAAAGAGGCGCTCTGAAGACAGTGTATTTTTGGATTCTTCATCCTCTTCGAGCTCATCCTCATACGATATAACCTGCCAGATCGCAGTTCGTTGCTGCTCCTGGCGCCAGGCGCTGTATCCTGATAATTTTGTTTACAGGAGATATCAGTGCGCAAGAGTGCTGAGAAATAGACCCGTAGGCTAAACGAGGTCCTGGAGATGTGCGTAGCTGAGCTGACGGCGCAGCTCGAATCTGCAAACAAAGAGCTATGAAATGAGATACTTGATGGGAAAAAGGTGCGAGAGAAAACAGCTTCATGACAAGTGAAGCTCAATGGCCTCAGCAAATACAATGGCATCAATGGAGTTCGATGACATCAATGGAGCTAATTTCACGATAAGGTTTAAGGAAGCCTTGTACACAGATAGGGGAACCTGTAAACCCTGAAATCCTGAGATATGATCGAGATATCTGGTTGCCTGGCATCGCTTGCTCAGGCTTCACCTGCCCAGGGTGAATGCAAATGAATCCGGATCTCCTCCCTTACGGTCTAATCCTCTTAGCCTCCGCAGTAATATCTTCTATTATCTCAGCGCTTGCCTGGCTTCGCAGGCCGGCCCGAGGGTCTGTGCCGTTCTCTGTGCTGGTCCTTGGTGTTGCCATCTGGTCGCTATGCGACCTAGTAGAGCTGATAGTTGAAAGCCCTGAAGCGATGCTCTTCTGGTATGGCGTTGCATACATGGGCATCGTCATGGTGCCAGCGATGTGGCTCGTCTTCGTCCTGGAATACACAGGAAGAGACCGCATTTTAACATGGAAGAACAAGGCACTGCTTCTGATTGAGCCGGCAGCCGTAATCGCCATGATCTGGAGCAATCCTACCTATAGCTTGTTCTGGAGCAACATCAGTTTGGATAGCTCGAATAGTCACTTGATCGCGACTTACGGCCCTGGTTTTTGGGCTCACACGGTCTATTCCTATGCTTTGATGCTGGCAGGCATCGCCTTTCTCCTGCGGTCGCTGATCAGCTCACCTCGCCTCTATAGCGGACAGACCAAAGCCCTAATTCTTGGGGCCATGATTCCATTATTTGCAAATATATTATCGATAACACGGATCAGCCCTATCCAAGAGATCGATTTGACATCGGCTACTTTCAGCATTTCTGGGATCATCATAGCTTCAGCCCTTTTTCGTTTAGGGCTGCTCGATCTCGTGCCTGTAGCCCACAGCGCCATAATCGAGGGCATGGGCGATGGGGTCATCATAATCGATTCTCAGAACAGGATAGTAGATCTGAATCCTTCTGCTCAGGGGATAATAGGCAAGAGCCGCGAGGAGGCCGTAGGTCATCCTGCTGCTGAGGTCCTCTCTGCCAGATCCGATCTTGTAGGGCGCTACTGGGATACTGCCCAGGCCAGAGATGAGATAGAGCTGGCTTTTGGGAGTTCAAAAGAGTTCTTCGATATGAGAATAGTCCCTCTTAGAGATGGCCAGGGCAGGCTCACCGGCAGGATGATAGTCCTCCACAATATAACCGCTCGCAAGAACCGGGAAGACGAGCTTCGCTGGAACGAAGCGCTGCTGCGCTCTATGGCCGAGACGTCGCCTCTGGCATTTTACGTTGCAAATAGCGAGACGGATGAGATATCCTGCTTCACCCACAGGTTTTGCCAGATCTGGGGGCTTGAGGAGATAGAAGAGGATATGAAGACTGGCAAAGTCAAGAGCAGCGACATAAGGCCCCACATCTTGCCTTTGCTAAAAGATGTCGCTGCTTTTGAAGCTTTGTCCAGGCCGCTTCAGCTTCAAGATGAGAAGAACGAGATATCTATCGACGAAGAGATTGAGCTCAAAGATGGACGCACTTTAAGATGGGTCTCGTCCCAGATCTCTGACCACCAGGAGAGGCACTTCGGCAGGCTTCACGTCTTCGAGGACATAACTCACAGGAGGAGAGCAAAAGCAGCGCTTGAAGAACGCGAGGAGCTTTACAGGTCGATGTTCGAGAAGAACTGGGCAGTCAAGCTCCTGATAAACCCAGAGTCAGGAAAAATCATTGATGCAAACCCTGCAGCCTGCGAGTTTTACGGATACTCCATCTCAGAGATGAGGGATAAAAGAATAATGGATATCAACACCCTCTCTCAAGAGGAAGTGATCGCCCAGATGGCGAAAGCAAAATCCAGGGACCGATCCTACTTCCTTTTCAGGCACAGGCTGGCTTCTGGCGAGATAAGGGATGTGGAGGTGTACTCCAGCCCCATAGATGTGAAAGGTCGAACCCTTCTGTTTTCGATAGTCCATGACGTGAGCGGCCACAGGAGGGCAAAGGAAGAGCTGAGCATTGCTAAAGATGAGCTGGAGAGAAGAGTTCTGGAGAGAACAGAGGAGCTGGAGAAGAAGAACACCGAGATGGAGCGGTTCATTTACACTGTGTCCCATGATCTGCGGTCTCCGCTGGTAACCATTGACGGATTTGCTGGGTTGCTCAGAAAAGACCTGGAGAGAGGAGACGCAGACAAGGTGAAGATGGACGTCCAGATGATAGAAAACGGCATCCGGAAGATGGACCATCTCCTGAGCGATACGCTGGAGCTCTCAAGGATCGGAAGGGTTGTGAACCCCCCGGAGGCAGTGCCGTTTGCAGATCTCGTCTCTGAGGCTGTGAGCCAGGCATCAGAGAAGATCAGGTCCAGGTCTGTGGTGTTGAGGGTAGAGCAAGATATGCCTATGGTAATGGTAGATCGCATGAGGATCGTGGAGGTGCTGGTCAACCTGATAGAAAACAGTGTGAAGTACCTGGGAGATCAGAACCATCCCTGCATAGAGATCGGATGCACAAAGGAAGACTCAGGGCCAGTCTTTTACATCAAAGATAACGGCATGGGCATCGATTGGGGCCAGCACTGCAAGGTCTTTGATCTCTTCTACAAGGTCGACCAGACCAGCGAAGGATCTGGCGCAGGCCTGGCAATTGTAAAGAGAATAATTGAGGTCCACGGCGGTAGGGTGTGGGTAGAGTCTTCAATAGGCAGGGGGTGCACAATCTTCTTCACACTTCCAATCAGTTCGCCTAAGCTCGATTCAATTAAAGCCATGTCTGTTTGATTTCAGTCCAAGAAGAATCAATGCAGATCGCCGGATGCATGATAATCGATATTCATTCCAAGAATAAGTTTTTGCCAACTGGATTTTCCGTTTTAGCATTATTCATTCATGTGTTCCCCTAAAATAAGGTGATAGATCATAAAAAGTTCAATCTAGACTGAAATATAACTTGGCATCTGATGCCAGCTGACTTATAACTCAAGGGCAAACTTTTTTTATCCGTAGTCTGGTGACCGTATGGGGAATGAGGATGTATGAATCTTATATCGATAGAAAAATAGGCGGGTCCATTTTATTGATCGAGGACGATCAGTCTCACGCGGCGTTCATACGAAGAGTATTCGAGGACGATAGCTCTGGCTGGAAGATCGATCATGTAACCAGTATTAAAGATGCAAGGGAATGGCTAAATCTGAGGAAAGATGGTCCGACAGCGACTGTGATCGCCGATTATCGCCTTCCTGACGGCACAGGCCTCGACCTGGCCGGTGGTACCAAGAGCCCTGAAGAGATCGGTTTTCCGCTGATCATCCTCACAGGCGTGGGGTCAGAGAAGCTGGCAGTGCTGACGCTAAAGTCCGGAGCGATGGATTACGTAGTGAAAGGCTCAGAGGAGCTGCAGCACCTTCCTGTGATCGTCAAGTACGTCCTTCGGGAGTGGGATTTGATCCAGGAGAGGAAGAGCACTGAAGAGAGCTTGAAGAAGTTCATAGGCGACCTGGAGCGGGCGAACTCAGATCTGGAAGAGTTTGTGGAGAAGCTCTCTCACGACCTCATGATCTCGCTCTCGAATGTGCAGTCGTGCTCCAATGCGATAAAGGAGAGGTGCGGCGAGAAGATCGACGACGCCTCCAGTGAGGATCTCGTCAGGATCAAGGAGGAAGCAGAGAAGATCTCGATGCTGATGGACAGCCTCTTCGAGTCGCTGGTGCCCATACATCTGGATAGCTCTTTCATAAAGCTCTGCAATGCCAAGCTGCTCTACCTCAAGCATGGACGAAAGTCCGACCTAATCGAAGGACCAAGAGATAAGGAAATTCAAGGCTAGCTCCGCAGCCGGCTAAAATCAGCCTCGCAGGTCGACTTCACAAGACGGCTTCGCAAACGGCCTCAAAAGATGGCTTCATAAGATCTCCTTTATCTCTCTCATTCTCCAGAGTGATAGGGATGCGAGTGCTGCGGCCGCGGCTCCAAACAGGAATGTGGACTCTGGGCCAAGCGCATCCCAAAGAATTCCGGCAACAATGCCAGAGGCTATGGCTGCAAAGCCCACCGCTCCATAATACACTCCAAGGGATGTGCATCTCAGGCTCTGGCAGCTCATGTCTGATACAAAGGCCCTCTCCGAGGCATCCACCAGAGAGAAGACGAGTCCGTACAGAGCAAATAGCGCTATCAGTCCCAGAGTCGAAGATACATAAGCAAAGCCAATGGATGTCGCAGCAAATAGTCCATATCCCATTGTCAGAACGTTCTTGCGTCCCACCTTATCAGACCAGGACCCCACTGGCAGGGCAAATGCTGCGTAGACTATGTTGAACAGGACATACAGGAGCAATGGCACACCAACTGCCAGGTCCCCGGAAAAAAACTCCTGTGCTCTCAGAATGAAGAACATGTAGCTGAAGTTGCCAAGGGCAAAGAGCGAGGCAATGGCTATGAATTTCTTAAGTTCAGGAGAGAGGTCTTTGAGGCTGAAGCCTATCTGCGATTGAGATCCTGGTCCTGAAAGCCTGAAGCTCTCCTTCACCTTATAGAACGGAATTAAGGCTACCAGTGCAAAGACTCCTGCGATCAGGAATATGGTCCTGAAGTCCAGGCCCCATCTCCACAGAGCGTAAGCCAAAAGGGAGCCGGCTACGGCCCCGGAAGTGTCCATCGCCCTGTGCAGCCCGAATCCCCGGCCCCTGGCCGACTTATCCGCAGACTCAGAGATCATGGCATCTCTTGGCGCTGACCTGATGCCTTTTCCGCACCTCTCCAGGGACTTCAAGACGAAGACCTGCTGCCACGAGGCCGAGATGGGCAAAAACAGCTTGCTGACGGCGGAAACGCCATAGCCCATTACCACAAGAGGCTTCCTCTTGCCGAGCCTGTCGGACCAGTATCCTGAGAAGGTCTTGAGTATGCTTGGAATTCCGTCGCTTAGGCCCCCTATGAGGCCGATGGCCTCCCCACTGCCGCCAAGCGAGATCACGAACAGCGGGAGTATGGGCTGGATGATCTCGCTGCTTATGTCGTTTAGGAGGCTGACAAAGCCCAGAAGAATTATGTTTTTGCCTTTGTCTGAATCTGATGAGGCCGTCATCTGAGATAATGATAGCCCTTTAGAGTATCAATTTTGGCATATCAGCTTAAGGCCAGTAACCTGCTAGCCAGGGGCCGACGATCCTGACTGCTGTCCCTTGCAGCGGATCATCGTGATGCCTATTACGAAAAGATGAAATGCTTGTAGATCTTTGAGCGTCAAAGAAGGAGATGCCATGAGAGTACTTGTCAGCGATCCCCTCGCAGAAGAGGGAGTCAGGAGGCTGGAATCAGGTGCAGAGGTAGATGTATTGACCAACCTCTCCCCTGAAGAGCTTGCCAAGAAGATCAAGGATTACGATGCTCTGGTGATACGCAGCGGAACGAAGGTCACAGCTGAGATCATCAACGCAGCGGACAAGCTGAAGGTGATCGGAAGGGCAGGCGTTGGAATTGATAACGTGGACGTCGACGCCGCCACAAAGAAGGGCATAATTGTCCTGAACACCCCAGGCGGAAACACCATCTCTGCTGCAGAGCACACCATCGCGATGATGATGGCCCTGGCCAGGAACATCCCCCAGGCAAATGCCGCTCTCCACAAGGGCGAGTGGAACAGGAAGAAGTACACAGGCGTAGAGTTCTACAACAAGACACTGGGAATAGTCGGCCTCGGCCGCGTGGGCGCTGAAGTAGCCAATAGGATGAAGTCCTTTGGCATGCAGATCGTCGCCTACGATCCATTCGTCTCAGAGGCCAAGGGCAAGCAGATGGGAATTGTCATCAGCTCGCTCGAAGAGGTCCTGAAGCAGGGCGACTTCATAACCATCCACACCCCGCTCACCAACGAGACCAGGGACCTGATAGATGAAGATGAGTTCAATATAATGAAGCCCGGTGTCAGGATCGTCAACTGCGCCAGGGGCGGAATAATCAACGAGGCGGCCCTTGCAAAGGCAGTGGCCGATGGCAAGGTCGCAGGAGCGGCTGTGGACGTCTTCACAAAGGAGCCGCCAACTGGAAATCCGCTTCTTGAGCAGGACAGGATAATCACCACGCCCCATCTGGGAGCATCGACTGCAGAGGCCCAGGTAAATGTGGCTCTGGCAGTAGCAGATCAGATCCTGAAGATATCACGCGGCGAGCTTCCGACTTATGCCATCAACATGCCTGTCATCTCTCCAGAGACGATGGCAGTGATGCATCCCTACATGAAGCTTGCAGAGAAGATGGGCAAGCTTGCAGGCCAGCTTGCAGGGCCGAAGTTCGACCAGGTGGACATAGTCTACGGCGGCGCCATAGCCGATAAGGACACAAACCCTGTGACCATCTCGGCCATAAAGGGACTCCTGGAGAGCCTTGGAAGGTCAGCCAACTTCGTTAACGCCGGCTGCCTCCTGAAAGATAGGGGAACGAAGCTTGTCGAGTCCAAGACCGATGGGACCGATGGCTACAGCAACACAATAGTCCTCAGGCTCCACAACGGTGCCGAAGAAACCTCTATCAAGGGAACCATCTACGGCGAAAGCGACCGCAGGATAGTCCAGATCAACGACTACAAGATCTACGTGCCTTCAGAGGGCAACCTGGTCATAGCGATACACGAGGACAAGCCAAACATCATAGGCCCCTGCTGCATGGCGCTTGGAGCAGACAGGATCAACATCGGCGGAATGCATGTCGGCCGCATATCCGAGGGCATGCCACAGCTCATGGTCCTGAACGTCGACCAGCCAGTCTCAGAAGTCACCATGGACAAGGTGAGATCGGTTCCAGGAATCATCACCGCAAAATCAATAGTGCTTTAACAAGAAGCGAGAAAATGGCGACCTGGATGGCCGTCATATTCGTTCCTATTTTTAAAAATTGATATAGTCGATATAACTGAAGTAGGGTACTACTTTTCTTAACGCCTGAGTAAGAATCATCTCTGCTTAAACAACAACCAGCTACCCATTTTCATGACTCCAATATCTCGTAGCAACCTTTAATATGTATCGAGTAGTTTATATTACTATGGCCTTACTGGAGACAGTTAATCTCAGAGCCCACTTCCCAACCCAAGATGGCCTGGTCAGGGCGGTGGACACAGTGGACCTCAAGCTCTTCGAAGGAGAAAAGCTGGGGCTGATAGGAGAAACGGGCTGTGGAAAGACGGTTTTAGGAATGGCAATAATCCGACTCTTACAGCCCACTACCAGGATAGATGGCCAGATCATCTATAAAGAGAGGGACCTTTTGAAGCTGAATGAGGAGGAGATGAGATCCCTCAGGGGAAGAGAGATCGCGATGATCCTCCAGAATCCGACCACTTCCCTCAACCCCGTGCTCAAGATCGGTGACCAGATCTCAGAAGCCGTAATGCTGCACCAGAAGCTCGGCAGAAGCCAGGCATGGGATCGGGCTGTGGAGCTGCTGGATGCAGTGAGCATCTCGGACGCCTCCAGGAGAGCAAACCAGTACCCCCATGAGTTGAGCGGCGGAATGAGAGAACGGGCGATGATTGCAATGGGCCTTGCATGCAATCCCTCGTTCATAATCGCAGACGAGCCGACTAAGGGCCTTGACCAGAAGACCAAGGCGCAGATAGAGAGCCTGATTAGCGAGGTCATGAGGGACAGGTCCATGCTGATGATAACCCATGACCTGGGCGTGGCTGGGAGGATCTGTCAGAGAATTGCAGTGATGTATGCAGGAGAGATACTGGAAGAGGCGCCTGCAGAGGCTATCCTGGAAGATCCAGCCCACCCTTATGCAAGAGGGTTTGTGAACTCCCTTCCAAGCCGTGGCCTGAAGCCCATCAGAGGGTCCAGCCCATCTCTGATCAATCCACCAACAGGTTGCAGGTTCCATCCGAGATGCGACATGGCCAGAGAGGAGTGCAAGTGCAGCCATCCTGAGCTAAGAGTGCTGGAGAACGGGCATAAAGTGAGGTGTTTTTGTTGCGCCTGATTGAAGTAGAGGACCTTAGAAAGTACTTCTATTCCGGAATGCTGAATAAGAGCTATACAAAAGCCGTGGACGGTGTCTCTTTTGGAATAGAGCGAGGGGAGACACTTGGGCTCGTCGGAGATAGCGGCTGCGGTAAGACCACTGTAGGAAGGCTGCTTCTCAGGCTGATAGAGCCCACTTCTGGCAAGATCGTCTTCAATGGCACGGATTTGATCCAGCTCAAAAGAGGAGAGCTGAGGAAGCTGCGACCAAAGATGCAGATGATCTTCCAGGACCCAGAGTCGTCTCTGAACCCCAGGATGAAGATAGGAGAGAGCATTTCTGAGCCTTTCAGGCTAGGCCTGAGCGGAAAGATGAACCAAAAGCAGATCAAAGAGCAGGTGCTCGACCTCATAGACACAGTGGGATTGAACCCGGAGCACGTCAACCGCTACCCATACCAGCTCAGTGGAGGCCAGAACCAGAGGGTTGTCCTGGCCAGGATTCTGGCGGTGAACCCTGATTTTGTTGTGGCTGATGAACCCACGGCGTCATTAGACGTCTCAGTACAGGCCCAGATACTGCGACTGATTCAGGAGCTGAAGGAGGAGAGGGGCCTGACAATGCTCTTCATCTCTCACGACCTGGAGGTGGTGGAGCTAATGAGCGACAGAGTTGCCATTATGGAGGAAGGCAGGATTAAGGCAGTTGTGGAACCTCATGACGCATTTATTGAGCCTGGCATCAACCGCCCTGACATCGTTGCTCAGTCCGAAAAATCCTGCAAAATTACGGCAGGATCAACTGGATAGAGGTCGATAATTTAGCCTCTATACTGTGGTTGCTGTACTACAACCACTGACTACAACCACTGGCTGCAACCATTGATTACAACCACTGGCTGCAACCATTGATTACAACCACTGGCTGCAACCATTGATTACAACCACTGGCTGCAACCACTGATTACAACCACCGGCTACAACCACTGACTACAATAACTGGCTACAACCACCGGCTACAATAACTGGCTACAACCATTGTACTATGGCTATGGCCACCGCACTGAGACAACTGTGCTGCAACAACTGTGCTGCAGCTACAAGAGCGTGATTACTGTGCCGCAGCTGCAGCGCCGATCTGCTCTGTGAGTCCACAGGCTATCAGGGATGCCTGCTGAGCAGGAGTGAGATCAATAGAACTATCACCAGCAGGAGCCACGAGAACTCTTTCGGGTCCTGGAGCGCTTGCGGCCCATCAGTGGTCTTTGAAGCTTCTTTTCCTTTAGAGACTTTTTTTAGGGACGCATTTTCAGATGTGGTGTTATTGGATATGGGCGCGAGAACCTCTCTCTCTTTGACCTGGACGCAAACGGAGTTCGATTTGGAAGATAACTCGTTTCCTTCGACGTCTCGGTAGTCAACCACCATCGGCGAAAGCTCGCACCTCCCAGGCTCTCTACAAATCAGAGTGTAGCTGAATGAGGCTTTCTCCCCAGGGCCCAGCTTTAGAGACCTGTTGATCTCCCCTTGAGCGAGGCTTGCCCACTCAGGCACAGCCTGGAAAAGAGAGACACCTGCAAACCTGTTGCCAGAATTCTCGACCTCTGCCAGGACCTCGATATTCTCGCCTTCCACAACAGTCTCAGGGTCGACTGACAGCCTCGCCTCGATAAAGGGTCCAACCACATCCACTAAGGGGCTATTGGAAACCGCCCTGTAAGTTTTATTGCCGAAAGAGTAGCTCACCTCTGCTGCCGGAACAGAGAGATTCAGGCCTGGCTTCACAGCCTCAACGAGATAGCTGAAGGTCTCCATCTTTCCTGGAAGAACGATCAGCTCCCTGGTCAGATCGGCGTCTGAACTGAAGTGGGGGCCGCAGGAGTCCTCCAGCCTGACCTGGAGGGTAGAGCGCCCGATATTTCTGATAGTGTCTATCGCCCAGTACCTCTTTCCGATCCTCTGCAGCTCATCTACGCGCTTGGACAGCTTCAGCTGCCCTTCTACCCAGAAGAATGTAGCCCCTGATACGTGGTGTATCCCGCCATCCGGATCAGAAAACTTGGCGTCTGCCGTGAGCTCAACATTGGCCGGCTCTGGAAGGTAGGGTGCCTTTATCGTTATTCTCAGAGGGTCCCCCGAATCATCTTTCGTCCAAACCTCTCCTGGCCTGAGAAGGTCTTTCCTATGCCTCGATTCCCCGGCAAGGTTGCCGAGGTCCACATCTACTGACAAATCCTCTGCATCTACAATGCCCGTGTTCTCAACTCTCAGATCCAGGTGGATGTCATCGCCACCAAGGTAGCGGTCTTTATCAGGAGTCAGGACCACGGACAGCTCAGGCTCTGCAGGAGACCGCATCCTGATCTTGGCCCTGGATTTGTTCAACTCCAGGCTCTCCACCTCTATTGCCTCCAGGTCTACCTTAAGCGAGTCGTTCAGCTCAAATCCATCTCCAACTGCCATGACCCTGGAGATTGCCGCGTCTTCTCCCTGGCGCACCTTCACAAGCACCCCTGGCCTCTTTGTCTCTCCTGAGAAGAAGTCTTCTGCAGTCAGAGTATAGTTGCTGAGGTTCAGGCTCTCACCCCAGCTGATCTCTCCTTCTATCCCATCTCCCCAGACTACAGACTGGGCTGTGAATGCAGTCAAGGCCAGAGCCACCAGCGCCGTGGCTATCAGCATCAGGGCACTCAACATCAAGGCTGGGGCGACTGTGGTGGACTCAGTGCCTGAAGAAAAGGTAAATAGCGATAACCAGGACTGCGCCATAGATGTAAAGCCCTCCATCCTGACCAACTGAAGGTAGGTTCTCAAGATCAAAGGAAGTCAATGCAGGAAATTCATAAGAGGATTCATCAGTCGACTCATCAGAAGTCTCCTCAAATGTGGTCGTCTCGCTCTTTTGAGCATCCTCGCCCTGGGAGCTGGAAATTCCTGTCGCAGCTTCTGAAGTTTCATTATCCTCAGACTGGTTTTCATCAACAGCGCTTGATTCTTCTGAAGCGTTCGATTCAATGGCTGCGCTTGAGGATGTTTCTGCGCCTGATGAGCTGGAAGAATATGAGCTAGAAGAATATGAGCTGGAAGATTGCGTGGACGTCTCGCTCTCCTGGCTGCTCGACAGGCCTGATGCCAGTTTCTGGAATGACGTTCCTTTTGGCGCATAGAAGATCACGGCATCCTCACAATCCACGGTGATGTTCTTTCGCTTCTCGTACTCGATCATGGTGTCTGGGTCCTGCCACTTCACCAGGATCTCGTGAGCGCCCTCCTCCATCTCAATAGATCCAAGCTCGGTGAGGCTCTCCTTTGATGCCTCCTTCTCCTTCTCATAATCCCCATCCACATAGAGATAAGCGTCCAGGTCGATGTCGTTCTCGTTCTTCAGAAATATGGAGATATCGTATGCCTCAGGGGCGTCATTTTCAGAGACATAGAGCATCACCGTGTCCCCGTCTTTGATCTCCTGAACAGTCTCTTCTTCGTAGTTCTTCTTTGTGTCCTCATCTCGCCATGCAATCTTGAAACTGTGGGTGCCGCGCGCCAGCTGGTATGTTCCGAACTTCTTCTCGTCGTCCGAGGACAGATCCTCAGACCCGACCAGCTCCGAATCCACGAAGAGAGAGACATCCAGGCGATCGTCATCCTTGTTTGAGACGTAGACGTGGGCTTCGCAGCTCTCATTTAGAGATCCATTATCCAGGCTGCTTGCGGTTATAGATGCGTTTTCCGAGATATTGGTCAGGTTCTCCTGAAGTTCGACCTGGGTCAAGTTGGCGGCGAACGCCACCTGAGCTTCAAAGAGGACTGCCAGGAGAAGCACAATCCTCCAGGGGATTTTTTCTGGCACCACAGATACCTATTTCGCGTATATCCTTAAGAATTTATGCAAATGGAAAATTCGCAACAAGTGCTACGATTAATATTAATAATAGATTTTAATTCGTAAGACGAAGAGATTATCTAGTAGTAGGTGACTAGGATACAGGCGTGAGAACGTGATGGACTGGGCTATAACGCTCCTAATACTGGAGGGCATACCCCTTCTGGCATTGATATACTTCCTGAGGCACAAAAAAGAGATGTATCTTCTGGAAAAAGGAATCTCTGTGCCAGACAGGCCAGAACTCAGGGCTGAAAAAAGAATGCTCAACGGGATCTTTCTCTCTTTGGCAGGAGCATCCATGATCCTGATTCCAAAAGGCTCTCAATTTCTTGGGCTAGAGGTTAAGCTGAGCTTCGAGCTGCTGGCTGCTGGAGCAATAGTCCTCTGTGCTGGGCTCTCGTTGATATGCGCCAGCAAGTTCACTGAGGGAAACAAAAAGGATTCCTCTGGATCGAAGGACCTTTTAGAGTTCAGGTAGATTCCGTTCAGGCAAATTTAATTTTTTAATTATTCATACTTTTTCCTAACTTTTATGATGATGGTGCTAAGATCCACGCGCAGCACCGGAGATATAAATCTGACAGTTGCAGGAGCTATGCGGCTGAATTTCATATTGCCTGCAATAGAATTAGCGTTGGCAATATTGTACCCTGTATTGTGCCAAAAAGCCTCTGAGCAATTCCCAATTCAATCTTCAAGAAGGTTTATATGTTTTAATGCACCAGTAACAATTGTTATGGGCGCTGATATCGAAGATGAACGGGCGTGGCAGCATGAAGGCGCCATGTGAGGAAGTTGTCTGGGATGTGCTGCCCAGCATCAGGGCTGCGGTGGCTGAAGAGCTGGTCAGGAGAGGAGTCTCTCAAAAAGACGTCTCGAAGATGCTGGGGATCACACCGCCTGCAGTCTCCCAGTATGTCTCCAAGAAGAGAGGATACAACATCATCTTCAGCCAGGAGATCAGGAGAGCAATTGAGAATCTGGCCGATGATCTGATAGAGAAGAAGCTCGACGACCCCAAGGAGAGGATCTGCGAGATCTGCAGGGGCCTGAGGGGCGAAGAGTGCAGCTCTCAGAAATGCTGATATAAACGATGTTTAAGAAGATGTCAAAGGCCAGATTGCATGCACCAAAATAATGTATCCCTTTGTTCAGAGGCAGATCCAGGACTGCAGGACAAGCTTGGGAAGCTGAAGAGAATGCTCTCTAGGAAGGATAAAATCCTGATAGGCTTCTCAGGCGGGGTTGACAGCACCCTTCTGGCAAAGGTGGCTGCGGATGTGCTGGGCGAGAGAGCCCTGTCTGTGATCCTGGATTCAGAGACGCTGTCCAGGAGAGAGCTTGAGCAGGCAGAGGCCCTTGCCAGGGACCTGGGGGTACGCTTCCAGGTTGCCAGATACACCGCCCTGGAAGACGAGGCATTCGCAGGAAACCCCGGAGACAGGTGCTACCTGTGCAAAAAGGCGTCTGCAAAGGTCCTGAAGGAGATTGCAGCAAGAGAAGGCATAGCCTGCATAGCCGATGGAGTCAACACATCAGACTACGAGGATTACAGGCCGGGGATCAGGGCCTGTCAGGAGGAAGGCATCTGGCACCCTTTCGTGGATGCAGGAATCTCCAAGTCCGATATCAGGGCGATCTCAAAGCAGCTCGGCCTGAAAATCTGGGATAAACCATCATCAGCCTGCCTGGCCTCCAGGATACCATACGGCCAGAAGATCACTCAGGAGAGCTTGGTGAAGGTAGAAACCTCTGAAGACATCTTGAAGGACCTTGGGCTAGATCAGGTCAGGGTGAGGGTTCACGGAGACCTTGCAAGGATCGAGGTGCCGCAAGGTGATATTGATAGAGTCCTGAAGTCCAGGGAGTGGATTGTAAAAGGCCTGAAAGATGCTGGATTCAGGTACGTGACCCTGGACCTCAAAGGCTACAGGACAGGAAGCCTGAACGAGGCACTGTCGCTTTGATCTCCAGACACTTCTCTTGATTTCTGGTTCAAGCTCTGGCAGTCTACTGCAATTGAGTTGATTTAATGAGCCTATAAAAATTCACCACGGAGACACAGAGGCACAGAGGGATTTTAATATTATTGTTCTGAGCCTTTTTTTATCGAGCACATCCCTAAACTATAAGTATATCGATCGTTGTATCTAGCCTATGGCATTTAAAGAAGTAAATGATGCGGTATGGGAGATAATAGCCCCTATTTCTCTCCCCAAAAGGCTAAAACAGGAAGACCCAGGTCAAGCTTACGCAGTTCGTTTAACGGAATGCTATACGTCCTCATAGCAGGAGTTACCTGGATGGATGTCCATAGAATGTGCGGAATTTTTAGGTTCTTCTTGAGAGGTTATAGGGATGGGTAACTGAGATGGAAGCCACCCTGAAGTCCAGAGGGATCTTTTTTATATCGCACAGACTATGCCCTTTCCGGTACGGCAAGGCATTTAAGCGATCAGGAGAGCATGCATGTTGATAACAGCATGAGACGACAGATATTTTCCTTGATAATACTGCTGGCGATGCCCGTTTTAGCCTTTGGCATTGCACCTGTTCCTCTCAGCGGCTCTGATGGCCTGACGATGTTGAGGAACTTGACGGATGCCTCGCTGAATACCACATTCAACGCTTCTACAAACGTCACTCTGAATATCTCGTCAAACAACTCGCTGAGCACTTTGGCCAACCTGACACAGACCAACAGCAATGGCACCAATAATACAGGGAGCGGTCTCTGGTCCTGGGGCGGAAAGCCGCGTGCGCCACCTGCCCCGCCATCTTATGCCGACGTCCAGTATATACAGGTGATCAAGGAGAACAGGATGGAGTAGCTGGCGCAGCAGGAGCTGTCAGTGCAGAGTTGACGATGGTCTGCATCCTCTGTCCGCTCTCCAATCCCTGGTTTGCACACAGCTCGAAGAACCTGCCGCCCATCGCCAGCAGCTCATCCCAGCTTCCATGCTCCACAGTCCTTCCGCCTTCAAGGACGTAGATTTTATCTGCGTTCCTGAGAGTGGAAAGGCGATGCGTTATGACGAACGTTGTCAGGGTTCCATGAAGCCCATCGACTGCAGCCTGAATCCTCTTCTCGCTCTCTGAGTCCAGGTTGCTCGTGGCCTCGTCCAGTATCAGAAGCGACGGTTTTCTGAGTATGGCTCTGGCCAGAGCCAGGCGCTGCCTCTCGCCGCCAGAGAGCCTCACACCTCTGTCCCCCAGGAGCGTATCCAGCCCCTGAGGAAGCCTGGAGACGAAGCCGTCTGCTGCCGCCAGTTTCAGCGCCTGGATCATTTCCGTCTCAGAGGCTTCTGGGCAGGCCCACAGGAGGTTAGCTCTCACTGTATCGTTGAAGAGGAACGTATCCTGAGAGACGTAGCCTATGAGCCTCCTCCATGACCTGACCTTCTCAGAAACAAGCTCTTCGCCATCGACTGTAATGCTGCCTTCATCCGGCTTTATGAGGCCGATCAAGAGGTCTGCCACAGTGCTCTTTCCAGATCCGGAGGGCCCGACGAGGCCTACTGTCTGGCCAATCGGGATCTCCAGGTCTATTCCATCCAGCACTGAGTGATCTTCCTTATCGTACCCAAAAGTGACGCCTTTGAACTCTATCGACCTGTCCAGGCGGATCTCTTCCTGGCGGCCCGTCTTGACCTCTGCTTTGGCCTCCATCTGGCGAATCGTCTCATCCAGAGCAGAGAACGCAGGCAGGAGAGCTATGAACCTCTGGTAGCTCCCCTGGATCATGGAGAACTTGGGCATGAGCCTGGCAAAGAGGTACAGGAGAACGAGCATGGAGGTCAGCGGCGTGTTGAATATCTTCATAGAGACGTAGAGCATCAAGCTGAGAGCAACCACTGACCCGATCTCATAGAGGTTTGAGACCAGAGAGTACTGGCGGGAGACCTCGATGTTTCCCTGACTTATCTCCTCTGCCTGGGCGGAGAATATCGCAGTGTTCCTCTCCTCAGCGCTGTAGCTCTTGGTCGTCTTCATAGCTGCCATGTGCTCCATAGCCGAGGAATACAGCCCTTTGTTCGACTGGAATATCTTCCTGCCTGTGCTCCTGGACTTCTCAGTCAGTCCTTTGAGCAGCAGGATCAGGCACCCACCTGATGCCAGGACCATGAGGGTCGCCTGCATGGATATACGAGCAGCCAGGGCGATGTAGACCACCGCCACGATGATGTTGGCTGCTAAGTAGAGTATGGAGAAGGTGCCATAGCCCACGCGGTCGGTCTCCTGCATCAGCAGCTGAGCTAAGTCGGATGATCTGCTCTTGGATAGATACAGGTAATCTGCGTTTGCCAGAGCCCTGTAAAACCTCTCTCTGAGGTGGGTTATGAAGTTGTACTGGATGTACGAGCTTGCATTCGACTGCAAGCGGTTGAGTCCTGACTGGAGGCTGACCAGTGCGATGTACAAGATTAGCACTATCTCCAGCGTGGGCTTGATGTTGAATTCTGAGAATGCATAGGCGATCGTTCCTGCGATCTGGCCCATGTTTCCCTGCCCCACGTCCATGCCCACTATCTGAAGCATCGGTATCAGCAGGAGAAGGCTGGCGCCTTCTGAGACTGCCATGAAGATCATGAGGCTCATGACAA
This sequence comes from uncultured Methanotrichaceae archaeon, assembly GCA_964639235.1. GTDB lineage: Archaea > Halobacteriota > Methanosarcinia > Methanotrichales > Methanotrichaceae > CAZXDN01. The sequence goes on along the minus strand of CAZXDN010000004.1, from coordinate 58,927 downwards.
GAGCGACCTGGCCAGGCATGTCCTTGACCAGGGCACTGGCATAGTTGATGAAGGGATTTTCAGTATCTAGCACTGCCACATCATGAACTTTGGCATCTCCTGTTTATGAGCTTTGTCCTCAATCACGTTATATAACGAATACAGTTGTTGCGAAAATCGGTGTAAGTCGACGTTAATTTATCGGTATGAATTGGATCGGTGTTAACGGGATCAATATTCATAGCTTCAGTTGTCCATAACTGCGATAGTAAGTTTGCCGATGGTATACTTTGGGCAATCCGGATAAAATAACAAAAAATTTAAGTAGTCTCCAGCTATTATGTACTGAACGAGCCTTGACGGATAGCTTGGCAAATCGCTCGATGGATACATTGATGAGTGCTGACTTGCTTTGATGTGAGTCTATCATCATTGAAGTATCATTGAAGTTGGCTGGCTCTGGTGGTAATATCATGATGCTGAGTTTGGCTTTGATCGAAGGACAAGGCGTTAGTGAAGACGCTCTGAGGAGCGTTTCTCTGGGGAACGCCAAGCAATTGGTGATCGGAAACGCATATGGGTTCGGCGTGGTTCTGCACATTGCTGCGAACACTCCTGCTGATCTCAATAATGCCCTGCTTGAGTTTGCACAGGTTAAAGGAGTTAAAGGTATAACGCTATTAGCGACGAGATGCAATGCATAAAAGCTTAAGTCAAATTCCCAGGAGCCTCTGAGGAAAAGAAAGTCGGCCAGGGCTGTGCTTAAAAATGCGATATTCCAATCTGATCAAACACAGGCCTGCCTGGGCGTTAGCAGGAGTTAGCCAACCTATCCCAGGCTTAGGCTTGCTTTAGTAATACATGTACCGAAAGATTTAATACTAAATAAGATCTGACGTGTGTATTAGGCGATAAGCCTGATCGGCATCTATGCATAGCTGCGAACTGAGCATAGTGTCCAATACAACAAGAACCCCAGCGAATCTTTGCTGGGTGGGAACGCGCTGGGGTTCTCTCCTCTAAATCAATCCATCTTGGCAATCCCTTTTTGTACGCCCAGCGTTATCTCCTCTCCTACGGTCAAGCCGTGGTTGGATCTGGCCCAGAGACGCATGAAGAGATCCCCTTTGTGAACGTTCATAGAGGAGATCTCTTCAGTTGCAGTAGCGCTCTCCAGGACCAGCATATCGCTGAATCTCTTCTTAGTCTCGTCCAGAAGGCTGCATTCTCTAAAGCTCTCGAAATTAGAGACCACTGCAGTGATCAGATCAAAGCGGTCATCGCAGCTACTTTTTTTGATATCTGTGATTATCAGGGCGGTCACAGGACACATCTCCTTTGAAAGGCTCATTAAGAAGAGGTGTGCCCAGGGTATGGCAACCCCTGGGACATGGCGACAAGAAGGTAAAGGAGGCCTTATTCCTGTTCTTGGTCGCTCTTCAAGCTTAATACATATTACTAAGTAATAGACTTTTCTATTTTAGTATTATCAGGGCTAATCATTGCTAAAAGCATTTCTGGTAGTCTGCCTATTTCGTGTTGCCGACACCAGGAGCCACGACATTCATGGGATTTCCTTTATAGTCCAGATATGGTCGGTCAAACCAGTCGCCACAGTCGAGACCTCTGTATCCAGCGCCTCCGCTTTTCAGGTGATTGAGGTAGCTTCTGAGGACTACACAGGCGATGTCATGCCTCTCTGGCAGTATGCATCAATGAACACCTCGTCGCAAATGAACAAGGCCATACCTCTCCTGATGGGCATGAACCAGACTCTGGGAGACATGAATGGATAGATGTCTCAGATGCTTGAAAAAAGGATTAGATGCTTGAGAAGCAAGACGTGATGATCCTGAGGCAGGATCAGATGCGTGAGAAGCGCTTGAGAAGCAGGATCAGACCGTCGAAGAGATCAGAGGACTTATATCGGAGGTCCAGCCAGGGTTGTCGATGCGACTCAGGCAGATGCAAGCAGATATCAGAGCCATAAAAGAACGGCTCGGTATGCCGTAAGCTATCTGGCTCTTGCAGGCAATATAGCGATAGTATAGAAGTCGAAACAGCCAAATTGGCCATGCTTTGGCAGTGTCTTGGCGAGAAGGTATATAGCATGTCGGTTTACATGATCATCGAATCGAAAGTCAAAGATCAAGAGAGATACAGCCAGTATATCTCCAGGGTTCCGGAGATCATCTCGAAGTATGGGGGCCGCTACCTCGTCCGCGGCGGCAAGATAACTGCCCTGTGGGGCGGATGGTTGCCAGAGAGAATGATAATCCTTGAGTTCCCTTCAGAAGATAATATCAGGCAGTGGCTCTCATCTTCAGAGTACCAGGCCATTTCGCCGCTGAGAGAAGCTGGAGCAGACACAAGAGTGGTGCTCGTCGAAGGATACGGGCATGAACCTGAGCAGAGCATATGTCCTTGATGAAGACAAATCCCTGAAAAATATGAGGCGTGATTTTGGGAAATTCCTGATCAGGGATTGGCAAGAGGACGATGCTGCATCCATTGCCCTGTATGCGAGCAACAGGAAGATCTGGATTAACCTCAGAGATGCATTTCCTTACCCATATTCTTTAGAGGATGCAAAGTCGTTTCTCGCCGGAGCGATGAGTCGAGATCCCAAGAGCTTCTTTGCCATTGCCACTGAGACAGAAGCCATAGGCAGCATTGGCCTTACACCCGGCCAGGACGTTCATCGATTTACAGCAGAGCTTGGATACTGGCTGGCTGAGCCATTCTGGGGAATGGGAATAATGACCGAGGCTGTGAAGGCTGTAAGCGAATATGCATTTGAAGAGCTGGGACTTCACCGCATATTCGCAGAGCCATTTATCACCAATCCCACCTCTGCGAGAGTGCTTGAGAAGGCAGGCTTCGTAATCGAGGGCACACTCAGGGCAAGTGCTTTCAAGGAAGGACATGTCCTCGATCAGCTCTTGTATGCCAAAATAGCGCCAGAAATAGTAAGGGCTGCCCAGAAGCAGCAGGAATAGAGATTAACCAATAAAAAGTGAGCAGATCACTTCTCTATAAACTTACTCTTCCTTTTTCAATATCTTCTCCAGCTCTGCCTTCTCCTCATCAGTCAGCTTGCTGTATGCCTCCTCTGACTTCCTGGCCATGTCCTTCATGAGCAGGGCCTGGAGCACTGGAAGCACTGCAACTGTCCTCGTCCCCTCATCGTACTCGCGTCCGGCAGAGTTCCTGATCTCCTCCAACTCCTCTTTGGTCATCTCGCCTGCGTTAAGTCCGGGGCACTCTTTGTCCCTTAAGAGAAAGCCGCTTCCATCGTGCCTGAGAGGATACGCCCTACAGGCGGTTGGACGGTGATCGTAAATCTTGCATTCATTTTTCTCTGAGTCGTACATCTTGCACTTGCCATCCTCTCTCTCGATCCTGATGGACAGTATCCCCAGGTCATCTGAGATTGAGAGCTCTGGAAACACCTGGTAGATCGTCCCGTCTCTGGACCACTCCTCGATATCGCTTAAAAAGACCATAGCGCCCTGCTCGCAGCATCTTCCGCATCTCTGACAGGTGAAGACGAACTTTGGCTTTGATTCCTGCATGATACCCTCAGATACAAACCCATTTATTTATCTTTTCAGCTCTTGCAGGCCTTAACCATATATTGCACGCACTCGCTTATCAGCTTGCCATGTCAGCTTGCCATCGTCCATTTTCGCGTTCAACGTCACTTTCACTTGCTGGAGTCTATCTCCCGCCTGATGCTGTCCCTGATTCTCTCCAGCATTCCCTTTGTCTGTTGAGCAGTCTCGCAGTGGGAGGTGAGCTTCGGGCTGCAGGCAGAGAGAAGATCCATCACCCGGTCTGCTATTCTGTCGCACCTCATCTCCTCAAGCCTGGACAGAACATCTGACATGCGTGCGCCAAACTCCCTGCACCCATCGGCATTGGCCATGCCGTCTCCATGAAGGCGGTGCAGCTCCTCCACTTCTCTCAGGACCTCCTCCAAGCTTGACTTCTCGCTCATATCTGGTACCTCGCCTTTTCTCCTTGATACTATCACCAAGCATCCGATTTAAACTGATATGAGACACGCAAATTGATCTAGGACAGTCGTTTATCACCGGGACAAAGGAGGTTGGCGCCTTTGTTCGAGGAACTCAAGGCTTGATCTAGGCCAGGCCACTAAATCGGTTTTTTACTGCCTGTCTTTCCTGTTTTCTCTACATAATGATTAAATTGAACACGTGAATCATTGTTGTAATGTGTTTCTATTTTGAGGGACATTCAGGCTGGGTTAGCCGCAGATATCGGCTCTAAAATCTCCTCAATCTCCCTTATCTTCTCCAGCTTTGCCTTAGTTGAGGGCTTGTGCGGCACAAAAGGACAGGCGCTTGTTGGTGCAGTCGATAGCTTAAAGGTCCCTATCTCCCTGGCTATCTTCTCAGCGTCCACCTTGTCGAAGCCGATCAATGGCCTGTAAATGGGCATGGTGGCTGCATCGTCCAGCACGAACAGGTTGTCCAGGGTCTGTGATGCCACCTGACCGAGGGACTCTCCTGTCACCACCCCTTTGGCTCCAACCTCCCTGGCTATCGATTCGGCAACCTTGTACATCCGGCGCTTGCATATCAGGCAGATGTACTTGGCCAAGCCCTCATGGGCAAGCTTCTCTTTAGCAGTTTCCAGAAATTTGTCTCTTACCACCAGCAGCTCCATGTCTGGCTGGTACTCCTTCAAGGCCTCGACCACTGTCTTAGACCGCTCAAAGCAGCTCTCATCTCCGAAGAGATCTACGTAAACAGGCACGATCCTGCAGCCGCGCCTCATCATCATCCAGGCTGCAACTGGAGAGTCTATGCCTCCTGACATGAGAGCCACGAGCTTTCCTTCTACGCCAAGAGGCAGCCCGCCTGCGCCCTTGATCGAGTCAGTGAATAAGTAGCAATCCTCGTTTCTAATCTCGACATGTACAGTGACCTCTGGAGCGCTCAGGTTCACCTTCAGGCCTTTGAATTCTTCCAGAACTAAGTCTGCCAGCTCTATCGTCTTCTCCTGTGAGCTGAAGCTGTGCTCCCCTACCCTTTTTAGCCTCATAGCGAAAGTCTTGGCCTCTCCCAGGCCTTTCCTGTGGCAGTACTCAATTATGAACGAATTCAGATCGCCAAGGCTGCAATGCTCAACCTCTGAGAAAGAGACAAGCCCGAAGACCTTCTTGAGCCTCTCTGGATCGACTGGTCCCTCAAGCCAGATCCTTCCCCGCTCCTTTTTAATCCTGCAATCAGGAAGAGCCTTATGGATATTTGTGATCAAAACGTCTTCCCAGCGCCTTCTAACAGGCTCTGACTTTAGAGCAATCTCCGAGTATCTCAGCAGGTACATCTGAAACTTACCTCTTGCTTTCCTCACTCACTTAGCACTCTTATCTGGTTATCATTTGGCATTCTTGTTTGGCGATCATTTAGCACTCTTATTTAGTTCGCCAGTCTGTCGCTCGCTTTTCTGGGCGGCTGATCCTCGCCGTTCATCGAGCATGGCGCTCTTCAGGTCCAGAAGACGTAGTCCCACAGTCCTGGCACCTGGGATCCATATCCACGCTCAAAATATCCGTCTGGCACCTCGCCCCATCCCAGATCAGGAGCTTTCCTGCAAGCAGTTCGCCTACTCCTGTTATGTATTTTATGACCTCTGTTGCCTGGATCATGCCTATGATTCCAGGAGTCACTCCAATGACTGGGAAGGGCGCTGCAGGTGGAGCGTCTGGAAAGATGCAGCGCAGGCAGGCTGACTTTCCAGGAAGAACGGTTGTGGCCTGGCCGTAGAGCCCGGATATTGCGCCGTGAACGAAAGGTATTCCTCTCTCCTGGGAGGTGCGGTTCATGAGATACCTGATGGCGTAATTGTCCATGGCGTCCACAATGAGATCGGAGTCGCCGACCAGGCGAGATATGTTGTCCTGTTCTATCTCTTCGGGATAGGCATCTATCTCGATTCCGCTGTTCATCTGAATGAGCTTCTCTCTGGCTGAAAACGCCTTCTTCTTGCCCACGTCTTTCTCCCAGTGCAGTATCTGGCGGTTCAGGTTGCTGAGCTCGACCTCGTCTCTGTCGACGAGAGTTATCTTGCCAACTCCAGCTGCAGCCAGGTAGATCGATATCGGAGACCCAAGGCCGCCTGCACCTGCTATGAATACTTTAGCCCTGGACAGCTTCTCCTGCCCTTCTACGCCGAGAAGCCTGATCTGCCTCTCATACCTATCGAGATCGCCTGCGCTCAACATTGTCTCCAACTCTCTAGATGCAGCTATATTTAGATCGCGTCTTTAAAAAGGCCTTCGAAGCCTGCATTATAGACATTGATATTGCTGGCAATTTGCCCTCTGTGGCTGCCTGATACTGCCGATAATTATCATTTTGCCCTGCATTGATCACAATTGTTATCCAAGCGCCAAATAACTTCCTGGAATAAAAAGCTATTGAGTCTCAGGCCTGGAAACGGCTGAGATTTGAAAAAAGGTCAGAGGCACAGTAGCCTTGATATTCAATCAGAGGGACAGGACTCTCCTTCGTGGCTCTCTTCCTCAGGCTTGGCCTCTTCTGGCTTGATCTTGCCTATCTTGACCCAGTAATCCTTTATGGCTGCGTGGAGGGCATCAGCTCCCAGGTTCGAGCAGTGCATCTTCTGAGGAGGCAGCCCCTCAAGCTCATTTGCCACGTCGTTTCTGGTGATCTTCACCGCTTCATCGAGCGTCTTTCCCTTGGCCATCTCAGTGACCATGCTGCTGACGGCAATAGCTGACCCACAGCCGAAGGTCCTGAACTTTATGTCGTCTATCCTGTCGTCTTTCACCTTGATGAAGATCTCCATCAGGTCTCCACATACCGGGTTTCCAACTTTCCCATAGCCGTCAGGGTTCTCGATGACCCCAACGTTCTTGGGGTTCATGAAGTGCTCCATGACTTTCTTGCTGTAACCTACCTGTGCCATTGTAATTCACCTCTCTTGCAAAAGAACAACTTGCAAGGGATATACCTAAGGGATATAACTTGCAGAGGACACAGCTCACAAAGGAGATAGAGCCCTCAACCTCTGAACCGTCTGTGCGGCAGCCTTAGCTACTACGGGCACCTGATCGAGGCTGTTGCCCCTCCCTGCAGTCAGGACCATTGAGCCGTGTGCCTCCTCGTGCTTGAGGCCTATGGCCAAGAGGACGTGGCTTGGCTCCAGAGTCCTCGACGAGCATGCCGATCCTGTTGAGACCTGGATGTTGTACATGGCGTCCATGGTCAGGAGGATGCTCTCTCCCTCAATCCTGGCAAACCTGAAGCTGGCGTGGTTGGGAAGCCTCTTGGTCGGGTGGCCCGTTAGATGAGACTCCTCAATCTTCAAGATCTCTCTGATCAGGCCGTCTCTTATGGACTCCAGACGCTTTGACTCATCGGCCATCTCTGCCCTTGCGAGCCTGGCAGCCTCGCCCATGCCTGCTATGGCAAAGAGGTTCTCTGTGCCCGGACGAATTCCTTTCTCCTGGCCTCCGCCCATCAGCACCGGCTGGGTCCTGACGCCAGGCTTGACGTAAAGCGCTCCTGCTCCTTGAGGGCCGTAGATGTCGTTCGAGGAGAGTGTCAGGAGGTCGATGCCGTCTTTTTGAACGTCGACTGGAACCTTGCCCTCTGCTGCAACTGCGTCCACATGCAGGTACATCCCCCTGTCGTGAACGAGATCCGAGACCTCTTTGATAGGCTCAATCGTTCCAATCTCGCTGTTGGCATACATGACAGAGGTGACCACTGTGTCTTTGGTGAGCATTTCCTCAAGGGCTCTCAGGTCCAGCACTCCTGTGCTGTCCACCGGCACCCTCCTGAGCTCGAACCCAGCCTTTTGAAGCTCTTTCATGGGATTCAGGACAGAGATGTGCTCTATTGCGCTTGCCAGCACCTTCTTTCCCTTTCCTGAGTTTCTCAGAGCCGTTCCCCTGATGCCGAGATTGTTGGCCTCTGTGGCGCTTCCTGTGAAGATTATGGTGTTTGGATCCTCAGCGTTTATGAGTTCTGCTACCCTGGCTCTCGCCTCTTCAACAGCTGCTCTGGCTCCCAGGCCTACTGAATGCAGCGCTGAAGGGTTGCCGAACTCCTTTGTGAGATACCTATCCGCAAACTCCCTGACCCTGGGGTCTACGGGCGTTGCAGACTGGTAGTCCAGATATATCCCGCACATTCATCCTCTAGAATTTCGCATGCTCATTCCCGGAGATTGCAAACACGTATCCTCTCTTCTCTCTGGAGTTGCGGCAACCTCTCGGAACTACAGGCATCCGTCCTCCAGATCCTAGCATCATCTTAGAACGTAATGACGCTGTCTGCTTCCAGCGCCAGGTCGTTTAATGTGCCGGCTCCTGCAATCTTGGCCTCAGGTATGAAGTCTCCTCTTGGAATTCCCAGGAGCTGGGTGCTCTGCTCGCAGATGTAGAGCTTCACCCCTGCAGCAAGTGCCTGGTCTAAAGCCTCTCGAAGGCTTGGGAAGCTGCCGATCTTTACCTTCTCAGCCTCGCCCCTCTTCAGTATGGTGACACCTTTGATCATGAAGAAGATATCAGCCTCTATGTCCATTGCCCTGGCAGTAGCCCCAAGGATGAATGGGGCATATGTCCTCTCCGGCGTATCTAATCCGCTGGTCTGCACGTAAAGCAATCTGCTCATCTAAATCATCTCATTTCGGTCTGATTAGGTCGGATTCTGGCTTGAAAGCAGCTGTTTTCTTTCTGGGTTTACTTTCCTCTTCTTATGTAAAAGGTCAATATATTTCCCGATTTATCGAGCTTCAACACCTGATGCCCGGTCCTCTTAGCCCAGCGGGCGATGTCTTCTTCTGCTGCAGGATCGTCAGCCTCGACTTTTAGAACCTGCCCCACCTTCACGTTCTCTATCTCCTCTTTGGTCCTGGCGATAGGCATGGGACAGTAAAGTCCAACGCAGTCCAGCTCAGCATCAGGAACTATATCCAATCGATCATCCCCTCAGTATGAACAGTCAGCCTGTTTTTGATGTCAGACTATTTATTGATGATTCTGTTGACAGGCTGCAGCCCTCTGGCATGCAGCCATGAGATCTGCTTTCTCCCTATAAAGATTCATTTTGCTCTTAACGTATATGTATCTTATGACTTTTCCCCCGACTGAAGTTGGCGTCATCTATCTTATGCGCTTGCATGAGCATGGGAATAAATTTTAAGAGTCTGGGGCGATATACAACTGGCATACGGCTTCAATGCCTCAAGATCGTTGCATCTGTCGGCACGCCGGATTGAAAATTTTTGGCTAATCCTGTTTGGGGAGCAGACCAGGAGTGACAGGTTATATGGAGCAGGTCGTATGGATCAGATTTACCAGAAGATAGTCGGAGATGCACTGGCAGCTCAAAGGGCGAGCCTGAGCATCATAGAGAACGGACGGGTCGCCGGCTTCTCGCTTGGAAGCCTAGAGCCCTTTCTGGACTTCGTCGCAGGGATGAGAGCAGCTGAGGACCAGAGCCAGTCTGTAATTCAGCTCCATTCAAAATCGGCTGAGGCCCACCACAGGATTTTCAAGGCCATGTCTTCTTCCATCAGGCCGGAGGACGAGCCATTTATCTCCTGCTGCCAGGCTCCAGCAGTGCTTGAGATACTGTACGATGAGGACCCCAGGTTCAAGAAGAGCGCAGAGGCCTTCACCGATGCCCTGGGAAAGTCTGAATCACTCATAGGCATAGAGGCCATGAACAGGTATGCCAGAGATCGGGGAACCGCAGAGTCAGAGGTCTCCGGCTCTGGATCGTCTCTCGCTATGTGCGATCAGGTCATGAAGACAGTGGAGATGCCTGAATACCACAGGCAGCCCCTTTTGATGGCCATGCTCCTTTCCCTGATCGCCTCATGTGGGATTGGTGTGGCTTTTTCTCAGGCCATGAGGGGCGGGGCAAGCATAAGCAGCGCTCTTGAGAGCGAAGCTGAAGCTTTAAAGCTCATATCTGAGAGGCCAATCGAAGCTCAAGCAGAGCTTCTGGCTTCAGCTGGCCTTGAGTCCTTCGATCCCTGGGGCTACATGTCAGAATACCGCAAAAGAATTGAGGGCTCTGTTAGAGATGCCGTAGACGATGGCGTCAACTACTACAACATACTTGCAATTCCGGTCTATGCAGTCGGAGATATCTCCCGGCTCTCTCAGTCCACGTTCAACCTGGCCAAAGACGATGTTGTCATGGCAATCATCGGTGCAGTAACTGAGGTTATCGAATCATCCTTGCGTGGTTCGTTAAGACAGTTCAAGAGCCCGGACCAGCCACTGGTCCTGGCAACGGGATCTGCAGCCTGCGCTCTAGAGTACATTTTGGAGCTGGACGGGTTTGATGCAATCGATGTCGTGAACCTGCTGACCAGGGGAAGGCGCGGCTGCACAGCTATCTGTCCGGCAGAAGGCACTTCTGGCATCTCTGGCACGCTCTCCGACTTCCACGATCTGAGCTTCATAGACCTGATATACAACGGCTGGAGGTACCTTGATAACACCGCCCGCAAGGGAAAGGCCTTCAGCAGCAAAGGCGTGCCTGTACCGAAGGTGACCTGGTTTGATGTGGATCTGGAGCCGATATTGGAAAGCGAGGTCCTGATGAATCCCAGGAGGTACACCAACCCTGCACATCCTGCTCTGGCCAGGTTCTCAGCCATGATGAGGTTGTCAGATAACTCATGCCTTCTTAACGGAGCTGCAACCTCTATTTCAGTTACCAATATTGCGGCGGTACATAAAGAGGTGCCCATCTCTCCAGCTGAGATCTACAAAAGCTATGTGATGGGAAAGCTGGAGGACTCAAGATATGGGTTCTGTCCACGTACAGCTTCCGCATGAGGTTAGTATGTGGAATAATTTTTATTGTCTTGAATTAAGCCAAACATTTGTTTTCAGAAATCTGCCAAGTGTGCAGCAGGTCCCATGCCGAGGCGCTGTTCGCAGCCGAGTTTTGTCCTCTGCGGATCTTCTATGGCTTTGCGCAGGTTGCACAAGACGAAGTTTTTATATGGAGACGTCCAATAACGATATGCTGAATTTGTGTAGATGTGGGGAGCATCTGCGGTTCGACTGCAAATAGAAAGGCAATTACGGGGTGGAGTGCTGGAAATGGAAGACTTTTCTACACTGGTAGGCGGGATAGCTGGAGATGGCATAAACGAGGCTGGAGTAACCATAGGCCGTCTCTTCAACCGGCTGGGGTATCGGATCTACATGTATTACGATTATCCCTCGCTGATCAGAGGCGGCCACAACTCGTCTCTGGTTCGGGCCTCCAGCCGCAAGATCGGGGCTCACTCTGACAATATCGATGTGTTGATCGCTCTTAACCAGGACACCATAACCATCCACAAGAGCAGGCTCAAAGAAAGCTCATTTGTGATCTACGACTCTGAGAAGGTCAAGGTCGAGGGCCTGCCTCAGAAGGGCTGTGGACTGCCAGTATCCAGGATACTTAAGGAAGAAGGGGCCCCTCCGATAATGAGGAACACCTGCATCATAGGGGGATTTTGTAAAGTTGTGGGCATAGGCTGGCCTGAACTAGAGGCAGTGCTCACAAAGCACATACCAAAGAAGCTGGAGCAGAACCTCAAGGTGGCGAAGAGGGGATACGATGCTGCAGTTGAGTATGTCAAGGTAGACCGGCTAAATCAGCCGAGCATTCCTACAGTCACTGGCAACCAGGCCATAGGCCTCGGCTTGATTAAAGCAGGGCTTAAGGCTTACGTGGCCTACCCAATGACTCCTGCATCGAGCCTTCTGGACTTCATGGCCAAGTCTGCCGAAGACTTCGGGCTAAAAGTAGTTCACCCGGAAAATGAGATTGCAGTGATCCTCATGGCCCTGGGGTTTGCATATGCCGGGACCAAGGCTGCAGTTGGCACATCAGGCGGCGGATTTTGCCTCATGACCGAGAGCCTGAGCATGTCGGGCCAAGCTGAGCTTCCTGTGGTGATAATGCTTGGCCAGAGAACTGCTCCGAGCACCGGACTTCCGACCTACACAGCCCAGAGCGACCTGCCATTTGCCTTAAACGCGGGCCAGGGCGAGTTCCCCAGGTTCGTGGTCTCTCCAGGCGACGCAGAGGAGGCATACTACTGGTCAGGGGTTGCTCTGAACCTCGCCTGGAAGTACCAGGTGCCCTCAATCATCCTCTCAGACAAGCTCCTCTCAGAGGCGGTTTACAGCTTTGACCAGTCTTCAGCAGGCGAGCTTAAAGAGGAGTCTTCGGCCATGTGGGATGGCTCAGGCAAGTACAGCAGGTACAGGTACACCGAAAATGGCGTCTCGCCGCTTGCTTTCCCGCCCCAGAAGGGGCAGGTGATAAAGTCGGACAGCTATTACCATGACGAGTACGGAATAACCACTGAAGACGGCAAAATTACAAAGGATATGACAGATAAGCGCCTGTTGAAGGGAGCGTCTCTGGCAAAGGAGCTTGAAGGCGAGGGCTACGAGACTGTCAAGACTTACGGCCAGGGGGAGACTGTACTGCTCTGCTGGGGCTCGAACAAGGGCGTATGCACAGAGGTTGCAGAGAAGATGGGGCTAAAAGTGGTACAGGTTCTGGTTCTCTGGCCTTTCCCGATCAGGCGGTTAGGTGAGGCCTTGAAGGGTGCAAAGAGGGTAATCTCGGTTGAGTGCAACTCCACAGGGCAGCTTGCATCTCTGGCAAAGTGCAGCGGCTTTGTGGTGGACGACCTGATCCTGAAGTACACGGGACGGCCGTTCTCGCTTGAAGACTTAGAGGCAGACCTGAAAAAGGTGATTGGATGAATCCAAAAGAGCTTGGCACCTATACCAGGAACACCTGGTGCCCTGGATGCGGAAACTTCTCGATACTCAGCACTGTGCAGACAGTTCTCGCAGAGATGGCAAACGAGGGCTATCCTCTTGAGAACGTGGTCCTGGTCTCAGGGATAGGCTGCCACGGAAAGATAGTTGACTACGTCAATGTGAACAGCTTCTACTCGCTTCACGGAAGGACGGTGCCTGTAGCCAGCGCCATCAAGCTTGCGAATCCAGACCTGAAGGTGATATGCTTCTCAGGAGATGGCGACTCGCTGGCTGAAGGCCTGGACCATCTGATGTTTGCAGCCAAGAGGAACATAGACATAACCCTGATCCTCCACGACAACCGCGTCTACGGGCTCACCACAGGCCAGTACACGCCCACTTCCCCGCTGGGCTTCAAGGGAAAGTCGACCCCGATGGGCACTGAGGAGTATCCCTTCAATCCTCCTGAGCTGATGCTCATCTCCGGCGCCTCTTACATAGCCAGGGGCTACACCCACGGGATTGAGCTTCTCAAGAGGCTGTTTAAAGAGGCGATAATGCACGAGGGCTTCTCTTTCGTGGACGTCCTCCAGGTCTGCGTGACCTACTTCAACATGTACGAGTCCTACAACAAGCGGGTCTACGAGGTCAAGGACAACGACACGAAGTCATTTGACGAGGCACTGAAGATAATTCGATCATGGGACTACAACCACACAGAGGAGCCCATACCCCTTGGCAAGTTCTACGATGTGGACCTTCCTCGGTTCGATGATGTCTTTCCAGGATACCAACCCCATGAGGTAGACCTCGATTCAAAGATAAAAGAGACGCTGGATGCCTTGATTTAAGTTCAAAATATCAGACAGCGTGAATCTTGCGGCTCAGTCCAAAATATCAGATAGCGTATAATATGCGGCATAAATCAGATAGCACGGCTCGAATATGAGGTGATTTGGTGGATAAATATGTCTGTACAGTGTGCGGCTACGTCTATGACCCGGAGAAAGGAGATTCGACGTCTGGCATCGCTCCAGGCACGTCCTTCGAGGACCTGCCAGACGACTGGGTCTGCCCGGAGTGCGGCGTTGGAAAGGACATGTTCAAGAAGATGGAAGCTTGAGTCCTGGCAAAATCGCCTGGAAAAAGAGCCTCGATGAAAAGGTGAGAACTGTGATCAGCGATAAGGTGAACGATGCTTTGAACGGGCAGATGAAGGCGGAGCTGTACTCCTCTTACCTTTATCTCTCCATGTCGTCATACTTCCACTCCACAGGGATGCATGGAGCCGCCAGCTGGATGAGGGTCCAGGCTGGAGAGGAGCTTGTGCACTCCATGAAGTTCTTCGACTACCTGGCTGCAAATGGCAGGGCCATCATGCAGCCTGTGGAGGCTCCGCCCTCGTCATGGGGCTCGGCACTGGATGTCTTCCAGAACGTCTACGACCACGAGAGGAAGGTCACGGCCCTGATCAAAGGCCTGGTTGAAGTCGCAGTTCAGGAGAACGATCCTGGGACTAAAAACTTCCTCCAGTGGTACGTCGACGAGCAGGTAGAGGAGGAGGAATCTTCTGGCTCAGTCCTGCAGAAGGCGAAGGCCTCTGGCAGCGACAGGGTTGCATTGCAGTCTCTGGACAAGGAGCTTGGTCAGAGGAGGTTCAAGTTCCCGTCCGGCTATCAGATATTCGGCAATCAGGGGGCGACTATTGGGTCACTCAAAACATAACATCAAAGACAGGCTACTCGCTATTTACTCTGGGTGGATTGAGATATGCCTGAACGACTTTGTGCCTTGAGTGAGGTTTAGAGAACGAGATGATGTACTTTATCTTCCCCTGGGTTAGCTTTGTGGCTTTATTGCTTTTGCCCATGACCTCATCAGGGGTATATAAAGTCAAAGATTTAGGGACTACACACTCGATAATAAGCCTCGAAAAGGGGATATAAATGTTTCTTTGAATGCACCACATGAACTTCGGCCGCAAGCCCAAGCCTGAGTCTCCAGAGGAGATGGCAGCAGTCCACCATGCCCTGGAGAATCCCATAAGGCGAAAGATGATAATCCTCATGAACGAGGGCCTGCTCACAGAAAAAGAGATCTCCAAAGCTGTAGGTCCCAAGATGCTCGACTACCACCTGAGCAGGCTTGAGCTGGCAGGCCTGATCGAGGTGAAGGAGGGAGCGATAACGCTTACTGAAGCCGGAAAGGCCTACGGCGCCCTGGTGAAGGCACAGGCCGAGAAGGGCGGGGCAGACAAGACCTGATCGACATTGTATCCTGGATTTTGGCCTGACCTTTTTGCTCGCTTAAGTCTACCTGTAGTCCTCCCTTGGCGGGTTGAACGTGTCCACAACAACCGTTTTCTCAAGCGCCACAGCGCCGTGAGGCACACCAGGCTTGGCCGAGTAGCAGTCGCCGGGCTTAAGCTCGAAGCTCTCGCCATCAACGATTATCTTTATCCTGCCCGATGCTATGTAGCCCACCTGCTCATTGGGGTGAGAGTGGACCGGAATTTCCACGCCCTTCTCCAGGGTGAACTCGCAGATCATCATGGTGTTGCACTCTGCCAGCATGCGGCGAACTAGACCTGGCATCACCTCAACTGGCCTGGAGCTGTCGTATCTATGTATCATAGCTAATCCAGATGGCTATAAATCCCTTAAGCCTGAAAGCTTTTTTGGCTCCAGGAATTCTCTCTGGCTCTTGTGACCAGGTCATGACCAGGTCAGCAATCGAGTCATGCGGTTTTGAGCCGTGTGGTTAAGTCAAGTTCTCAGGTCGCATGATCAAATCAAGGGATCAGGCCTTAAAGGATGCCAGACAGTTAGCTTAAACCAGGATGAAGATCGGGCCTTTCGAGTTCAGCCTGAGCGAGGCTGCAGGAGCTGCTGGAGACTTCGGAGTGCTCCTGCCGCTGGCCCTCGGATACATGGTGGCCTGCAATGTGGAGCCTTCAGGCCTGCTGGTTGCACTTGGCCTCTCCAACATATTCACTGGCCTGGCATACAGGCTTCCAGTGGCAGTAGAGCCCATGAAGGTTATCGCAGCTGTGGCAATCTCCCAGTCCTGGTCGCCTGCTCTGGTCAGGGCGTCTGGGATGGCGATGGGCCTTGTCTGGATCTTTCTTTTCATCACGAAGGCCATGCGCTTTGTGGCAAGGGCCACTCCAGCATCAGTGATCACAGGCATCCAGATCTCTCTGGGCATGATGCTCGCCTGGCAGGCGGCGAAGATGATCCTGCCCCAGTGGCCAGCAGGCCTGGCATCTCTGGCGCTGGCGTTGGCTCTGAGAAATAACAGGCATCTTCCAGGCCCCATAGCGCTTTTAGCTTTGGGCCTGGGGCTTACAGTCCTCCAGGGACGCTGGCCTGAGACGCAAATCTCCTTGACCTGGCCGAGGATTTACCCCATCCAGCCAGAGGCAATCTGGCAGTCCATGCTCCAGGCAGGCCTCTCCCAGATACCGATTACAATTGCCAACGCGGTGATAGCAACAGCTGCCCTGATCGAGAGCTACTGGCCTGATAAGCGCTCAGAGGGAGCGAAGCTGCCATTAAGCACCGGTATCATGAACCTCATTGCTCCATTCCTGGGAGGCATGCCCATGTGCCACGGAGCAGGAGGCCTCGCTGCAAAGTATTATTTCGGCGCAAGAACAGGAGGCGCAAACATCATCGAGGGCTTGCTGGAGATCTCGGCAGGCCTATTCCTGGCCACTTCCATTGTCAGAATTCTGTCTGTGTTTCCCCTTGCAGTTATGGATGCAATGCTCTTTCTGGTGGGACTGGAGCTGATCAAGTTCGTCAGGGACGTGCTGCCAGGAAGTGAGATGATCCCAACTGTTGCTGTGATTGCCGTCTCTTTAACCGTCAATATAGCATATGGTTTTGTGGCTGGGCTGGCAGTATACTACTTTTTGCAGAGCAAATTTGTCAAAAAGATTTTCTAGTGTGCAATATGCTACCAAATGGGCAGAATTTGAATTGACATCCAATACTTCCTGGGCTGCCACAAAGAGAACTGAGGTCTACTGCAAATGTCGAGTAGACCTCTGCAATGCTGGAGATTATCGGCCAGAGAATGATCGCATCTGCATTATTGCATTTACATGATTGCATCTGCCTGGCTGCATCTGCCTGGCTGCATCTTCCTGGCTGCATCTGTTCGTTAGCAGACTCGATCATATTGCAGTCATTTCAGTGTCCTTTTCCTTATTTACGGAGCTGTGCGTCTTCCCACCTGGCTCGACCTTAGGGCCGTAGGCAATGAGCCTCACAGAGTTGGCTATGACCGGTATCGAGGAGAGTTCGTGCAGCAGCGCTCCTGTGACAGGCGTCAGAATTCCTGGGATTGTCAGGGTCACAGCAGCGGCCAGGACGCCCACTGAGAAGATCAGGTTTTGCTTTATGACTTTTATAGCTCTGCGAGATATCACGATCAGGTGAGGCAGTTTGGAAAGGTCGTCAAAGAGCAGTCCTATGTCGGCTGTTTCCATAGCCACGTCTGTGCCGGAGAGGCCCATTGCAATTCCCACATCAGCTGCTGCCAGGGCTGGCCCGTCGTTTACGCCCTCGCCCACAAAGGCGACCCTGTGGCCTCCTGCCTGCAGCTTCTTCACTATCTCGACCTTCTCCTGGGGCATCGCCTCAGCAAATATCTCATTAATCCCTATCTGTTCTGCAACCCTACTTGCTGCAGTTTTGTTATCGCCAGTTACCATCACGGTTCTGAGTCCAAGCCGATCCAGCTGCTCTATGACCTTATTTGACTCAGGCCGTATCTCGTCTTCGAAGACGAGGAGCCCTGATGCCATGCCGTCTATTGCCACGAGATTGATGCTTTTTCCTTCCGACTCGAGGTTTGATGCCAGGATCTCAGATTCATGCGAGACGAGAAAGCCCTGCCCCTTGAGCATCTTAAGACGCCCCAGGCAGATCTGGTGGCCCTCAACTGTGGCTCTGACTCCCAGGCCAGGCAAGGCCTCAAATGCCTCTGGATCGGGACAGGAAAGCCCTCTCTTTGCTGCAGCCTGCACAGTCGCCTTTCCTACGGGATGCTCGCTGAACTTCTCGGCGATAGCTGCCTGAGAGAGGAGGTCTTCGCCGGAGATCTCTCTCAGGGCAACGGCCTCGACCAGCTTTGGCTGCCCTATGGTGAGAGTGCCAGTCTTATCGAAGACCACAGTATCCACTTTTGAGAGGGCCTCGATTGCAGCTCCTTTCTTGACGAGGCTTCCTCTCATGGCGGCGTTGCCGATAGCGGCGACTAGAGCCGTAGGAGTGGCCAGCACTATCACGCACGGGCAGAAGACTATGAGCATGGTAATCGCCCTCATGATGTCTCCGCTCCACCACCACAGCAGCGCGCCCAGGATGAGGGCAGCCGGCATGTAGAGCTTGGCATAACGATCAAGGAGCCGTTCTATAGGTGGCTTATGCGACTGAGCATCTTCAATCATAGAGCGTATCTGGCCAAGCGTCGTGTCACTGCCAAGGCTTGAAGCCTTAACCTCTGTGGCTCCAACCTCATTTAGAGTGCCTGCAAAGACCGGGTCGCCGGGCTTCTTCTCAATCAGCAGGCTCTCTCCAGTAATAGCTGCCTGGTTCACATGGGCTGATCCCGATACGACCATGCCATCCACAGCTATCCTTTCGCCTGAGCGTATGAGCAATATCTCCCCGACCTTCACCTCGCTCAGAGGGACGACCTCATCGCGGCCTCCTCGCCGGACTGTGACGAAATCTGGAAGCAGCTTTGCAAGAGATTCGAGCGATTTAGTTGCTCTGGTAGCCACGAAGCCCTCAAGCAAGCCGCCAAGCAGCAGGAGGACGGCCACAACTGCAGCAGCCGGGTATTGTCCAATGGCAATTGCTGCCATGGTGGCGAGAGATACTGGAATATCTGCTGTAAAATCACGTTCACGTATGCCCTGCAGGGCCGACCACCAGATATAGGAAGATCCAACCAGGGCTGCTGCCAGATATAAGACGCTGTTGGCCTCACCTTCGCCGGTGCTGTGAATCAGGCCCTCTGGTTGAAGCATGGCTGCTGAGATGAGCAGAAGCCCGCTGACAGCTGTGAAGATCGTTCCTGGATCGAGGAGAAACTCGCGGTAACGTTTGGTCAGGTCTCGCATCTCTCCAAGAAGGTCCAATGACATATACTTCCGCTGGGACATTGCTTAATCAGTGCTCCATGATGCTGCTGTTTTCTTACAAATTCATACGTATATATCTTTATCGTATGATTGGGGCCTGACATAGCAAATATATTTCTCTTATTGTGGCAGCTGAACTCAAACGTATGAGTTATGGATGAAAATTTGTCATTTTCTTGTTATTAGTTATGCATGTATTCAAAAGGTTAACCGAAAATAGCCTGCAACGAGAGCATCCCTCCAGGATATGCCCTGGGATTTTATCTTGACTTGCATGCATATGCTCTCGATTTACATGCGTATGCCCGTTAATGGGTATGGGAAGACTGAATCTCTGCTGCCTTCCACACGCCCATCGATTGTTTGTGCTGGGTTCAATTCCCGAATATCTTTCCAGCTAGAGCACCAGGTGCTTGTTATGGTTGAGCACATCTGCCATCGTGTTCGCTCCTTCCACAGAGCCTGGGAAGTTGGTGAAGACGACGCGCTTTGCATCTATGCCTTTATCGTGGAGTGCTTCTTCTATGCCCTTTGCAAGCTCTCCTGACTGCATATTCTCTATGACATATGCCACGCCCTCGTACTTGGCAGGATTGGCGTTGATATCGTCTACGACCTTCGCAGGAGTCTTGGTGCCGTTCATGACGAACTCTGGGGCGAATATGTTCACCACGTCCATTCCCAGCCAGTTCTTGACAGGCTCTTGCTGCCACATCATGACTATGACCTTAGTCTCGTTGAGCTGCTGCTTTTCGGAGTCTGTGATCGTCACAGCATCGAAGGTCTTAGCATAATCCTCATACCTCTGCTCATAATATGTCTTGTTGGCGGGATCTTTCTCCTCAAGCCATCCCTTGACCTCAGCCGCCAGGAGCTTTGAGTTCTCAGGCGTATTCCATCCACGGGACGGGTTCGAGACGGTCTTCCACTCAGCCGTGCCGTACTCGTTGGCCTTCATAAAATCGTTTACTGCCGGAATGTTATAGCGCTGGTCATTTGAGTCGTTGTATGCCGCAAACATATCTGCGCCCATGATGAAGTCCTTGTTGAGCTGGATGCGGTTGGGGATAATATCCGACTGCAGGTGAGGGCAAAGTGTCGGATCGGCGATGGATATGGCCTCAACCTTGTCTCCACCTATGAATGTCACTGGATCCGTGAGAACGCTTGTGGTGCATACGACCTTGATTTTTGCAGGGGCCTGCTCTGCACAGGCAGGGATGATCAGAATCATCGCCAAGACCAATATAGCTGTACTAAAGAACCGCTTGGTGATCATGAGTGGCATTCTGTGCTACTATCTATTTAAATGTTAGCACCAACTACTTTAAATATGATCTTTAGGTGCTACTCAAAGGGCAGTCAAATCAATTCATCTTTGTAGAAATCCTTCTCTTGAGCGAGAGCACTACGGATAATCCAAAGGCTCCTGTGAGCAGAATTGCCACTAAAGGCGCTATGGGAAGCGTGTATTCGAATCCGGCCCAGACGCCAAGTGCGCTCGTAGATAGGGCCACAAGCGGCGCCACTACGAACATGCTCTTCACATTGAAGCAGAACTGGCCGGCGATGGCTGCAGGCGTCACCAGCCAGACGAATATAAGAAGGCCGCCCAGGATATTCAGGCTGAGAGCAACTGACAGGGCTATGATGAACAGCAGGATGTAGTATACGACCTTGACCTGCATACCTGATGCCTCTGCTATCTTCATGTTGAACATTATGGCTGAGATCTCTTTGGAGAAGGCCAGGACGAAGAGGACTGTGAGAGCAGAGATGGCAGCCAGAGCATAGATCTCTTCTCTGTAGAGAGAAACGACATCTCCAAAGAGAAGAGCGCTTGCGGAGAGGCCTTTGCCCATGTATTCCATGTAGGAGATGAGGAATATTGCCACGGCCATGGACATGGCGAAGAGCACTCCAAGGGTCGCATCAGCAGCCATCTTTGCCTTATCGCTTACAGGTCCTATGAGGGCAGCCACGCCGACGCTGAAGAGGATGGCCGAGACCTGTGAGCTCACTCCATAGTACATGCCAATGGCCGCACCTGCAAATGCCGCGTGAGACATTGTGAAGCCAATTGATGAGAGGTTCATCCTGGAGATGATGACGCCTAGAATGCTGCAGGCAATGGATGCGAAGACCATTGCCTCAACTGCATGGCACACCACGTTATTCTGTATCAGAGGCTCCAGCAATCAGCCCACCACACATTCGTTCCTCAAAATGCCTTCGACATCTCCGGCTTTGCACTTCGTGTCGTAGGTGATTCTTCCAGAGTTCATGACCACAAGGCGAATGCCCATATCCGGAAGGCCGTCAAAGGCATGTGA
Source organism: uncultured Methanotrichaceae archaeon (assembly GCA_964639235.1). Classification (GTDB taxonomy): domain Archaea; phylum Halobacteriota; class Methanosarcinia; order Methanotrichales; family Methanotrichaceae; genus CAZXDN01. The sequence continues at coordinate 37,665 of CAZXDN010000004.1, read as the reverse complement.
AACCATAACTATTGGCATCCCATTCCTTGCCATTTCCTGGAGAACGCTTTGGATGTGCTCTCTGGCACAGAAGTCGAGGTTGCTGAATGGCTCATCCAGGAGCATCAGCTCTGGCTCTTTGGCAATGTTGTGGGCGATCATGGCTTTTTGCTGCTGGCCGCCGCTCAGGGTGCCTATGGCCTTCTCTGCCAGGTCCTCGATGCCGACGAGGCGCATCGCCTTCTCTGCCGCCATCCAGTCGGCTTCTGATGGCCTTTTGAGCAGCCCTATCCTGCCGTAGTGACCCATCATCACGACCTGTTCGACAGTGAAAGGCGTGAATGGATCAAAGTAAAAGTTCTGTATCACATAGCCTACCTTTTTGCGAACCTTTACGCCTGCGCTTCTGACGTCGAGGCCGCACACCTGAGCCGTTCCATGAGTGATCCTGACCAGGCCATTTATCGACTCAAGCAGCGTAGTCTTGCCGGCGCTGTTAGGGCCACCTATGACCACATATTCTCCTTTGTCTACTGATAGGGAAAGGTTCTTTATGATGGGCTTGTCGTCGCCCTCGTATGCCGTATAGATGCCCTTTAAGTCGATGAGGCTCAAGCTCTTCGCCTCACAGGTTTGGGCTGGCGCTGAAGAGCTCCGAGTCCGGCATTGCGTACATATCTTCTGCCAGTTTTTCTACGAGACCTGGGCAGATTTCATCGCTATTTTCAGGGAGCTTGATAGGTCTTGGCCTTATGACCATCTTTTTTCCGTCACACGTGAACTCGCACAGGATCTCATCGCTGGGGGTGATCTCTATGTTCCTCTTGCCAAGTGTGCAGCCACTGCCGATCTGTATTCCGTCTGCAAGGCACGATTGTGGTGGGTCCCCAGAGCAATGGACTGAAGCTCTCATCTGGAACGGGTCACTGCAGAAATGCTGCCTGGCATATCTGCCTATTCTGTAGCCCAGGACGATATAGGGGCCGAGGTGGCCGTGGAACGTTGCAAGGTCTTCAATCGAGTACTCCTTATTGATGCCTGTATATTTACATCCGTCTACACCACTCATGATTAGTTATGCCCTCCTGATGCTTGATTAGATGAACTATGTTACTGAGTAATACATATTTGATATTTGAGCATATTGATTAACGCCGTTAAGCAGGAGGGCCTTAAAATAGGATATGAGTGAGGGGGGCATAGCATTGGGAGCATAGCATGGATGGCATAGCATGGATGGCATAGCATTGGGGGCATAGCATGGAAGCCATAGCATGGATGGCATAGCATTGGGGGCATAGCATGGAAGCCATAGCATGGATGGCATAGCATTGGGGGCATAGCATGGAAGCCATAGCATGGAGACCATCAGCCTTCGAGCATCTTTGCCTGTTTGCTTTCTGGACCACGATACCTGCTTGAAGAGAGTGGTTCTCAGGGAAGATGGACTGTATGTCAAGAGAGCTGCTGAGAAGATGATGTCCCTTAAAGGCGTAAAACATGTCAAGCTAACCACAGCATCGCTGGGCAAAGACATCAAGCCAGGTTCACTGCAGAAAAGGCCATAGGACTTGCCCTTTGCTTAACCCTATTTTGTTTAAACGGGAATCAGAAGGTAATGGCCGTTGTGCCTCAAGATCTCCACGTCCATGCCGTAAGCTATCTTTATGTTCTGCGGAGTGAGGACCATCCTTGGCTCTCCTGATGCAACCACATGGCCGAGGTCGGAAGATGGCATGCAGCCGTCTGCATCTTGTCTTCCGGGACTTCGCAGGAGAACTACCTGGTCTGAGAACATGAGCGCGTGGTTGGGATCGTGCAGTGTCATGATCACAGTCATTGCCTTGCGCTTGGAGATATCTTTGACCATCTTCAGTGTCGAGATCTGGTTCTTGAAGTCCAGGTAAGAGGTGGGCTCGTCCAGCAGCAAAACAGACGGCTTCTGGGCCATAGCCCTGGCGATCATCACCAGCTGCCGCTCTCCTCCACTTATCTGAGTATAAGGCCTGTCTGCCAGGTGATCCGCACCAACCAGAGATAGCGACTGGTGAGCTATCTCGATGTCGTCTCTCTTGGGAGTGGAGAATGTCGAGATGTGGGGCATTCTCCCTGTGAGCACAATCTCCAGGGATGAGAATGGGAATGAGGAGCGCTGGCTCTGGGGCACATAGCCCATGACCCTGGCAAGGCTTGAAGGACTGGATTTTGCCACCTCATCTCCATCGACCAGCACCTTTCCTGAGTCGGGCTTTATGATGCCGTTTAGCGCCTTCAAAAGGGTTGTCTTGCCGCACCCATTCGGGCCCACAAGGGTGGTGACCTTCCCACCAGACAATCGAAGAGAGATCCTGTCGAGAACCTGTCTTTTTCCATACCCAAGGCTCAGCTCATCTACAACAATCCCTTTCTCAGAAATAACTGAAATTACTCCCACCCCCTGACGCCAGTGCTGCGCAGCAGATATGCGAATATGGGGGCCCCGATAATGGTTGTGAGGACTCCAACAGGTATCTCAAACCCAAGGCCGGCTCTGGCGAAGTCGTCTACGACCACCATGAATGCAGCGCCGAAGGATATGGAAAGAGGGATGAGGACCTTGTGATCGGGGCCAAACGCCATTCGGATCATGTGTGGCACTATCAGGCCCACCAGCCCTATTATTCCCACAGCTGCAACTGCAGAGGAAGCAGCCAGCGCCGCAGCTGTAACAAATATGGCCTTGTATATATCGGGGTTCAGTCCCACAGCCCGGGCCTCTTCATCTCCCAGAGCCAGAACGTTCAGCCTCCATCGGAGCAGGAATATCACGAGACATCCAATGGTTATTGGAATTATAGATTGGTTTACCTTAACCCAGCTGGCTGTAGCCATACTTCCCATGATCCAGTAAACGATGCTTTGGAGAGAACGCTCATCCACTGCTATCTGTATGATGGCTAAAAGTGCATCGAAGACTGCGCCCACGATCACTCCTGAGAGTATCAGAGATACCACGGGAGTGCGCCCCCTGAAGCTGGCCATAAGATACGCAGCTCCTACTGCCACAAGGCTGAAAAAAAACGCCGAGAACTGGACTGGCAGCCCTGGAAATATTGCAAGCGAAAAAGCCGCACCGAAAGCCGCTCCTGATGACAGCCCAAGGATATAGGGGCTCACAAGAGGATTTCGAAATATTCCCTGGAATGCTGCGCCTGATGCAGATAATGCTGTGCCCACAATCATGGCCAGGATGATCCTTGGAAGCCTGACATCGAAGAGCACTGTGCGATAGACCTCAGGCAGGCTGCTTTCCTGGTGCAGAGCTTGAGATACGACAAGGCTGATCAGCTCTGCCGGAGACACTGGAAATGTGCCTATGAACATCGATAAAAAAAATGCCGGTACAGGAAGCATCAGTACCAGTATGAGGAGCATCTGTCTTTTGCCCGGCAAAAACCTCTTATCAGGCAAAGTGTGTCTGGGCATGAGCCTTTCAGCCCAATGCCCGCCATTGCCCGACATGGATTTCTCGTCTAGGGGAATTTCCTGAGGGGCTTGTTCCATCTTCATGCTGAGTAGTTAACCCCAAACATCTCAACGTGGTACTGATCGATCTCCTGGCTCATGTTCAGGCCTGCGAACTCCTCTGGATGAAGGTCCTTGGCCACATGCATCAGCGCCAGTGGAAGCCTTGGAGAGAAGGCATCGAAGAGGTACGGGTTCTCTATCTCGTAGACCCTGCCGTTCTTCACGGCGTTGATCTCCTTCCAGCCCCTGTATTCCTCGCCGGTCAGGATATCTTCTGGATCGACCTTCTCGTTATACCACATGTAGATCACATCTGGGTTGAGGCTGACCAGAGTCTCCAAGGAGAGTGTGGGGTGTTCCATATCTCTGGTGTCGTTATCAGCGTACTGCATAACGTTTATGCCTCCCGCCTCTTCGATCAAGTCGTTGATTCCGCTCTTCACGCCTGCAGTTCCCAGGCCTCCTGCATCGGTCCACATCCAGTAGACCTTTGGCTTATCGTCCTGCGAGATCTTGCTGGTCACATCTGTGACCCTGGCCACATATTTCTTCATGACCCCTTCTACCTCAGAGGCACGAGATCCATCTCCTGCTATCTTTCCCATAACCTCCACCTGTCTGAACAGGTCGTCGAGAGAGTCCACGAAGACTGCGTATACTGGCACTTTCAGAGTCTCATTTATTGCCTTGAGATTCGGGTCCTGGTCAGACGTTGCCCAGAGGACCACCAGGTCCGGGTTTGCCTTGGCAAGATCTTCCAGGTTCAGCAGGTCCCCATCGACCCTGACTGTGAGCTTCTGGTTGAAGTTCGGATCTACCTTGGAGAATATGTCCTCGCTAAGCCTCTGCATATACTGGTCGTCCTTCAATGCGGCCACGTTTTTGGGATCTCCTATAGCGTAGTAGGTCTTCAAGGCGTTCTCCATAGTGAAGACTATCCTCTCGCTTGGAGAGTTTATGGTCAAGTTTCTCCCAAGGTCGTCCTGAATTGCGATCTTCTCTCCTGCAGCAGCAGAAGATAAGGCCAGCAGAACGCACAGCGCTGCTGCCAGAAGCGAATAGTATGGTTTGTTCACCTGATCCCTCCTGATTGGTATTGCCTAGCCAGCTGATTCCGTCGTCAAAGGTTGGATACGTGAATGGCGTGCGGGGCTTTTGTGTTACTATTGATCGAATAACGATCTAAGATATCATACATATCTCGGTCTGGCATATATCGGTTATAACTATTTCGGTTGAATTGATAACAGCACCGGCTGCGCAGGAAGAAGAGCGTTGTACGCGCGAATTTTAACCGATTTTGGCATAATCTCCTTATCAAGTAACAAAGATTTGCATAGTAGACTCTCATCATCTAGTAATACTTTTTATATCAGAAGAGATACAATGGTACATTATGACGAAAGTTCTAGAAAGGGCAGCTATGAGGCAGAGGGCGAGATCTGAGATCCAGTATTTCGACGACTTCAACAACCCTGTGCCGAGAGATAAGGCCACCTGGGCTATGGTCAGAGATCTTGATGAGCAAGGCAACGTGATCCTAGAGGTACAGGGATACGTGGATTAGTTTCAAATCAACAATTTAATTTTTCCTTCAAATATCGGGATCTCTTCCAAAAATGGAGGATAGAATATATGCGGAATTTTGAGGAGAGGCTTTCAAAGCTTTCTGCTTAGAAAATCGATGAGCTTTTCGAAATAGCACATGGCGTAAGGCCTCTTGAAGCTCTCCAGAGACATCCTCTCCTGCAACCTCAAATCCTCATCATCAGGAACCTCCTGGAAGCTGTGGTCAGCTCCAGGAACAATTGCCAGCTCGACATCCTCATTTCCGCACGCTTATGAGCTCACGCTCTATCAGGGAAGCATCGCCCACAGGCACGTTCATGTCGCAGGCCCCGTGTATTACCAGTGCAGGCTTTCTGATATGCCTGAATTGTCTGGAAGGTGCAAGGTCCTCTGAGTAGCAGGTGGGGTCGTGGTACAGCCTGAAGCTCTTCTCCTTGTATCTGAGGTTATGCTCAGTCTCACCCTTCCTCGCCCTCTCCTCTATCAATGAGAGGTTGAGGCCTATCACCAGGCTCCGCAGGTCGTTCTCCTCAATCCAGGCCAGGTTCTCTGTGCTCTTCTCAGCATACCAGACTGCCATTCTGTAGTTGAAAGCCATCATTTCCGCATAATCCCGGTACAGTCCTCCCTGAAGCACAAAGGCCTTGGGCCTGCTGTCATCTTTGGCCAGGAGACATGCGGTGTAGACTCCAGCGCTCTGTCCCAAAACGGCTATTCTACATGGATCGATTAAATCCTGGGACGCGACTTCATCCAGGGCAGCCTTTGCGTCTACTACATCGTCCAGGTAGCTTCCCCTCTCTTTTATGACCTCAAAGGATGCTTTCCAGGATGCCATGTGCTTTTCTGGCTGTGCCTCCCAGTTCATAAGAAAAACTCGCACAGCAGCAGTTTTTCATCCTTCAGGCATGGGCCCGGCCTTTTAGTTCATGAGGGTTTCCACAATCTTGACAGCGACGCCTATCAAAGTCTTGACAGCGAGCCTATCAATGGCGCCGTCCTCTGAGTCGATGCAGACGGCGTAGGTGGGTTCCAATAGTTCCATTAGTGTACTTCGAGCCTGTGCCATCATATTACCTGACAGATATTATGTAATATTTAGTGATAATATGACCGAAGAATTTATCAATAACTCGGCCATAGCTCGTACAGCAATATGGTAGGTATGCGAATGTGCGATGATAAGCTTGCATTGATGGTACGGGGGCACGAAATCTGGCTAGAGACACTGAGAGCGGACAAAGACACAGCACAGATGGCCCTGTTATACGGACACAACATGGGCCAGGATGGAAAAAGTGACCCCAAGAGGCTCAGACCCTTTGTGTATTCTTCGAAAGGGGAAAAGAACCTGTGTGATATAATGCCTGGAGAAAACTACAATCTATTGAACGTCGTAACCGGAGGGGATGGCTACTACACTGCTTTTGTAGACATGGGCACGACAGTTTGGTCGGAGACCAAAGAGGGCTATAACGAGGGTCCGAAGTTCCAGTTCAAGGATGTGATCTACGCAGGAGCCTACCATCAGATGGCCAAGACTGTGGTGTCTGTGGGAGACGCAGGCGAGTACCATAGCGAGCCGCTGCACGGCATACTGGAGATAGTGCCTGGGAAGCCTAACTGTAGCGTTGGTGAGGAGATGGCGCTCTTGGTCTACTACGAAGACAAGCCTCTTGCTGGAGCTGAGGTCAAGGCTGTCTCCAAGAAGGAGGGCAAGGAGATGGCTCTGATCAAGGCCGACGATTTGGGCACTGTGAGAATCCCCATCACCGCGGACGGTGAGTGGATGTTCCTGGCAAGGCATAAGGACCCGTCAAAGAAAGTCAGCAACGAGTTTGACGAATCGGTCTTCATCTGCACCCTGGTCCTCAGTGCCAATGGAAATGTCGAGGCTAGATGAAGCGCATTATCTTCACAGGGAAAGGCGGGGTGGGAAAGACCACAATCCTCTCGACCCTGTCAAGAATGCTTGCTCGTGACGGCTACAAGGTTCTGGCCATAGACTGCGACCCAAGCATGAACCTGGCGATGTCTCTGGGAGTGCCTCTCACAGATATCGTCTCACTTTCAGATGACAAGTCGCAGCTTCAGGAGAAGCTGGGCGCTGGCATGAACGGGCATGCTCACCACGGCCAGGAGGAGATTGATGAGACGATCGACGATTTCGTCATTGAGGCTGCAGACGGAGTGGAGCTAATCGTGATGGGCACCATTCCTTATGGAGGCGCGGGTTGCCTGTGCTCTCCAATCTCTCTGGTAAAGCTTCTCATAAGCTACATATCCAAGAGCGCAGACGAGCACGATTTCATCCTCGTGGACTCTCAAGCTGGAGTTGAAATATTCGGCAGGGGCCTGGCCTCAGAGTTCGACATGGCCTTCGTGATCACAGAGCCCACTCCAAAGTCAATGGAGGTGGCCAAGCACGGCATGAAGCTGTCCACCGACCTGGGAGTCAGGAGGCAGATAGTTGTGGCCAACAAGGTGGAAAACGGCAGTGACCGCGAGGAGATGGAGCGCTATCTGGGAGATGTGATGGACGGTCTGGTCTGCGTGGGGTTTGACCGGGCGGTTCTGGAGGCGGACAAAAAAGGCTTGCTGCTCCTCGATTTTGCGCCGGGCTCTCAGGCAGTAACGGACGTGCTCAAGATCAAAAGCTTGGTGGAGGCCTGAAGATGTGCGAGTTCACAGTCTACCTGGAGGACGGGGCGAACAGAAGCGAGGTAGCCAGGAATATCGTAGCTGCAAAAAGAAGAGACGGCCAGGTCTTTCTCATGGATGCCTTTGGAGCAGTAACTCCTGTTGAAAGCGCCACTATTGAGGAGGCTAATACGTTCACCCAAGAGCTCATCCTCAGGAGGTCACAGTAAAGGCGCACGGCCTTCTGATGCCGTATGCAACAGCAAAAGTTGAGTGTCAGCCTACTCCATCTGAAAAAGGCATACATTTCCTCATATCCAGGCCGGGAAGCGCAGAGCGTGGGCCTCTTTCGTCAGGGGCCCAGAAGCAAGCTGGAGCTTGGCAGTTATGCCCTGGGCTGCATTTTCACGCTCTGAACAACTGGCATGAGTCCAAAAGTGTGGGTGCATCCCGGCCTGGCTATCAGGAAGCACATTTGAGATACAAATTAAGTCTTATCACACCTGTTGTTGGAAAAAGCGCCTAAATCCATAATTTCATTAACATCTAATAGCACTAACAAGGAAAACTTTATTACTAATGATACGCTTCTCTCGTCCATGAGCTGCAAGGAGGCTGGCTTAAAAAGAGCCATACAGGAGATATGGGACGAGTCATCTGCTAGATACGATAGCTGCCACGGCCACGGCATCAAGACCGAAGAGGAGCATGAGGCCTGGATAAAGGTCCTGGAGAAAGTTGTGCCTTCTAAGAGCACAAAAGTCCTGGATGTGGGCTGCGGCACAGGCGCTATGAGCCTCCTCCTGGCTGAGATGGGACACCAGGTCACAGGCGTGGACCTTTCTGAGAAGATGCTGGCCAAAGCCAGGAACAAAGCCAAGGCTGACAAGCTTAAGGTCAGGTTTGAGAGAGGAGATGCCGAGGCACTGGTCTTTAAGGATAAGAGCTTTGGCCTGGTGATAAACAGGCATCTTCTCTGGACACTTCCCAATCCCGGCGCTGCTCTGAATGAGTGGAGGCGCGTCTTAATGGACAATGGAAGAGCAGTGGTGATCGACGGACTGTGGAACGACGGCTCGATCAACCACAGGGTTAGAAGGCTTATCTCAGACTTTTTCATCGTCGTCCAGGAGAGGCGCAACCCAAGAAAAGGCTGGTACGAGAAAGAAGTGGACTGCTTCTTGCCCCATCCCAGGGGCATGAGCATGGACCGCGCCAGAGATTACTTCGATGGCGCAGGCTTTGTAGATCTCGATTTGACAGTCCTGAACGACATCAGGGGCATCCAGAAACGGCACATGCCAATCTCTCAGAAGATCACCTACGACTTCGTCTACTACATGGTGTCCGGCATGAAGGCGCCTGAAGCAAATGCATCCAAGGCCTGTGCGCCAAGATGACCTGCACTAATCTGATTTTTTTTTGAGAAACCAAGTTCGAGGAGTTAGAGAATGAACATGCTTAAATCAATGGCTTTGATGGGCCTGATGGTCAGCATCCTTCTGCTGACAGTTCTCCCTCTGGCAAGCGCAGAGGGAAAGACGATTAGGATTGCTCTGGGCGAAGAGCCAGAAAGCCTGAACCCGATCGATAACGCCAATATTTACGAGTGCAACAAGATCTTCAGCGGCCTCTTGAGGTCAGACGATAAGATGCAGATGGTGCCAGACCTGGCAGAGTCCTGGGAAGAGTCTCCTGATGGATTAACCTACACATTCCATCTTCATCAGGGAGCAAAATGGCAGGATGGTACGGACCTTACAGCTGATGACGTCAAGTTCACCTACGACCTTCTCAAGAGCCAGGACTGGATCTCTATATTTCCTTCATCCTCTGATTATGAGGTGCTGAAAGACATCCAGATCGTAAACGATAGCACCATAAAGTTCACCTTGAGCGAAGACGTGGTGCCTTTTAGGGAGAGGTTTACTGTTCCCATCCTGCCCAGGCATCTCCTTGAAGGCCAGGATCTGGCTGAGACAGACTTCTGGCAAAGCCCCATAGGGACCGGCCCATACAAGCTCGTGGAATGGAACAAGGGCGAAGACCTGGTCATGGCGGCAAATCCAGATCATTATGGGGGCGTTCCCAAGATAGAGACAGTCAAGTTCGTCTTCGTTCCTGATGAGACTGCCAGGGTGAGCCTTCTCAAGAGCGGCGAGGTCGACGCCATAAAGATCGATGCTAGGACCAAGGAGACTCTCGAAGGCGTCCAGGGAATAAAGGTCGAATCTGCTCCATCTGCCAACTGGTATGGCCTGAGCCTTCCAAACGACATGTGGCCTTTCGATATCAAGGAGGTCAGACAGGCCATAGCCTATGGGATAAATAAGCAGCAGATTTTAGATGCGATATTCTACGGCGAGGGCGAGGTAGCCTATGGCCCGTACAGAAAAGCCGACTGGGCATACAATCCGGATATAGAGTACTCCTACGATCCAGAGAAGTCCAAGCAGCTCCTGAAGGATGCAGGCTTCGTAGACTCGGATGGAGACGGCATACTGGAGAAAGACGGAAAGAAGCTTGAGTTCGATCTCATCTATCCCTCGTCAAACGCAGAGAGAAAGGACATCGCAATAGCTTCCAAGAGCGATCTGGAAAAGATTGGGATAAATCTAAACCCTGTAGGGAAGAGCTGGGACGAGATCGACTACAACTACCTGCACAGCAATGCCTTTGCCTACTCCTGGGGAACTGCATTTGATCCGGACGACATAAACTACAAGCTCTGGAACTCTCAGTTCATCGATCAGGGATGGTGGAACCCTGCAACCTACTCGAACCCTGAGGTAGACAAGCTGCTTAATGAGGGCAGGACGACCTCTGACAAAGACAAGAGGAAGGATATCTACGGCCAGATCCAGAAGTACCTGGTAGATGACGAGCCTGTAGTCTTCATCGTCTTCAGCAACTACATTTACGCTTTCAGCGACAAGATATCTGGCATAGAGCCTAGGAACGGACCCCACGGCTATGGGAGCAATGGAGCCCTTACAGGAGAGCTCTGGTGGAACATAGATAAGTGGGACGTAAAGGAGTGATCCTGGATTGGACCGCAGCCTCACAGGATATGTCCTGAGGAGGGTTCTGCAGATCCCCCCTCTTTTGCTGGGCATCTCCATACTGACCTTCCTCATTTTTTATCTCTCGCCAGTGAACCCGGTTGTGGCTTACCTGGGACTGGCAACTGTTCAGAAGATGCCAGTTGAAGACGTGGCCAAGGTGGAGAAACAGCTGGGCCTGGATCAGCCTCCACAGATTCGATACCTGGCCTGGCTGGAAAGAATCGTTCACGGGGACTGGGGTTTCTCATACATCAAGAAGCGTCCAGTCCTGGATGTGATCCTGGAGAGGTTCCCTGCAACCATCCTCTTGACTGTGACAGGCTACAGCTTAAGCGCTGTCCTGGGAATATTCTTGGGGCTGAATTCGGCAATGAAGGCTGGATCGAGATTTGACAGCATTATGCATGGGCTGAGCTATGTCGTCTACTCCACGCCCACATTCCTGGTTGCACTCCTGGCCATGCTGATCTTTGCAGTCTGGCTTGGATGGCTTCCTTCTTCCCGTATGGTATCGGTAGACGAGCCCACCGCGGCCTGGCCATACATCCTGGACAGAATCAGGCACATAATCCTGCCAGCATCCGTACTGGCATTAAGTCACCTGACGGTCTTTTACACCTACATCCGTTCCTCCATACTGGAGTCCATGAACGAGGACTACATTCTCACAGCCAGAGCAAAGGGGCTGGAAGAAAGGGCGATCGTCTTCAGGCACGCATTTAGAAACTCGCTCATGCCCTTCATCACTCAGATAGGCCTGTCCATTCCACTGCTGATAGGCGGAAGCGTGATGGTGGAGACGATATTTGCATGGCCGGGAATAGGCAAGCTGGCCTACGATGCAGCCCTTCGTGCTGACTACATGCTCCTCATGGGACTCACCCTCTTCACAAGCTTGCTGGTGATCGCTGGAAACCTGCTGGCCGACGTTGCTTACGCCCTGGCTGATCCGAGGGTGAAGTATTGATGGAGGCATTTGATGATGAATATTGAGACCAAAAAGGGGACGCGAAGCTTGCGTCTGTCGGGATTGAAGCTACAATGCCTGAATTATTATATCTCGCCTGGACTGATAGCTATCTCTTTCATGATGCTTCTGGCTGTTCTGGCACCGTATTTATCCCCATATGATCCTGTGACAGCGAGCTTAAACGATCCAATGCTTGCGCCGTCCTTTGATCATCCTTTTGGAACAGACCACCTGGGGAGAGACATGTTTGCCCGCGTGCTATACGGCAGCAGAGTCTCTCTTCTGGTTGGGATCTGCGCCGCCCTCCTGACTGTGAGCCTGGGAATCATGATTGGCGTTACAGCAGGCTACTTTGGAGGATGGATCGACAGCGCTCTGATGCGCCTGGTGGACACCATATACTCTCCGCCTGAGACAATCCTCCTCATGGTTCTTGTGACAATGTTTACCAGGAACGTCTGGACCATAATTTTGGCCATCGGCCTCACCCACTGGATGAGCACAGCACGGCTGGTGAGAAGCGAGGCGCTATCCATACGTCAGAGACCATTTGTAGAGTCTGCCATTGCTCTTGGGGCAGGAGACACATATCTCCTCTCCAGGCACATCATGCCCAATCTGCTCTACATTGCAGTGGTATCAGTAACTCTCATGACAGCTCACGCAATATTGACTGAATCGTTCTTGAGCTTCCTGGGGCTTGGCATCCCGCCTCACCTGCCCAGCTGGGGCAACATGCTAAACGAGGCCCAGAGGGACATAATGAGGGGCATCTGGTGGACTACCCTGTTTCCTGGGCTGATGATAGTGGCCACTGTGATCTCGATAAACCTTCTGGGAGAAGACTTAAAGCGCAAAGTGGCTCCGAACAAGGGGAGGAGGAACGAGATTTGAGCGCTGTCCCCATTTTTCAGGATTTTTGTACTTTAGAATTTATGACAAAATCGCCTAATTGTTGTGTCTACTTAATTGTTGTGTCTACTTATGTGTTGTGTCTAATCTGAAGAGTCATTTTTCGTATTACACAAAGCAAAATGCTTATTACTATGTATAAAGGAATTACCGTTATGTTCATACCAGGGTTGGTCTTCAATTGCCAATTGCTCTGGATGCCGAGAGGTGGTGTTCCTGAGAGCCAGGTTGGTTGATTCGAAATAAGCTTGAAGACCTTTTTGGATTTCTGGGTGAAACATAGATGGCAATATCTGTATAATAAAAATATTTCCAAGGAGGAAGTGAATTGAAGGCAATTATGCAATGTACATTGGTCGCAATGCTCTTCGCCGTTCTCCTGATCTCTCTGCCTTTGGCTGGAGCCCAGGAGAAGACGCTAACCATTGCCCTTGGCAGCGAGCCAGACGACCTGAATCCTGTGGGCAACGATATCGCTTACGATCTAATCAAGATCTACAGCGGCCTGGTTAAGTCAGATGACGACCTGCAGATGGCGCCAGACCTGGCTGAATCATGGGAGATGTCCCCTGATGGAAAGACCTACACATTTCACCTGAAAAAAGGAGTGAAATGGCAGGATGGAACAGACTTTACAGCAGACGATGTGCTCTTCACCTATGATCTCATGAGAAGCGGCGACTGGGTCTCGATCTTTTCCATCTCCTCAGATTATGATTTGATTCAGGAGGTCTCGGTTGTGGATCCTTCGACTGTGAAATTCACCCTGAAAGAAGGAATTGTTTCTTTCATAGATAGCTTTGCCCTTCCGATTCTTCCGAAGCACATCCTCGAAGGCCAGGACCTGGCGAAGACTGACTATTGGCAAGATCCAATAGGAACTGGCCCATATAAGTTCGAGAGCTGGAATAAAGGCGAGGAGCTGGTCTTGAAAGCCAACACCGATTACTATGGCAAAGCTCCAAACTTCGACACCATCAGGTATGTCTTCGTGCCTGATGAGAACTCCAGGATCAACCTGTTGACCAGCGGAGAGGTGGATGCCATCAAGATCGACCCAAGGAGCACGAATTCCCTGGAGGGCAAGTCTGGAATAAAGGTTTATTCCACGCCTTCTGCCAACTGGTACTCCATCAACCTGCCAAACAACATCACGCCCTTTGACTCAAAAGAGGTCAGAAAGGCGATCGCATATGCGATAAACAAGCAAGAGATCGTGGACACAGTATTCAATGGCCAGGGAGAGGTCGCATATGTGCCTTTCCGCAAGGCTGACTGGGTCTACAACCCGGATGTGGCATTCAACTACGATCCAGAGAAGGCAGAGCAGCTCTTGAAGGACGCGGGCTTTGTCAAAGGAAGCGATGGCATCTTTGAGAGGGACAAAAAGAAGCTGGAGTTCGACCTCATCTATCTCACCAGCAGCCTTGAGAGGAAAGACGTGGCCATAGCTGTATCCACTGATCTGGCGAAAATAGGAATCAAGGCAAACCTCGTTGGAAAGAGCGGCGACGAGGTCACTATGGCTGATTGGCACAATGTGATTGTTAGAGCAGGCGGAAACCCCCTGGACCCAGATGTATACAACTACAAAGAGTTCGACTCCAAGTTCATAGGCCAGGGATACTGGAATCTGGCATCCTACTCCAATCCAGAGGTAGACAAGCTTCTGGAGGAAGGACGCACCACCTTCGATAAAGATGAGAGGAAGAAGATCTACCAGCAGTTCCAGAGCATCATCGCTGATGACCAGCCTACGGTCTTCATAGCTTTCAGCAATAACGTGTATGCTATCAATGACAAGATCACGGGCATAAAGCCCAGAAATGGGCCCCACGGAGGCTCTGGCAACACAGGCTCTATCATAGGCAATATCTGGTGGAATGCAGAGGAGTGGACCATTCAGTAGCCAGAAGCCAGCTGGGATCGGGAAGGGCTTGGCCTTCTTTAAAAAGGAAATTGTAGTGCGGGCTTCAAATGCTCGCATCTTTTTTATCAGCCACTACTGGCCAGCGCTTATGTCTGCGTAATTCGAGAGCTTATCCTTGTACAAGTCAGAAGTTTCATTATACAGGTTAGATGCCTCGTTATACAGGTTCGAGGTCTCGTTGTACAGGATAGAGGTCTCATTATGCAGGCTGGACGTCTCATTATACAGGTCGGCAGCCTCACCTTGGAGCCTCCGTATCTCGTCTAAATAGGCGCTTGATTTCGTGGCATTTAGAGCAGATGCCTCTGCAGAGGCCTTTGCGTCCTCGGCCAGGGATTTAATCTCTTTCTTGCTGCTTTCTACGGATTTGGAGAGGTCTGAGGCATTTTTATAGGCATCTTCTGTCTTGTTATATATCTCTTCAGCTTGCGCCAAATAATCAGATGCTTTCTTTTCGCTATCAGAAGCATTGCTGGCGCTGTCTTGTGTCTGTCTTTGCAGGTCCTCGATGTTGCCTTCCTTCTCCTCGATCTCCTTTATGATCGCCATAGTCCCGTTGCAGCTTTCCTTGACCTGGTCTCTGGCAGCCAGCGCCTCGTCCAGGAGGCCGTGGGCCTGGGTTATCATGGCATTCGGACTGACGATTGTGGGCTGGGACACATGAGGAGATACAAATCCGGATGTGCCAAAGCTGTAGCTCTGGCCAGAGTGGCTCGTGCCTGCATCCAGGTTGATGACTTTCTCGCTAGGTCCAGTCCCAAGATATACAGGCTCTGAGTCCGCAGCTGACAGGAGCAACACAGAGAGCATCAGTAGCAGCATAGTCTTTCTAGGGGTCATATATAAGATCGCTCCAAGCCTAAGGTATCGTCTCATTATTTAATACTTTCTTGAAATAACATTAGAATTTATCTTAATTTACATTAAAAATTTATGATTTTATGATATATATCTGATCGCTAGGAAAGTTGAGGCATTCATCTGCAATTGAGTCATCTATCTTCATAGTATGCTTTCTATATCCATAATAACAATGGCTGACCAAACGCTGAGCTGAAGGCGCTGCCGAAGATCACAGACCACAATGCCCTCTATGTCCTCAGCAACACGGCTGCAATTTAAAAACCAAACCCAATTGTTAGATTCAGTATTACCATATCCGTTAGATTTATTAACGAATATGATTTACCTGCAAGCCCTCTGTCTTAAACCAGCCAGAGGCAGAGGTCAGGCGAGGATGATGCAAAGCATATTCAACTACAGGATAGCTCAGTTCACCAAAGAGGCGCGCCGGTGGATCGCGCTCACCTTCTTCTCAGGCCTGCTTGGATCGCTCGCAAACATAGCACTGCTCCTCCTAGCAGGCAGGATCATAGTTGGCATCTACGACGGCTGCCCTCTCCTTTCCATGGCCGACCTTTTCCTGGGCATGATAACATGCATGGGCCTGAGGGCGCTTGCCGAATGGCTGAGAGATAAGAGCGCCCAGGCCTCTGCAGGCAGGGTCAAGGCAGCAGTAAGAAAAAAGCTCTACAGCCATCTCCTCGACCTGGGGCCTTCTTTCCTTGAGCACAGAAATACCGGGTCTTTGACAACGACAATGGTAGACGGAGTGGAGAGCCTGGAGGCATACGTGGGCCTCTACTTCCCCTACATGGCCCTCTGCCTGGTAATGCCGGTCCTGCTCTTCCTGGGATTTGCCATCTATGTGGACCTGATCTCTGCAGTCATACTGATGGCCTTCGTCCCACTGGTCCCTCTGTCGCTCTGGGTATTCACGAGCATGGACGAATGGAAAGTCGGCAGAAGGGCCTGGGATGCTTACAGGGAGCTGAGCGCCTATTTTGCTGAGAGCCTCCAGGGCATAACCACCCTGAAGCTCTTCGGACAGGTCGAGTCGCGTGGCGAAGAGCTGCATAAGCGATCCGTAAATCTGGAGATGGCCCTGGTCAAAAGCCTGCAGCTGTACTTTGGGGCGAGCTTCGTATCAGAGGTCGTTCCAGTGCTCGGCTACTCTCTGACGCTGATCGTGGCCTCTTTTCGCCTGAGCCAGGGAAGCATTGCCCTTGATAAGCTCGTAGTGGTCCTGCTCCTTGGCTCGCTGTTCTACGAGCACGTCAGCCACCTGCTCCTCTATCACCATTACAGCTTGCTTGGAAAGAGGGCGACAGATGCCATCTTCGATCTCTTAAGCCTGGAGCCTGAGGTCATGGCCTCTGCAGCAGGAGCCTTCCAACCGCCTCAAACCTTCGAGCCTGGCATAACTTTCGAGAAAGTGAGCTTCTCCTATGACGATGAGAGGCCAGTACTGCAGGACATCTCCTTTCATGTGCCTGCCGGCTCGACCATAGCATTGGTAGGAGCCACAGGCGCTGGCAAGAGCACTGTCATAGACCTTCTCTACCGCTTCCACGATCCCCAGAAGGGCAGGGTCCTTCTGGGCGGCAAGGACGTCCGGGATCTTCCGCTCAGTTTTCTGAGATCCACGATGGCACTGGTGGCGCAGGAGGCTTACCTCTTCTACGATACTGTAGAGAAGAACCTGCGCCTGGGAAAGCCGCAGGCCTCTGAAGAAGAGATATTTGCAGCAGCAAAGGCTGCGAACGCCCATGAGTTCATCCAGGCACTGCCCCAGGGTTATGAGACGATCATAGGCGAGCGCGGCGTCCGTCTGAGCGGTGGAGAGCGCCAGAGGATTGCAATTGCCAGGGCGCTTTTGAAGGACGCACCAATACTGCTTCTGGATGAGCCTACCTCAAACATGGATGCCGAGAACGAGGCATCTATCCAGAGGGCTTTAGACCTGCTCCTATCCAACCGAACTGTTCTGATTATAGCCCACCGCCTCAGCACAGTCAAGAACGCTGACAGGATTCTAGTTATGGATCAAGGAAGAATTGCCGAGTCTGGGACCCATGAGGAGCTGATGGAGAGAAGAGGGATCTATTCTCGACTTGTAGCTGCCCAGTGCATGAGCTCATCAAGCTCCTGGACTGGGAACCCTGGCGAGTATGCTGTGGAAGAAGCAGCTCAAGTAGCAGCTCAAGTTAAAAAAATGGCTCAAGGAGGGATGTGATGGCCTGGATCTTCGATAAGAGCTCTGAGCTGCGCCGCCTCATGAAGCCCATCAGGCCTCACATGAGGCTGATGAGCATTGCAATCGCCTCGGAGGTCTTGAGGCAGCTCTCTGGAATCGGCGTGGCAGTTCTGGGCGCAGCTCTGTTTGCCCAGGCTGTAGCTCACACGCCAATTGAGGATCTGTATCCTTATGCAGCCGTCATGGTTCTTCTGGGGATATCCAGGGGAGCCTTTGGCTATCTTGGTCCTTACCTGGCGCATGTGGCTGCTTATCGCATACTGGTCTCCCTGAGGGATGAGTTCTACAGGGTCTTGGAGCCTCTGGCCCCAGCAAAGCTTGCCTCCAGGAGAACTGGCGACCTGGTCACAACTGCAGTCTCAGATATTGAGATGCTGGAGCTCTTCTTCGCACACACCGCGGGCCCGGCAGTGGTGGCAATCGTAGTCCCTATCTCCGCTCTGGTGGCGCTATCAGCCATAAACCTGAAGCTTGGGGGCGTGCTTCTGGTTTTCCTGATCATGCTTGCCCTTATGCCAAAGCTCGCCTTCTGGCTCAGCTCCGCTCTAGGCGAGCGCCTGAGGTCAGGGCTTGCCCTGCTCAACGCCCAGGTGCTGGACAGCCTCCAGGGGATGAGGGAGATCCTGGCTTTCGGCTACGGCCATCAGAGGCTTGAGGAGCTCTCAAGGAACACAGACTCGCTGATCTCGCTGCAGGCGCTTCAGGCGAGAAATGTCGGGCTGCAGAGCGCTATTAGCGTCAGCATCGTTTCGGCGGGCGTGATCTGCGTCCTTCTCAGCGCCTCGTTCCTGGTAAGCCAGGGAGAGCTGTCTCCTGGCTTCGTCCCGATATCAGTCATACTGGCATCGAGCGTCTTCCTCTCCATGATGAGCGTGGTTGAGACATCAAAGCAGCTCTCTCAGACGTTCTCTGGAGCAAGGAGGCTCTACAAGCTCCTGGATGAGCAGCCCGCAGTGGTCGATGGGGGCGGATCAAGGACACTTCAATCCAGAGCCCCGGCGCCCTCCATCGCCTTCCAGGATGTGAGCTTCAGGTACTCTCCATCCGAGCCTCTTGTGCTAAACGGCCTGAGCTTCCAGGTTCCTGCAGGCTCCACTGTGGCTCTGGTTGGGATGAGCGGAGCTGGAAAGACCACTGTGATCAACCTCATGCTGCGCTTTTGGGACCCTGAGTCTGGGAAAGTCATGCTTGGAGGTCGCAGCATCTCTGAATTTGCCCTGAAGGACCTGCGCCAGAGCTTCTCTGTGGTCTCCCAGGACGTCTTCCTCTTCAACGATACAGTTCGGGAGAACATCCGACTGGGAAGAGCAGATGCCAGCGACTCTGAGGTTGAGGAGGCTGCGTCAAAAGCCCGCATCCACGACTTCATAATCTCCCTGCCAAGAGGCTACGATACGTTCGTGGGCGAGAGGGGGATTCGCTTAAGCGGCGGAGAGCGCCAGAGAATTGCGATTGCCAGGGCCCTTTTGAAGAATGCGCCTATTCTCATACTGGATGAGGCGACTTCAAGCCTGGATGCAGAGAGCGAGAGGGCAATCAAAGATACTCTTGCTGCGCTCAGAGAGGGCAAGACGACCTTCATGATCGCCCACCGCCTCAGCACCGTGGTGGATGCAGATGGGATCATGGTCATGAAGGGCGGGCGAGTTGTGGAGCAGGGAAGCCATGAGGAGCTGCTGGCTTTGAAGGGCGAGTATGCCAGGCTGGTGGCAGCACAGTCGACTGCAACATGATATGGCTATGGCTATCTGCTCAGATATCGAACGAATATCGTGTCTCAATACTGTTACTCAAGCATAATTATGGAAAAGATACCTAAGTGTCAAAAATTAGCAAAATATTTTGGGATCACGGTTTGGTCCCACTTATCATGAACGCATCTCCTTGATACCCATATTTGAGGTACTCAATCTTAGTCAGGGCTCTTCGGTTAATTCCCTCATTCACACGGATATATTGAAATCCCATCTTTTCGAGCATCTTCCTGTCTGCATCTGGACGCTTGGCCTTGATGGACCAGAGCTTGCTCTTCAGCTCATCGTCGAACTCGTGGGTGAGCGGGTTCTTCCTCTCGGTGATTGCCACTAGAAGCACTGAGAGCGCGTGCCACGCTCTTCTCTTGATCGAGTTCTCGTTGCTGTACCAGTTTCCGTCCACGATAACGACCTTTCCACCTGGCTTCAAGACCCTCTTCCACTCAGAGATGGCTTTCTCAGGGTCAGGGACGGTCCAGAGGACGTATCTGCTGACGACTGCATCAAAGGACTCCCTGGCAAATGGCAACTTCTCTGCATCTCCTTTCTTGAATTTCACATCGAGGTTGCAGGCGCGGGCATTCTTTCTGGCAGCTGCAAGCATCTCTTCAGAGAAGTCCACAGCAGTCACATCGTGGCCCAGCTCTGCGAGCATGAGAGCGACGATTCCAGGGCCCGTCCCCACATCTAGCACCTTGAGCTTCCCTACTCCCAGGGCATCAGTGAACAGCTCTTGCCACGAACTTCTCGCTTTCTTAGAATCGAGCGTGGAGCGCACAGCTTTTGCATAGCTCTTTGCATCTCTGCTCCAATGCTTTTGAATGGCTTCGATCATAACGATCATTCCAAATACTATGATTCCATTAACGAGGTCTTCGCATCTTTATTAGCATTCCAAGCCTCAATTGAGACTCAATCGATCCTCTCAGCGCCTTTGCCTCTGCGCCTCGGATCGAGCTTCTCTCCCAGTCCTTCTCCCAGCATATTGAATGCAAGAACGGTCAGGGTGATCGCAAGGCCTGGAAAGATCATTATGTAGGGAGCTGTTCTCAGATACAGCCTGCCGTCGCTGAGCATTGAGCCCCACTCAGGAACTCCCGGCTGCACTCCCAGTCCCAGGAAGCTCAGCTCTGCTGCTGCCAGGACGGCATTGCTGATGCCAAGAGTCGCCACAACCAGAACAGGGGCCAGGATATTCGGAAGCAGGTGGCGGACGAAGACGTGCACGTCGCTTGCTCCCAAAGAGCGTGCAGCTTCGAGGAACTCCTTGCCTTTAAGCGACAGGACTTCGCCCCTGACCACTCTGGCGAAAGAGGTCCACTCCACAACCACCAGCGCCAGGATGACGTTTGCCAGACCCGGCCCCAGGAAACCCACCACAGCTAAAGCCAGGAACATGCTGGGAACCGCCAGAAAGCCGTCGACTATGCGCATTATGATCTCGTCTACCAGGCCACCATTGTAGCCTGCGATCGATCCGAGTATCAAACCTATGAGTGCTGAGAAAAAGACCACTGTTAAGCCAATGCTCAAAGAGAACCTGGCTCCAAAGAGCATCCTGCTCAGGATGCACCTGCCAAGGCTATCCGTTCCCAGGGGATAATCCCAGGATGGAGAGCTGAGCCTCTTTGAGAGACACGCCGTCCCAGGATCGTGAGGAGCCAGTTGGGCTGCGAAGACGGCAGAGAAGACGATCAAGGCTATTACTCCAACTCCTAGAGCAATATCCCTCTGGCTACTTTCCCAGGTCATATCGTATCCTCGGATTTATCAGAGTGTATGAGACGTCAACTACAAGATTCACGGCCATGAAGAGGAGGGCGACGAAGAGCACAGTTCCCTGGATCATGGGATAGTCCCTCTGGTAGATGGATTCGACCACCAGGTTTCCTATTCCCGGCCAGGCGAAGACTGTCTCTACCACCACTGAGCCATTGAGCATGTATCCGAAGCTCAGCCCGGTCATGGTTGCAATCGGTATCAGGGCGTTCTTCAGGGCGTGTCTCAGAATTATATCCCTCTCACTGAGGCCTTTGGCCTTGGCAGAGGTTATGTAATCCTGCTCCAGGACCTCAATCATGCTTGTGCGCATCAGCCTGGAGGTGACAGCAGCCGAGACAGTGCCAAGGACTGCTGCCGGAAGAATGATGTGACTGAAGTCTCCTCCTTCGCCATATCCAGCCACAGGAAACCACCTGAGGCCCAAAGAGAAGGCCAGGATCAACAAGTAGGCCTGCCAGAAGTTTGGCATGGACACGCCGATAAGCGATCCCCAGCGGCCGATTCGATCTGCGAAAGACCCAGGCCTGATGGCTGACCATATTCCAAGCGGGATTGACACCGCCAGAGAGAACGCCATGCTGACGAGCGAGAGCTTTAGAGTGGGCCAGAAGCCGTCAAGCACTGCCTCAAAGACCGGCTGGCCAGTCATGTACGAATATCCCAGGTCTCCTTGGAGCGCCCTTCCAAGCCACATGGCATATTGCACTAGAAATGGCTGGTCCAGCCCCATTTTCACCCTGAATTCTTCAACTGATGCCTGGTTCACTCCGCCGCCAGGGCTGGTGAGCAATATCTCTGCAGGGTCGCCTGGCGCCAGGTGTATCAGAGAAAAGCTACCAAGCGAAACTATGAGCATTGCCGGGACAAGAACCAGGACGCGCCTGAGAATAAACATCTTCAAGGCAGATCACTACTTATTGCCGGCTACCATGAAGACCGGCATTCCATAGTTGAGGCTGTAGCTGAGGCCGCCTTTTTTCCTCTGTGCTCTGTCTACCTCATCCAGGAACTGCAGGCGAGTGCCTTTAAGCCCGGAATC
Organism: uncultured Methanotrichaceae archaeon; assembly: GCA_964639235.1. GTDB lineage: Archaea > Halobacteriota > Methanosarcinia > Methanotrichales > Methanotrichaceae > CAZXDN01. Next base: position 15,421 of record CAZXDN010000004.1, on the reverse strand, counting down.
CTGAAACAGCCTGAGATAGCTCTCCGGGCTTTCAGGGCTGAATAGGGGCAGGTCGCCTTTGATCTCCCTGTAGTGACTCTCGAATGCAGTGGTGTCGCGCCGCTCCTTGATGGCTGTCAGCAGGCTGGATATGCGCCTGCGAAAGCGCATTACGGCGCCTTCTTCAAACCAGAGTCCGTCGATGGCTGCAAGCGTGCCGCCTCTGCTCAAAACCCGTTTCCACTCCAGAAGGGCCACCTCAGGATGCGGAAGTGTCCAGAGAAGATGTCTGCTAACGAGCAGGTCAAAGCTGTGATCCAGAAACGGGAGCCTCTCTGCATCGCCCAGACAGAACCTGGGAGATCCATCGAGGCTACAGCCCTCTATGGCGAACTTGAGCATTCCGCTCGAAAGGTCGATGCCTGTAACATCATGCCCCATCTCTGCCAGGACCGATGCCAGGAATCCTCTGCCGGTTCCAACATCGAGGACTCTGAGCATCCTCTTTCCGCGCTTCTTCCCATAGAGAGACTCAAGACAGCTCACCCAGGCCTCTTTCTCATCCTGGCTAATATCTGAGCCATAGCTGGTGCTTCTTATATTCCAGTAGTTCGAGACTACCCTCTTGATCTCAAAGGACTTTGGAGATGGATAAAAGGAAGAGCAGGAAGCTTCTTTTTTATCCGGCTCCAGCTGCTCATGCTCTTTTGCTTTCGGGTTCATCAAAACCTCTTCAGGCCTCCAGCTCCATCTCTGGCGTCATGAATGAGACCTCGCTTGGGTAGATCTCGAATCCCTTGACCTTACTGCTTTTGCCTACCAGCTCGTTCAAGTAGAAGAGGTATATGTTTGGCGAGTCCTCAAGGACCTTCTCCTGGACTGAGTCGTAGTACTCACTTCTCTTGTCCGGGTCAGATGTGGTCCTGCCCTTCTCCAGAAGCTCGTCTACCTCAGGATTTGAGTAACCGGTGTAGGCTGCCTCGCTTCCTGTAGACTGGTAGTGCTTGGTGAGGAAGTAGTCAGGGTCTCCTGTTGGAGCTGTGTTCCAGGCGTAAAGTGCGAGGTCGAAGTTTCCGTCTGTCAGGTCTGTGGTGAGTGCGCCGCTCTCCTCTATCACCACTTCGGACTTTATTCCCAGGGATTGGAGCTGAGATGCGACGACCTCTGCAGAGGGCTTCAGCTCAGCGCGCTTGGTGTAGGTCTTTATGTTGACCTCGAAGGGCTTACCCTGGTAGTCCAGGATGCCGTCGCCATCCGTGTCAGTGATGCCTGCCTCTTTCAGAAGCTCCTTGGCCTTATCTGGATCGTAGGTGTATGCATTGAGCTTGTCATTAGCATTCCAGGGCATGGTATCTGTGAACGGGCCCTTCGCTGGAGCGCCTCCGATGCCCTCAAGTGCGGTGTCAACAAGCTCCTGGCGATCAATAGCGTAGCTCAGCGCCTGTCTGACCTTCACATCGTCGAATGGGGCCTTGCGGGTGTTCACGTAGAAGAAGAATGTCCTCAGAGTCTCCTTGTCCATGACATCGATCCCGGCAGCCTCCAGGTTCTTGACCTCGGTCTGGGGTATGCCCCTGGATACGTCCACATCGCCGCTCTGAAGCTGCAGCGACCTGGTCAGAGGATCATTGACGTAGTTTATGACGGCTCCGTCGAGCTTTGCCTTCTCTCCCCAGTAGTCGTCGTTCCTGACTACTGTTAGCTTTACTCCGTTCTCGTAGGAGTCGAACTTGAAGGGACCTGTGCCCACAGCCGTCTTGTTGATGTCCTGGTTTTCAGGGCTGACTATAGATAGAATAGGATCTGTGAGACTGTTGATCAGTGGAGGATAGCTCTCTGTAGTCTTTATTGTAATTGCGCTATCGTTGTATTTTTCTACTGAGTCTATGAAGTTGTACTCCTTGTTTCTGGAGTTGGCCGGGTCCAGGACCCTTTCTACAGAGTAGACCACGGCGTCTGCATTCATTGGGGTGGCGTCGTGGAATTTGACTCCATCTCTGAGCTTGACCCTGTACTCTGTATCGCTGACCTGCTCATAGCCTGTGGCCAGTTCGGGCACGAGGTTCATGTTCTCGTCAAATGAGAAGAGAGTCTCGTATATGCCTGCCTCGCGCAGATACCAGCCTGTGTATTGATAGGCCGGGTCGAGGTTGTCGTCTGGCCCGAATGCCAGATCTGCTTTGAGCGTTCCTCCTGATGCCTGTGCTACTCCCAGTGACAGAAAGAGGAGCATGAGGATGATCCCAATCATAATTCTATCTATTTTTAGCATACTTATTCCCAAGTTTGGATTGACTATATGTGCTTAGTAATAAGCATTTTCATATGAAATTTATTGGCCGCTCACAGAAACCTCAGCTCGATGCGGATTGTCTCCTGATGCCCTATGTAGAAGGACGGAAAACCCATCGATCTCTGACAGCAACCTCAACCGTAAAAAAAGATGTTCCTCTAAAAAGAGCTGATCTGTCAAACTGTTTTATAAGAAATAATTCACGACTTAATCAATTAAATGATAATTATTGCAGCAAGACTCATATATAATAAGACTATCTTATTTTGCAGTGCTAATTAGCCGAGTATTGGCTCTGCCAACCGGCGAGACTGACGGCAAATTCGCAGCAAAATGAGGATAACTATGGACGGGATTGTTCTAAATAGCGGCTTTTTTTGGCCGAAGCTCTCTGCAACGTGGGCGCTGTCTTGCTTGTGCCTGTTGTTGCTCCTTCCCATGATAAGCTCAGCCTCGGAGGAGTTATCTGGCGATTCTGTGATCACAGATCTGGCGGGCAGGAACGTTACTCTGGATCTTCCAGTAGATACGGTTGTAATCGCCGACTCACCCTGCATGAACGCATTTTCAGCAGTGGCAGGCGAGGATTTCTTATCTTACATCGTGGGACTGGACTCGGGACTTGCCAAGTACTATCCTGCGCTGTATGAGGCCTATGCCAGAGACCACCCCAGGATCGGAGACCTTCCGCAGGTTGGTAGCATCGACACCTCTACATTTAGCGATGAGACAGTCATATCTCTCCACCCCGATGTGCTGATACTTCCTCTGTGGGCAAAGGAGTATGGTATGCTGCCCAGCATGGAACGGTTGGAGAAGGCGGGCATACCTGTCGTATTCGTGGACTTTTATATGAGCCCGTATCTTGGAGACAGCTACCAGAAGAGCATCTCTGTTCTCGGAAAGCTCCTGGGCAAGGAGGAGAGGGCCGATGAGATAGTTGAGTACTACAACGAGCAGGTCAGCCTCGTCTACGACAAGCTCAAGACAATCTCAGGGCCAAAGCCCAAGGTATACTTTGAGAAATCAGTCACAGGGCCTTCTGCATATGAAAGCACTTCCAGCCACGCTGGTTGGGCACTGTCAGTGGAGGCAGCTGGCGGCTCCAATATCGCAGATGGCGCGGTCAAGGATTACGGCGAGATAAGCCCGGAGTATCTCATCAAGGCCGACCCCGACATAATCGTCTTACAAGGCTTCTCTTATTCTGACGATGAGGCAGGAGCTGCCAGAACTGGATTTGGAGTTGACCTGACCAATGAGACCAAGAGAAAGATAATTATGGGATATGTAAACAGAGCTGGTTGGTCTGACCTTAAAGCAGTGAAAAATGGCAATCTTTGCGTCATGGATGGAGATATTGGGACTGGAATTGACAACTTCTTTGCTCTCCAGCTGCTGGCAAAGGAATTTTATCCAGCAGAGTTTGAGGACCTGGCCCCGATCGAAAATTTCAGGGAGTTCTACAGACGGTTCATGCCAATATCTCCTGAGGGCACGTGGTTCTACTCCAGCAAGGACCTGATGATCTGAGATGATAGGCTCTGTGCTAGGAGGAGAACGAATGATGGAAAACGGCAGCCTGGAGATGCACGGAGGTCAAAATTCAGTCCACGGCCAAAAGGCAACCTGTGGCAGAGATATCTATTTCCAGATTACTGAAAGAAAACGGGGCCTCATACTGGCGTCCCTGGTTGGGATCATCGTTTTCTTTCTTATCGATCTCATGACTGGACCCTCGTGGCTGACAGCAGACGAGGTCGTTGCAGCCCTGCTCTTTCCAGAGACCGTATCTACGGCAAATCAGGTGATCGTCTGGGACGTTCGGCTTCCTGTAGCCCTGATGGCGCTGATCGTTGGAGCATCGCTGGGAATTGCAGGGGCAGAGATGCAGGCGATCCTGGACAATCCACTTGCAGACCCATACACTCTTGGCATCTCGTCAGCAGCTGGACTTGGGGCGAGCCTTGCCATCGTCCTTGGTTTCGGCGTCAAGGGTGCAGGGGTTTTTCTGGTACCTCTGAACGCCTTCGTCTTCTCGCTCCTCTCCTGTCTCCTCATCTATTACGTGGCGAAGACAAGGTCGTCTGACAAGGGGACGATTGTACTTACAGGAATTGCTCTTCTATTCCTCTTTCAGTCGTCGATTGCGCTCTTGCAGTACATAGCATCCAATCAGCAGATGGCAGCTGTGCTCTTCTGGATGTTTGGCAGCCTCTCAAAGGCCACCTTGCAGAACATCTGGATCTGCTCTGCGATCCTCGCTATAGTCTTCGCTGTGTTTGCATCAGATGCCTGGAAGCTCACCTCGCTTAAGCTTGGAGACAACAAGGCGAAGAGCCTTGGTGTGGATGTGGAGAAGCTGAGGAGAAAGGCGATGCTGTATGTCTCGCTGATCACTGCAACTGCAGTGAGCTTTGTGGGCACGATAGGCTTCATAGGCCTCGTCGGCCCGCATATGGCTCGGATGCTTGTTGGAGACGACCAGAGGTTCTATCTGCCGCTATCGGCCCTGATGGGAGCTATGCTCCTCTCTCTTGCCTCAACCTTGAGCAAGCTCGTGGTTCCAGGAAGCGTATTTCCAATAGGAATCGTGACCTCATTCATAGGAGTGCCTTTCTTCGTCTCTCTGATACTCAGGAACAAGAAGAGGAGCATGAGATGAATCTGTGATCAATTTATGGGAATTGGACTTAAAAGAGGCATGAGATGAAGCTGGAAATTGCAGATCTCAGTCTATCTTATGGCTCCAAGGCAGTGCTCGATAGACTCAACATGCAGGCAGAGCCTGGGATCACTGCGCTTATCGGACCAAACGCAGCGGGCAAGTCGACTCTCCTCAAGTGCGTTGCAGGAATACTCAAGCCGGAGGGGCACATCCTTCTGGACGGAGAAGAGGTCCTGGGCCAGAAGAACGAGGAGATCGTGGAGATGATAAGCTATCTTCCCCAGGATATGCCAGAGCTCACTACTCTAACGGTATTGGAGGTTGTTCTCCTGGGAAAGGTGAACTCCCTCTCGTGGAAGGTCTCGGAAGAGGAGATCGACCAGGCGTATGGAGTTCTGGAGAACCTGGGAATGGAAGGCCTGGCCCCAAACCCCATGACTGAGCTGTCAGGAGGCCAGCAGCAGATGGTCTACATCGCACAATCCCTGGTGAGGGACCCCTCGTTGCTGCTCATGGACGAGCCGACTAACAACCTCGACCTCCAGAAGCAGCTTGAGATGTTCGAGCTTGTCAGAGGCGTGACAGAGGAAGGGAAGATCACAACTCTCATGGTGCTGCACGACATAAACCTGGCATCCAAATACGCTGACAGAATAGTCGTCCTGCGCGATGGCAAGGTCTTCTGTTCCGGTACTGCACTTGAGGTCATAAGCGAGGAGCTGATACGAGACGTCTACGGCGTGAAGTCAACAGTCCACTTGAGCCAGGAGGGCTTTCCCCAGGTACAGCCCCTGAGATCCGTGCGCTCTTTGCCCTGGCAGAAGAGAGGAGGCAGGATGCTGGAGTCTTCCGATCTCTCAAACTCTAGAGGCGAGGCCAGATAAAAAAAGGCCCGAGAGCGCAAGAAACGCTGTAAGCGGTCCAGGAGACGCCTCACATTTTTTGCGCTATTATCAGGGTTCCATTGCCTTCGAGATCTCTGAAGTTGAGGACTTTGAGAACCTTAAATCCGCATTCAAAGAGCATTTGAAGGAAGCTGTCTAAATGGTGCACGACCTCGCCCTTGCCGGCAATCGAGGTGCACAGGTCGAAGAGCAGAGCTCCCCTCGAGGAGTCTTCAACAGTAGGCCCCAAAAAGCCGGACTTGACAGAGAGCACGCCGTTCTTGTTCAAGCTGGTGTGAACCTTCTCAAGAACGATTCTCAATGATTCAGCAGTCAGGTAAAGGGAATCTGATGCCTGGACGAGGTCATATCCCTTTCCTATGTCGTCTCCCACCATGTCCCCTGAGATGGTGCTGATTTGGCTGTTGCCATATGCGCTTATGTTTGCCTTTGCAGCATTCTCGATCACATCCGGCAGGTCAAATACCACGGCTTCAGCGTCCTTGTTCGTCTCAGCAAAAGCAACAGCGAACAGGCCGTGGCCCCCTCCGAGGTCGAGGATCTTTTTCATGCTTGACATCTTCGTATACTTCTCCAAGACCTTGATCATCCTGGGAATCGAGATCGCAGAGCCCTCAGCCAGTGCCAGCCAGCTTGTCTCATCGTACACCCACAGGTCGCCATTTTTTCCCTGCTTTGGGCCTTTAGTCAATGCCTCTGTGAAGCCGTGGTCTCCTTCAGTCCTCCAGCATTTATAGAAAGAGATATAATTTCCAAGGTAATGGCTTGAGCTTTTAACGAGATAATGCCTGGCAAGAGGCGTCAGGCCGTACTTGCCATCCTTTTTCTTGAGAAACTCGAGGCCGACCAGATAATCGCAGTATTTCTCAGCAACTTCGCGGTTCAGCCCCATCACCTCTACAATCTGGTCGATCGTCCTGGCCTGCGTGAGGTTATCGAATATTCCAAACTCGATCGCATGTGAGAGAATCCTGAACTGCTCAACTGATTGCGACAGCTTGCTTATTCTCTCAGGGCTAATTCTCGGCTCTTTGCTCAGCAGGTAACCTGATTCCCTTTTCAGCGCCGTACTACCAACTCCGTTATGACGTTTACAGATATTCGTATTTAATTATTCCTTAAATTCATCAATAAATCATATTTGTTGCGATATTAAATTACACTGTTTTATATATTCCATTTGAGAATCGTTGTTAGTCGTGTGGAAAACTATAAGTAGTAACACTATTCTAGCAAAGAATATTATTTGTTAAAAAATGATGAGAAAGCCCATGTATAAAATTGGAAGGTATATATGCAAATCATGGCATCAATCTAGAGATCATCTGGAATACGCGGAATATGCCTGGAGCAATCCAGGATGGGCACTGCATATGCTTGATTGCCTAAAATAAGCTGTTAAAGGCGCTGAACATGGTGAAACAGGCTGTAATAGCAGAGGAATAAGCCAGAACGGGCTGCAAAAGCCTGGCATTGACCTGCGCAGTCAACCTCAATAAAATCAAATCATGACTTCATAGTTAAAAGCGCACTGCGCAGCAAGCTGCGCGTATTCATCTAAAAATAAAATAATAATTGGAACGTAATTAAGGTTAATCGATCGCATCAGGTGTGATTCTATGGTCTCTATGAACGCCTCAAAATGGATAAACGAGATGCCTCCCTCAGATTATCGGGAGATAGACGACAGGATATCTTGCGCAAAATATGCTCATACGCTTTCAGTGGCCCTGGAGGTCAATCTGTTTGAGCATATGAAAACCCCCAAGACTGCAGCTCAGCTCTCTGAGGAGACTGGGCTGAACGCCTGGAAGCTGGAAAAGCTGTGCAACCTCCTTGCTGCATTTAAGCTCCTCACCAGGAGCGACGACGAGTTTTCACTGTCAGAGCAATCGAAGGCATTCCTCCGGGAAGACTCGACTTACTCGGCGGTTAACCTGGTCAGACACAGCATAATGGAGGCTCTCTCGCCTGCAGATATGGCAAAGATGCTGAAGGGAGAGCCAGATCAATCCGGCGAGATGTGGCGGTACGAAGAGACCGCATGGAAGGCGCTCTTTGAGGCCCCGTTCATGGGCGGCGTTCAGCACACAATGCAAATGCTTGACAGCCATCTGGACTTCTCCAGGATCAGGAGCGTTCTGGACCTCGGCGGCGGCCCTGGGACGTATTCCATAGCTATTGCAGAAGCCTTTCCTGAAGTCGCATCAATAGTCGTTGCCGATTTGCCTTCAATTGTAGAAAACTCGACAGAGGTTCAAATAAAGGAGCACGGAGATGACAGGATCACGTCCATGCCCTGCGATATCAGGAAGGACGACATAGGAAGCGGCTATGACCTGGTGTTTGCCTCCAACTCTCTTTACATGCCCAAGCCTGAGATTGAGGATGTGCTCTCAAAGATCCATAAGGGCCTGAACAGGGGCGGATACCTCGTAATCAAGCACGTATTTCTCGATAAATCATCGGCTTTTTCGACCTCATTGGACCTTGCCATGTCGTTTGCTTCCAGTGAGCAGAACCTTCACCAGGCTGAGGAGTTTGAGGACATGCTGGCAAAGGCAGGCTTTGAGTGCACATCAGTCCTCGATACCAAAGACCCTGTCTACAGGGATGCGCTGATGATCTCCGTCAAGAAGGCATGATCACTAAAAACACATATCAGTAAATGTATTCATTAGATGTATTCAATGAACATATTCGACGAACGCATTTGATTCACGGATGCCAGACTGCTGGTAAGGACACAGATTTTAGAAGGCATTTGAGGTTGACTCTCAAGATAATTCGAGCTGGATGTCATGCTGTGATCATCCAATCTTTTGGAGATGAGTTATGGGAAAAATAGTTTCAATGTTTGTGGTGCTTGCGATCGCCCTGATTGCAGGCATGACAGTTTGCTTGACAGCCTGTGCTGCAGCCGAGAACGGCTCCACATCTGATGAGGACAGTCTAATAACCGTCACCGATCTGGATAACAGGACGGTTGAGATCAGCGGGCCTGTCAAGAGCGTCGTTCTGGCAGATACAGAGGCGATCAACGTGTTTGCAGCAGTTGCAGGACCTGACTTCATCGATTATCTGGCAGGTGTCTGCTCTTCTCTGGATGCGAACTACCCGGATCTATTGAGCGCTTACTCTGAGAAATACCCCCAGATGGCCGATATTCCCAGGGTGGGTGATTTTGAGAAGTCGACTTTCAGCGTTGAGGAGGTGGTGAAGCTCCACCCAGATGTGGTCATCTTGCCGCTGTGGTGCAAGGCCTATGACATGCTGCCAGACATCAGCGCACTGGACAAGGCCGGCATTCCAGTAGTCTACGTCGACTTCTATCTGAGCCCTTACAGAAGCGATAACTACGAGGCAAGCGTATCCCTAATAGGAGCACTAATTGGAAAAGAGGACAGGGCAGATCAGATCATCGACTTCTACAACCAGCAGGTAGAAGAGGTGTTTTCCAGAGTTGAGGATCTAGACAACAGCTCAAAAGCCTCAGTTTACATCGAGTATCCCAATAGCGGAACAAGCGAGTATGGAATGACCATGTCTCATGCTGGAATGGCCATTCCCATAGACTACATTGGCGCAAAGAACATTGCAGATGGCATTGTAGCGAAATCGGGGCTGATAAACCCTGAGTATCTCATAAAAACCGACCCAGATGTGATTGTCTTCTGCATGGTCCCAGGAACTCTCGGCGATTCTGGTGGAAACCTCGTGGGATTCGGGGCCCATCCGTCCGAGGATGATGTGAAAAAGACAATTGAGGGATACACAAATCGATCCGGCTGGAACAGCCTGAAAGCTGTAAATGATGGAAACACCTACTTCTACTACTCCGGCCTTGGATTCAGCATCGAGAACTTCGTGATACTGCAGTCCATGGCAAAGTGGTGCTACCCAGACAGGTTCTCGGATATGGACCCGATCAAGAACATGAAGGAGTTCTACGACCGGTTTATGCCAATACCCCTGGATGGAACCTGGTATTTCAACAATCAAGATGTGCAGAGCACTTGAAGATGCGAAGAGAATAAAATTTGGATATAGAGAGGATGAGAGCCTTGGAGATTTACAGGTTTGAGAATGCAGAGTCGTTCCCAACTCCAGAAGGGATAATAACTCCGATTTATGCTTCGAAGAAGGTTGCGGTGATGCATATCGAATTGCCTGCAGGGCTGAAAGTCGAGCCTCACTCCCATGATGAGGATGGGATTCTGATGGTCACGAAAGGCTCGTTCAGGTTGACCGGGGATGAGACGATCGACCTGAAGTCAGGAGACCTCGTGTACGTGCCTGAAAAAGTCTCTGCTGGAATAGAATGCGACGAGGACTCGGAAGCTGTAATGCTATCCGTTCCTTCGAGCTACGAGAACGTGGAGGCGCTTTGCAGCATAATGCGCAGCTTCTTTGGGTCGGGAAACTGTGCTGCAGGAGGCGCTTGACACAACATCTGAGGCAAAGTGATTGCTTGAGAAGCATTAGGTAATGCATTAGAGATAGCATAAGATAAAGGCCGCTAAAAGCATGAAGGGCAGCCGGGCTGAAGAGCCGGCAGCCCCTCCAGACTCAGCTAGTTCCGCCTTGGAGAATATGACTTCCGAGGTCCTGATGGCTTGCGCGGGCTCTCCTGCCTGGAGCTTCTCTGCACAACCCTCGGCCTGTGGTTCTGGAAAGATCTTTTCGGCGTGGGCTCTGCTGCAGCGCCAGTTGCGTTCTTTGCACGCTCTGAATGATACTTGTGCTCTGCCATCTCTATCCTCGTCTGCGTCAGCCTCTCGATGCTTCTCAGGTAATTGCGCTCGTCTGCTGAGCAGAATGAGTACGCCGTGCCCTTTGCGCCTGCGCGTCCAGTGCGGCCTATGCGGTGAACATAGTTCTCAGGCTCGTTTGGCAAGTCGTAGTTCACGACGTGCGATATCCCATCGACGTCAATTCCACGCGCCGCAATATCTGTCGCTACCAGCACCTGCAGATGGCCTGACTTGAATTTGCGCATGGCTGTCGTGCGCTGGCCCTGCGACTTGTTGCCGTGTATGGCATCTGCATCAATCTCGTTCCTGCCAAGCATCATCGCCAACTTATCAGCGCCGTGCTTGGTCCTGGTGAAGATCAGAGTGCGGGTCATGTCCCTCTGCTCGAGGAGCCCAAGCAGCAGCTGGAACTTATCTGTGTGGTCCACAAAGAAGATGCGCTGCTCTGTAGTTTCGAGCGCGTTTGCCTGTGGCGCAGTCTCTACAAGTACTGGGTCAGTCAGGAGCGTTCCCGCAAGCTCGCCTGTCTGCTTCGACATCGTGGCCGAGAAGAAGAGCGACTGGCGCTTCCCAGGCAGAGCTGCAACGATCTTCTTCACATCGTTGATGAAGCCCATATCGAGCATCCTGTCTATCTCGTCCAGCACGAAGAACTCGACTCCCTTGAGCCTTATGTGGCCCTGCTTCATCAGGTCCATAAGCCTTCCTGGAGTGGCGACGAGGATATCGACGCCTCTTGAGAGGTCTCTTACCTGCATCCCTTGCTTTACCCCGCCGAATACTGCTGTGTGCCTGAACCTGAGGAACTGGCCGTATGTGGCAAAGCTCTGATCTATCTGTGCTGCAAGCTCCCTTGTGGGTGCGAGCACCAGCACGCGCGGAGTTCCTGGAATTGGCGACTTGCGCACCTCAGACATCCTCTGAAGTATGGGCAGCACGAAGGCCGCTGTCTTTCCCGTGCCCGTCTGGGCGATGCCCATCAGGTCTTTTCCCTTAAGCAGGTACGGTATTGCCTCCATCTGTATTGGCGTGGGGCTGGTGTATCCTTCTTTATCTAGCGCCCGCTGAAGCGGGGCCATGAGATTTAACTTTTCAAATGACATTTTTTGCCTCTTGGATTTGAGTATGAGGTTATACAGGGCAGTCCTGTGCGCAGAAACCCGCAGCTTTCCCTTTGGGTCCACGCTTTGTGACTAACTCTCTTCGGGATTATGCAGAACACCAGCAGAATTGTGATGATGTCTCCAACCGAAGTCTGACCTCTACTCGAGGCAAAAGCTTCCTGCACATCACGCCACCTCACGCACCGGATCTAGATCTTCTAGAGCTGCGCCAGAACTTGGCTTTGATGCCTCGCTCTTTGAGAAAGCAGGACGCCCCGCTCCTTCAGGGGCTTGGAGAAAGTCACGTTACCTACCTTGAATCGATCTCATTTATCGATCTTGCCGCAAAAACATCTCAACAAACTTTTGAATCAATGCAATGAAGCTTGTTACAGACGGTTTATCTAGGCTATATACTTATCGGTCAAAATATATGACTGTAGAGTCCTGAAATGATTGACTTTAATTCCTAATCTCATCACAGCGATGTGGTCTGAGCGACTTTGATCAAGCTTATTCTCTCTGAGGCAGGCATCTCCCGTGAGGACTGGATATCAGCTATAAGTGCCAGATAGGTCATGCCGTGGCTATGGACTTCTGTCAACTGAAAGCAGCCATCACACCAAAGCAAGCCTAATATGTCCCCGCCGGAGGCAGGGTCAGGGAGCTGGCCTTAGGCATGAGAGGCACTTACCTTAGGCATGAGAGGCATTCACCTTAGGCATGAGAGGCACTCAGTTGTCAGAGCTAACCCAAAAAGAGGTAGAGCAAATCAAGTAATCATCAGATAGCGATTGGAATGAGCAACTGATTGATGTGAGCCAGACACATGCCTTTATTTTTTCGCTTTATCCTTTGATGTTTTTTCTGTTTGCCCCTTATCTTTTATCATTTTGCCTTTAGGCGCGCTGTCCTTCGGTTCTCTATATCCTAGCTCCTTTGCCCTGGCGTTTGCCTCGTCAGCTTCCAGATATAGATATAACGATTTGAGCACAGCTCCCTTCATTGCCCAGAGCCTGGCATCTTCTGGGCCCAGCTCCAATGCCTTTTCCAGGCACCTGAGAGACTCCTGGCCATTGCCCATCAGAAAGAGCGACTTGCCTTTGTTGACCCATGCCTCGTTGTTACCAGGATCTTGCTTCAGAGCCTTGTTGTAGAACTTGATGGCATCTTCATGCTTTCCCTGGGCCCTGAGAGAGTCGCCCTTCCAGTTCCAGGCCCTGGGAGCATTGCTCAGTTCGAAGCCAAGATCCCTCTCCGCAATTTCCAGGGCAAGCTCGAACCTGCCCAGGCTCATTAGGGCATCGACCTTCTCGTCCCACGCTGCAGCGTTCTTCTGGCCCTGCTCCAGGACCCTGTCGCAGCACTGGAGTTTGCCGTTCCAGCAGTCTTCGCTCTTTGGATCGCTCTCCAGAGCTTTATCATAACATCTGGCTGCATCTGCGTATTTGCCCATGTAGTAGAGTGACCTGCCCTTGTAGACCCATGCCTCGACATCCTCCGGGTCTTTAGTTATCGCTCTATTCAGGCATTTGATTGCGTCTTCGTACTTGCCGCTTGCAAAGTGGTATTTTCCCTGACGCTTCCAGTTGTCGGTGCTGCCCATGTTGCCTCAGAGATACATCTTCACTACTGATATATCCACTTTTTTGGATCTGCACATTATGAGATTACCGCTCCTCAAAATCTCGGTAGTTTTAAATTTCCGCATGTGGAACATGAGCCGATGAGCAGTTGGAAGTCGCTTTTAAACGGAGACCCTACTGACTGGCTCCTGGCGGATGTGAATCCAACAGTCAGGCATCTGACTCTACTGGACATCCTTGAGAGGCCTGGCAGCGATCCAGATGTGATAAAAGCCAGGCAGGATATCATGTCCAGAGGCGTCGTGCCCCAGATACTGGCCCAGCAAGAAGAGGAGGGCTGCTGGGGCAGTCCAGAGAGGATGTACACAGACAAGTACAGAGGGACTGTCTGGCAGCTCATGATCTTGGCTGAGCACCTGGCTGATGGAAATGACGAGCGCATCAGGAAGGCATGCGAGTTTTTGCTCGACTTGTCCCAGGATCTGGAGAGCGGCGGCTTCTCGATGCATCACAGCCCAAAGACAGGCGGCGGGAGGCACAGCGAGGTGATCCCGTGTCTAACAGGCAACGTGGTCTGGAGCCTCATCAGGCTCGGATACCTCGACGACCCAAGGGTTCAGCGGGGGATCGACTGGATAGCCAGGTACCAGAGGTTTGACGATGCAGTAGACAGCCCGCCGCAGGGCTGGCCTTATGACAGATATGAGATCTGCTGGGGGAGGCACACCTGCCACATGGGCGCTGTCAAGGCGCTGAAGGCGCTCTCGGAGATACCTCCAGGCAGAAGGTCTTCTGATGTCAGGCACACCATCGAGATGGGCACAGAGTACCTGCTCAAGCACCACATCCACAAGAGGAGCCATGACCTGGCAAAAGTCTCCAAGCCTGGGTGGAAGCGGTTTGGCTTTCCGCTGATGTACGGGACCGATGTCCTGGAGATACTGGGGATACTGGTCAAGCTTGGGATCAGGGATGAGAGGATGCAGGAGGCCGTGGACCTGGTGGCATCCAAGCAGGATTCTGATGGTGTTTGGAAGCTCGAAAGCACATTCAATGGCAGGTTTCTGGTGGATATTGAGGAGAAGGGGATGGGCAGTAAGTGGATTACTTTGAATGCGATGAGGGTTTTGAAGGGGTATTATGGTTAAGATGGAGAAGACCTTCATTTATTCTGTGTCATTCTTGCCGCACCACTCTGATTAATCCATTATAGGCCGACTCATTCATCGTGAACCTTCCTTTTGGCTAATACCAACCACCTGAGATGCCACTCAAGGCCGTGGCCGGCCCCCCTGACCCCGCGTCCGCGGGGAACACTTATATCGCTAAGCAAGAGCTAGCAGAGGATGTTTTTAGATGTTCACTCTCTAACTTAGCGTTCTTTTCGACCAATTAGTGATTCGTGCAGATCTACAGCCACCGGATGATTTAGCGGAATCTGGTAAATGCTCAAAAGGAGTTCAAACGCCGTGTTAAAGTAGTCCTCGCTGTTGCGGAAATCAGCATAGACTCGTCCGTGCAGCAGATGTGGAAAAGCAGTGTTGCTTGTGCCTTCCAGGAGTATAGGCAAAACACTCTCTTTCTCTGCCTCAGTGCCAATCATTCGGTTGCCGATGAGGTCCCCTTCTGCTGCAACCACGAAGCTTCGCATTGGCTCCTGATTATCGTACTTCTTCCTGTACAGCGGCGTGCCCACGACGATGACTCGGTCGGTTTTCCCAACACGCTCCACGAATCGCGACACACTGGCGCCGATGCGAGAATTCTCCCATCGATCTAATACCACTTTGACGCCAGCTTTTTGCAGATCGGTAGCCAGGCTCTTCTCCACCCAGCGCTCCTGCTCCGGGTTGCCCCATGCATAGCTGATGAAACACTCTGGCACCGAGGTATTTTGCTCCTCTCAACATGGGGTGCTATCTCGGCCGTTTTGCTCATTGACTCTTCGCTATCCCTTTGGGTGCCGATGTAATTACCGCTGGATGTTAATAAATCGACTCCTCTCTTTTCTGGCCGATGAGAACAAACTGATGATCTCTTGCAAACCTATCTATGAATTAACAAAAAGAGTTGATAGTGAGCACATCCCTAAACTATAAATGTAACGAGCGTTGTATCTAGTCCGTGGTATTT
>CAZXDN010000003.1:79181-80589 GCA_964639235.1 uncultured Methanotrichaceae archaeon | reverse complement strand
CACCTTCGATGCACATATGGTTGCAGATTGCTTATTTATGTTAATTGCAATGCGGGCAAATATCCAGCACGAGCAGAGTGCGCTCCTGTGAAGGTCGCCGAAATGAGCTTGGATTACTTTCGCCTTTAGGATAAATCGTTTCTTTAAAGCCGACGTCTTAGCTCGACGATGGCGATACTCGAAAAGATGGCTCATCTCTGTCTTGGAAGCAGCTTTGACTCTGTCGGGCCAGCTCCATCAGGCCAGCCATCGCCATTAGAGCTGCCAGGTCCAGCAGATAAGATCTCAGCTCTGGGAAAGGGAACCAGGTACGACGTCTGTGCAGCGTCGTCAACGTTTGATGATCATGACAACTTCAAGAGCGGCATCTGCCATGCATTCACCCACGATGGGCGGTGCGTTAGCCTCTTCAAGACGCTTTACACAAACTCCTGCTCGCACCAGTGCAACTACTGCAGCAACTCCTCAAGCTGCGCCAACAAATCCAAGCCATACTCATATCGGCCTGAGGAGCTGGCCAGGATCACGCTCGAACTCTACAGGTCCAACTACATCGAGGGCCTGTTTTTAAGCTCCGGCGCTGGAAGGGATGAGGATGTCATCATGGAGAAGATAGTCGAGACTGCGCGCCTTCTCAGGGCCAAGTACGGCTTTGGGGGCTACATACACCTGAAGGTCCTTCCCGGAGCCTCGCTCTCACACATACAGGAGGCGATGGAGCTTGCAGACAGGGTGAGCATAAACCTGGAAGCCGCCTCTGAATCCCGAATGGCGGAGATGAGCTCGACCAAGAGCTATGAGATGGACATAGTCCAGAGGCAGAGGTACATAAGAGACCTCATGCGCAAAGTCAGGCTTCCTGCCGGCCAGACCACTCAGATGGTGGTTGGAGGCTGCGGAGAAAGCGACCAGGAGATCTTCAAGAGGGTGCTCTACGAGTACAGGGAGATAGGAGTTAAGAGGACCTACTACAGCGCCTTTTGCCCAATCGAAGGCACAGCCTTTCAGTCCAGGCAAAAGGAGCCACTCTGGAGAGAGCACAGGCTCTACCAGGTGGACTGGCTCTACAGGATCTACCACTTCAGCCCTGCGGAGATCGAGAGTGCATTTGACCAGGACGGATTTCTTGAGAACTCAGATCCGAAGCTGATAATTGCCAGAGAGTCGATAACCTCGCCTCTGGATCCAAACTGCGCAGACTACGGAGAGCTGATCAGAGTACCAGGCATCGGCCCAAAGAGCGCAAGAAGGATTCTTGGCCAGAGAATGGAGAAGAAGATCACAAAGAGGGAAGAGCTTGCCTGCCTCGGAGTCAGGGTAAACAGGGCGATGCCTTTCCTCAAGCTGGGCGGCTGGACGAACGCCACCCTCGACAGGTGGCTCTCTTGAATGCACTCTTGAATGCACT